>JACQCH010000057.1 GCA_016201735.1 Candidatus Omnitrophota bacterium
CTTGACAACCGTCGGCCACTCGATGATGGCTGGCATAAAGCTCCCCTTTCGTGTTGGGGGAGCCACCTCCAATGCCTCAATTGAGGGAAAGGTTATGCCTATCATACGTCAGAGAGAAGTGATTTTGCAAAAGTCCAGTTAGAATCAAAAACCTTAGGAAGGAGCAGCACCACAAAATCGCGTTGAAGTTGATCCGCAACTACGGCTTGATTGCTGTGGAGTGCTTGGGTGTTCATAGAATGCTCAAGAACCACAGGCTTGCCCGTGCGATATCCGATGTCGCTTGGAGCAGCTTCATGAACATCCTGAAATCCAAGGCTGAAAGTGCCGGGATTCCAGTTGTAGAAGTTGAATCGGGGGGAACGAGCCAAGTTTGTAGCGCTTGTGGCTGCGTAGTGGAAAAAATGCTGTCTGTTCGTTGGCATCATTGCCATCGCTGTGGATTTTCCATTCATCGTGATCACAACGCTGCTCTCAATATTCTAGGTCGTGCTTTGCAGGCACGGACGGTGCCTGTTGGGGCGTAACGTGAGCTGCTGGGCTGTGCGTGCCCCAAGAAGCCGCCTGACTTATTGGGCGGAGTAGTCACAGTCTCCCGTCCTTTAATAAGAGGACACGCGAAGCGATTCGCTGGAGCACCGGCTCGTGAGTCACAATGACAAACGTCGTCCCCTGCTCCCGGTGAAGCCCCGCCAGCAGTTTCAAGATTTCTGATCCGGTCTCGGAATCCAAGTTCCCGGTCGGCTCGTCGCAAAACAGGAGCGGCGGCCGGTTCACCAGGGCCCGGGCCAGCGCCACCCGCTGCTGCTCCCCGCCGGAGAGTTCTGTCGGCCGATGGGAGAGCCGATGCCGCAAGCCGACCTGCTCCAGAATCTCCTGCGCCGCTTTAAGGGCCGATCGGGAAGGCCCCGCCCCGTTGCGGATCCAGCCGGCCAGCGCCACATTCTCCAGCGCCGTCAACTCCGGAACCAGATGATAAGACTGGAACACGAATCCGAAGGAAAGGTTCCGGGTCCTTGCCAGCTCTCCATCCCCCAGGGCGTACAGATCCTTCCCTTGAAACCGGACCTTCCCGCCGGTCGGCCAGTCCAATCCTCCCAAAAGATGGAGCAGGGTCGACTTCCCCGACCCCGACGGGCCGACGATCACCACCGCCTCCCCCTCGGCGACGGAAAAGTCGACGCCGCGGAGCACCTCAACCTGCCGCGTCCCCTGCCGGTACGTCTTCTTCAGCCCGACCGCCTGCAACAGCGATTTCATTCGTATCGCAGCGCCTCGGCCGGCTGCAGACGAGCCGCCACCCAGGCCGGATACACACAGGAGGCCCAGCTGATCGCCAGCGCCGCCAATATCACCGCTCCCGCGTCCGGCCATTCCAACTTCACCGGCAGGCGGTCAATGTAATAAATCTCCGGCGGAAGCCGAATGAACTGATACTTCCCCAGCGCCGCGCAGAGGCTTAAGCCGATCCCCGCCCCGAGCAATGTCCCGGTCACCCCGATCAAAAGCCCCGCCCAGGTAAAGATCCGCCGGATCGAACGGGAGTTCGCCCCGATCGACTTTAAGATCCCGATCTCCTTGGTCTTGGCCACCACCATCATCAGGATCGTCGCGATGATGTTGAAGCAGGCAACCAGAACGATCAGCGAAAGCAGAATGAACATCGCCGTCTTCTCCAGCTTCAGGGCATCGAAGAGGGTCCGGTTCGATTCCATCCAGCTGACCACCCAGTACGGAAATCCCAGCCGGCGCCGGAGTTCTTTTTTAACCGAAGCGGCCCGGACCGCTTGTTGAACCCGAACGCCGATCCCGGAGATTTTCCCCGGCTGATTCAACAGGGCCTGCACCGTCGGCAGAGAGCAGAGGGCCAGGTGAAGATCGTAATCGTAATAGCCGGTCGTGAACGTCCCGCCGACCGTCGCCGACTGGGGTGTGGGTTTCTTGCCTGGCACGATCACGCTGATCGGGTCCCCCTCTTGAACCCCCAACCGCCCGGCAAGCTCCGACCCTAAAAAGATCTCCCCCTCTCTCGGGGGCCATCTGCCGCTGACCACCGAGTCGGCCACCCCGGTGACCCGCTTCTCCCGGTCCGGCTCCACCCCCCGCAGGATCACCCCTTCGCCCCGCTCCTTCTGCTGAAGAAGCACCTCGGCGTGAATGTAGGGAGAGGCTGCCACCACTCCGGGAGTCTCTTCAATCCGTTTCAGAAGAGAGTCGACATCGGCGATCCCTCCTTCGGCTTCCACCCGCAGATGGGGATTGGCCCCGACGATCTTCGCTTCCAGATCGGCGTCGAACCCGCTCATCACCCCCAGGACCACGAGCAGGGCCGCCACGCCGACGGCCACGCCGAGCACCGAGATCGCCGCGATCACCGACACAAACGGCTGCTGCCGTTTCAGCCCCACCAGGTACCTCATCGCCAGAAACAGCTCGTACCGCATCCCCTAAACAGCCCTTCCCGATCGGCGTATTCTCTTGGCCGCTTTTCTCAAGACATTCTCCACGAACCGAAAATAGTCCACTGCCTCTTTCTCAGTGACAATCGTCCCCCCTCCATAAAAATCGTCATTTCTTTTCATCCGCATGGCATTCCCAACCATCATAAGATCATCGTCGCGAAGAATCTCGCTCATTTTCCCCAATATCTTGACATGATGACCTGGAATACCCCTCACCCGCACCTGCCCCACATGAGCCAACAGGGCAATACCTGCCTTAATCAAGGCCTGGTAGCCGTATGAAAATTTAACTTCCGGGATAGAATCCTTCCGGGCGATCTCCAAATCTCGAAGCGCGTTTTTGAAATAACGCTCGACCTGGTCCCGCGTGAACTCAAATCTTTGAAAATACTCTTTCTCAAAACCCTTCACAGGACAATGACCTTGTCCTTCCGAACGATGGAGCGGATCAGCGGATCGGATCTCTTCTTTTTTTCATATTCGGCCGGGCTCAGACTGACCACGTTCATCTCACGGTCGATCTTCCTCTGCAGCAAAGCGACCTGCCGCTGAAGATCCACGGTGCTGTGGTCTCCAACCACAAGCAGGTCCAAATCGCTGGAAAGATTCATCCGATTCCCCGCGTACGACCCGAACAATACGGCCGACCGGATTCCCCGCACCTTGCCAAGCGCCTCACGCAAAAAGGCTTCCAGGCCAACGGTCTTTAAGACGATTTTTTTATACTCCTGAAGCAGGGGAAAAGAAGGGTTGAGCCGATAATAGCGCTGGTTCCCCTGCCATTCGCTCTTGAGGATTTTCTCTCCCTCTAATTCTTTCAATTTACGAATCAGGTTCCCGCGATCCACCCCAAACCGACGGCACATCTCATTCACGTAGAGCTGGCTGCTCTCCTGAAGAAAGAAATGGCCTAAAACCTTTTGCGCGATTTCCGACCGAAGATTTACCATGGCTATGAGGCCGCCGTCTGAATATACACCAATGAGTGTAACTTAATACACTAATCTTTGCAAACGAAAAGGCCCCGCCGACTCGGCTAACACGAGATCTCCGCGGGCAAACGCTGTCCAATCATGCGGCTCGGTCATAGAGAACCTTCCCTTTGCCGTCGGGTGTCTTTCACGATCGCCAGATCAATGTCGCTCCATTCATGAGTGGTTCCTTGCGCTAATGATCCGAACAAGATGATGCGCTCTGGTTTGTATTCCCGAACAATCACTCGGATCATTCGCCGGAGTTCCTGTTCCAGCAAGGATTTTCTGCTCATGCTTTCGCTTCCTTCTCCTCGGGGCGGAGGGTTGGGAACAAAATCACGTCCCGGATCGACTCCTGCTGGGTCAGCAGCATCGCCAGCCGGTCGATGCCGATCCCTAGGCCGCCGGCCGGCGGCATTCCGTACTCCAGTGCCTCCAGGAAATCTTCGTCCACCGGCTGGGCCAGCTCTCCCCCAAAATCTTGGGAAGCCTGTAGGCTGTGGCGTTGCTCGATCGGGTCGTTCTGCTCGGTGTAGGCGTTGGCCACCTCCAGACCCCCGATAAAAAGCTCAAACCGGTCCGCAATCCCTGGCCGGTCTGTAATTGACTTGGCTAAAGGCGAAAAAAAGGAGAAGAAATCGATAACGAAGATGGGGGATTCCTCTTCTCCTTCTAGAACAACTTCTTCCAACAATTCCGTCACAAGCTTGGCAAGTTGATTCCGAGGAATTCTGGCCAGACCTTTTTTCCCTTCTTTCAATTCCCCAGAGAATCCCTCGAGAGCGATCTGAGGGATTTTGCTCGCCATCTCCTCTAAGGAATCAGTCGGTTCAATCTTGTATCTTTGTCTAGCCATTTCGGCAAACGACACCGTCGGCCAGGGACGAGTCAGATCGATTGTCTTGCCACCATACTTCAGTTTCAAACCGCCCTTTAATTCTTGGGCCAACACGGTGATGAGGTCCTGGGTGAGATCCATCATGGAGGCGCAGTTGCCGTACGCCTCGTACACCTCCAGCATGGTGAACTCCGGGTTGTGCCGGGTGGAGAGCCCTTCGTTGCGGAAGTTCCGGTTGATCTCGTAGACTTTGTCGAAGCCGCCCACCAGGAGTCGCTTCAGGTAAAGTTCCGGCGCGATCCGCAGATAAAGGTCCATTCCCAACGCGTTGTGATGGGTCTTGAACGGCTTGCCGGCCGCCCCACCCGGGATCGGCTGCATCATCGGGGTCTCCACCTCCAGGAATCCTCGTCCATCGAGAAACCGCCGGATCCCACTGACTAACCGGCTTCGCAGTTGAAACGCCTCTCGGGTCTCCGGGTTGCTCATCAGGTCCAGGTACCGCTTCCGATATTTCAGCTCCCGGTTCTGGAGGCCGTGCCATTTTTCCGGAGGAGGCCGCAGGGCCTTCGACAGCAGATGCCATTCGGAAACCCGGATCGTCTTTTCTCCGGTCTTCGTGGTGAAGGATTCTCCCTCGGCCGCGACGATATCTCCCAGATCGAGGGTCGCCGCGATGAGGGGATACTTCTCTTTCAGAATCTCCTCGGAGAAAAACAGCTGGATCTTGCCGGTCTGGTCCTTGAGATCCCCGAAAGCGATTTTCCCCTGGCCCCGCAGAGCGGTCAGCCGGCCGGCCACATGCAGAGTTTGCCCCTCTTTAAAACCGGCCAGAAGTTCTTGGATCGACCCGTCCCGTTTGAAGGCAGTCTGGTACGGATCGGGCCCGGTCTTTCGGGCCGCCTCTAATTTTGTAACTCGTTGTTTGACAAGCTGATCCAGCGCTTCCATTTTTCGGCCTAAAGTTCCTTATTATACCCCTTTCTCGACGGAAGGAAAGCCCATCCTAAAAACAACAAACAGAGCCAGATAAACCAATCTCCCCACCGGCCGTAAAAAGTGGGACGCGACATTGCCGCCGCCGGGACAGCCAGTTCCGCGGCGGCCACGCCCGGTTTGAAACGAGGAGCTTGGGAAGGAGGCGGTAATCGCCGGCCGCATGGATCCACAAATCCAGACCATCCGGTATTGGCCGCCCGAACCACCCAGACCCGATTTTCCACAGCCCGGAACACGGATGCCTGGAGATGTTGGAGCGAAGCGGCAGAGTGCTTGAACCAGGCATCGTTGGTAATCACTACCAGCCATTCGGCCCCTTCCCGGACAAAGCGGCGGGACAGCCCGGGAAAAAGATCCTCGAAGCAGATCAGGACAGAAAAGGGGGGCACCCCGGAACGAAATACTGTGTACCGGTTCCCCGGCGAGAATTCTCCCATCAAAACGAAGTTCCGCAGCCATCCCAGCACGGGTTGAAGCGGCAGGTATTCTCCGAAAGGAACCAGATGCACCTTGTCGTAACGTTCCAAGACCGTTCCATCCGACCCGATCAACGCCGCGCTGTTGTATTCCCGCTCGATCTGTCGCCCGGAAAGGTGGTCCGGCGCAGTCCTGATCAGAGGGACCCCTGCCAAAAAGGGCGTTCGGCTTTCTTGAGCAATCTTTCGAAGCCGATCGGCAACGAGCGCGTCATCGAGAAACCCAGGAACGGAAGTTTCAGGCCAGAGGATCAGATCCGGCTTCGCTTTCGCCGCTTCTTGGATCAACGACTCATACCGCTTCCAGATCGCCTCGGCGAAGGCGTCGTCCCACTTCTGCGGCTGGGGGATGTTCCCCTGCACGATCGACACCTTGAAGGAGGAGGAGCCAGCATCCGCGGCCCCAATCTGTTGAAGGCGAACATTTCCGTAGACCAGCGCAAGGAGAAGGAATCCCCCAGCAATTATGTCATCTCGAGCCACGAAGTGGCGAGAGATCTCGAGATCTCTCACTTCGTTCGAGATGACGCTTCGCGTCAGATTTCTCGGCTTCGCCTCGAAATGACGGCGTCGAACCCATTCCCAAACAGCGACGTTGACCAGAACGACTAAGAAGGAGACGCCGTAAACGCCGGTCAAGTCGGCGATCTGGATCAGGGAAATCCAATTCCACTGGGTATGGGCCAGGAGATTCCAGCCCAGGCCGGTCAGAAGGTGCCCGCGCAAATATTCCAGGACCACCCACGCCGCCGGCAGCCCGAACAGAAGCCGAAGTGACAGGCCCGTTCCCGAGGGGACCGTGAGTCGACGCGCGAGCCACCCCCACACTCCGAAATACAACGCCAGGTACGGGATGAGTAGAATCGTGCCGGGGATCGTGACGTGAACCAACCATCCCATCGTGCCGCCGAAAAACAGCAGGCCGACGAGAGCACTGCGAAGGAAGGCCTGCCGGGGAGCCGCGGCCTGGATCGCGCAGAGCCAGGGCACAAGCGCGACCCAGGCCACCCACCCGAAATCAAAGGGGGGATAACTTAAGATCAGGAGGGCGGCAGATAGGAAAAGTTGTATCATCAACGGCCGTCATTTGCGAACGTCCCTTACCGCTGGCTTCCCAGTTGAGGAATCCCCGTCGAGAGTACGATCTTCATCGCCTCTTCCTCGGTGAATCCTTGGGCAATCAACGCCTTATAGTAATTTCGCATAAAGGTGGCCACATTCTGGGCGAACTCCGGTTTCGCCATCGCCCGGCCCATCCCTTCCATCATCAACCCCATCATATTGCCCATCATCTGCTGCATCATCGCCTGCTGATCTTCCGCCGAAGGCCTTTCGGCCGGCTGCTCCAACGGGGCCGCTTCCTCGGACGATCCGGCTCTCGGGCGATCCTTCTGGACCGGCGCCGCCGCGGCTGAAGTCACCAGCGATCCTGTAATCAAAATTCCAACAATCACCCACTCAAATCGAATCATTTAGTATTCCTCCCATTCTGTCATCCTCGCGAAAGCGAGGATCAACTCGGCATAGATTCCCGCTTCCGCGGGAATGACCGAACATTCGTTGATTCATGCGCCGTGGCACTTCTTATATTTCACTGGCTTCCCCTCTCCATCTACCTTGCCACAGGGACAGGGGTCGTTTCGACCCACCTTCGGCTGATCGCGCCGAACCGGCGCGAAAGCTTCCCGAGCTGCTTGCGGGCCTGGCTCAAAACCGGGCGAGAGGGGATCCACGACCGTGTCGTAACGCATCGTCGGATTGGGCTGAGGAAAAACGGCGGCCGCCGCCGGGCTGGGGGCCTCGGGATGAAGGAACTGGGTCGGCTCCAGGATCCGAGCCGCCCGTTCCGCCCGGACCGCCTGAATCTTGAAGATCAGCTCGACCAGCTCCTGCCGGATCGATTCCACCATCCGGGTGAACATCTCGTACGCCTCATGCTGATACTCGACGAGCGGATCCTGCTGGCCGTACACCCGGTAGCTGATCCCCTCCCGAAGGTGGTCCATCCCGTACAGGTGATCCTTCCACTTGGCATCGATCACCTGCAGCATCACCCATTGTTCCAGGCGGCGGAATTGTTCTTTTCCAAACTCCAGCTCCCGGGCCTCGTACGCCTTGTGGGCCGCGTCGATCACCTGATCCACCAACGTTTTCCGGTCGGGGCGATCCTCCTCCTCGATCTGCCGGGCCGCTTCCAGCGGCATCTGAACGTTGAATTGGGACGACATCAGATCCCGCAGCCCCTTCAAATCCCATTCCTCCGGGGACTGATGGTCCGGGGCGTGGAGGGCCAGGATTCCCTCGACCGCTTCGTCCAACATCCCCAGGATCTTCGGCCGCAGCAGCTCCCCTTCCAGGACGGCCCGCCTCTGCTTGTAAATCACTTCCCTCTGCCGGTTCATCACGTTGTCGTACTCGAGCAGGCGCTTCCGGATCTCAAAGTTCTGCATCTCCACCCGCTTCTGCGCCGTCTCGATCGCCCTGGAAAGCCATGGGTGTTCAATCGCCTCCCCCTCGGGGATCGCCGCCTTGGTCCACTCCAGCATCCGGTTCTCTCCGAAGAGCCGGATCAGTTCATCCTCCAGCGAAAGGTAGAAGCGGCTCGACCCGGGGTCCCCCTGGCGGCCGGACCGGCCCCGCAGCTGGTTATCAATCCGACGGGCCTCGTGCCGCTCGGTGCCGAGCACATGGAGGCCTCCTAAAGCGACCACCTTCTGATGCTCCTCCTCCACCTGCCCCTGAACCCGGGCCTGGATCTCCTTCAACAACTGCCCCTGCTTCTCGGGCGAAACTTCTTCTTTGGAGGGTTCCTCCAGCCGTTTGAACTCCGAGGCGACGAGGAATTGAAGATTCCCTCCGAGGAGGATGTCGGTTCCCCGCCCCGCCATGTTCGTGGCGATGGTCACCGCCCGGTGCCGGCCGGCCTGCGCGACGATCTGCGCTTCCATCTCGTGGTATTTGGCGTTCAAGACATGGTGCGGGATCTGGCGGGTTTTCAGGAGTTTGCTCAACCGCTCCGATTTCTCGATGGAAACCGTTCCCACCAGAACCGGCCGCCCCTTCTCATAGAGCTGGGCGATCTCCTCCACCACCGCTTTAAACTTCTCCCGTTCGCTCTTGAAAACCACGTCGGGGTGATTCGTCCGGATCAGGGCCTGGTTCGTTGGGACCGTGATGACCTCCAGGGTGTAGATCTGATGAAATTCGGCCGCCTCCGTCGAGGCGGTGCCGGTCATCCCGGCGAGCTTGTCGTACATCCGGAAATAATTCTGGAAGGTGATCGTCGCCAGGGTCTGATTCTCCCGCTCGATCTTGACCCCTTCCTTGGCCTCGATCGCCTGGTGCAGGCCGTCCGACCAGCGCCGCCCCGGCATGAGGCGGCCGGTGAATTCATCCACAATCACCACCTGGCCGTCCTTGAGCATGTAATCCACGTCCCGCTCGTAGAGCGTGTGCGCCCGGAGGGCCTGGTTGATGTGGTGGACCAGCGTGATGTTGGTGTCCTCGTACAGGTTCCCGACGTTGAGCAGCCCCTCCGCCTTCTTGACCCCTTCTTCGGTGAGGACCGCGGAGTGGGCCTTCTCGTCCACGGTGAAATCCGCCCCTTTGGCCAGGTTCGGGATGATCCGGTCGATCCGGTAATAAAGCTCGGTCGACTCCTCGGCCGGCCCGGAGATGATGAGCGGAGTCCTCGCCTCGTCGATCAGGATCGAGTCCACCTCATCGACGATCGCGTAGCACAACGGCCGCTGGACGCATTCCTCCACCGAGCCGGCCATGTTGTCCCGCAGATAATCGAACCCGAACTCGTTGTTCGTCCCGTAGGTGACGTCGCAGGCGTAGGCCGAGCGCCGGTCCTGCGGGTCCATGTCGTGCTGGATCACCCCAACCGTCAAGCCCAGCGCCTCGTAGATCGGCCCCATCCAGTGCCGGTCCCGTTTGGCCAGGTAATCGTTCACCGTAACCAGATGAACCCCCCGGCCCAACAGGGCGTTTAAGAAAACCGCCAGGGTGGCGACGAGTGTCTTCCCTTCTCCTGTCGCCATCTCGGCGATCTTTCCCTGATGGAGAACCATTCCCCCGATGAGCTGGACGTCGAAGTGCCGCATCGAAACGGTCCGGCGGCCCGCTTCCCGGACCAGGGCGAACGCCTCGGGCAGAATCTCATCCATCGCTTGATTCTCTAGTTTGAGGCGGCGCTTCCTCCGCTGTTTCTTGACATCCTCATCCTCCGGTTCCATTTCCTGGTCCGGAACGGCTTCCGGCTCGAGGAGATCGCCGCCGAGCGCCTTGATCCGGCTCTGGAGCCGGGCCCGCAGATCCTGGGCCTTGGCCTTGAGCCCCGCGTCGTCCAGATTCTTCATCGATGGCTCCAACCCATTGATCTGGGCGACGACGGGCCGTAGCTTCTTAATCAGGCGCTCGTTCTGAGAACCGATGATTTTGTCGACGATCCAATTCAACATATCAAGAAAGCGGTGAGAGGATTAATCCTCTCACCGCTTTTGCGCCTTCCAGCGCAGATACGCGTCGATGAACAGATCCAGCTCCTCCCCATTCAGCATCGCCTGGGTTTTCCCGGTTTCCAGATCGGTCCGGTGATCCTTCACCATCTGGTACGGCTGAAGGACATAGGAGCGGATCTGCGACCCCCATTCGATCTTCTGTTTCTGGGCGTACTGTTTGGCCAGGGCCTCTTCCCGGCGCTTCCGTTCCGCTTCGTAGAGCCGGGCCCGGAGCACCTTCATGGCGGAGGCCTTGTTCTTGTGCTGGGACCGTTCATTCTGGCACTGGACCACGATCCCCGTCGGAAGATGGGTGATTCGGACGGCGGAGTCGGTGGTGTTGACCCCCTGGCCGCCGGGGCCGCTGGCCCGGTAGACGTCGATTCGAAGATCCTTTTCCTGAACATCGACTTGGATGTCGTCGGGAATTTCAGGGATCGCATCCACCGCGGCGAACGAGGTGTGCCGCCGCTTGTTCGAATCAAACGGGGAAATCCGGACGAGGCGATGAACCCCCGATTCTCCCTGGAGAAGCCCGAAGGCATACTCCCCCTGGATCTCGACCGTCACCGATTTGATCCCCGCCTCCTCGCCGGCCAGGTAATCCAACACTTGGGATTTAAATCCTTTCGACTCGACCCACCGGCTGTACATCCGGAACAGCATCGAGACCCAATCGCACGACTCCGTCCCGCCGGCCCCGGCAGTGATCGAGAGGATCGCGTTGTTGGCGTCCACTTCCCCTTGGAAAAGGGTTTTCCGCTCCAGGGCGGCCACTGCTTTTGAAAGGGCGTCCAACGAATGCTGGAGGTCCTTGACGGAGGCGGCATCGTTCGGATCGACGAGGGCCGCCAGCTCCTGCAGGGTCTCCATCTCCGCCCAGGCCACCCTCCAAGGTTCCGCGATGGACTTGAACCGCTTCAACTCCTGGATCGTGACGTTGGCCTTGGCCTGATCGTCCCAGAATCCGGGCGCGGCGAGGGCTTGTTCGAGGACCTTTATCCTGGATTCCGCGGAGTCCAGGTCAAAGATACCTCCGCAGGTTCGAGAGAGTCTCTCGGAGGTTGGTCAATTGAGTGGCGATGGTATCGAGCACGGAAGGATTATACCGTCCGGTGTCTATCGAGGCAAGGGTGACTCAGAGAGAACCGTGAGCGGAATTTCTTCAGGAGCGATGGTGCTGGTGGCGCCGACGGTGGCGGCGGTCGGACCAGTAAGTCCAAGCAATGCCTGTGAGTCCAACCGCTCCAAGGATGAGATACATCGCAATCACGTTGTCCATCCTTAATCTCCTCTCCCATCAAGGGAGTAGCCCCACCTGAAGAAAATCAATGCGATGATCGACCCCAACACAAAAGATACCACGTGGAAGGATTACGCGGATCGGCGGCGGGCCAGCTGTTCTTCCAGCCCAACGGCATCGATCTGATCCAGAAGGGCGGCAGGAACCCCCATCGCCGCCAGGATCAGCCGGAAGGCAGCGTTCATATCCAGGAAGGAGACGGTGATGCTCGGCGGGACGACCCGCTCCAACCGCTGAGCGAGGGCGAGCCAGCCCAGCACAGCGACCCGGTCCGCCTCCGGCATCGCGAGCAGGATTGGGATCAACGCGTTCAGATCATCCTTTTCAATCACCCGGACGCCGCGATTCAACTGCCGAAGCCGCTCGGCCCAGACGGCGCCGACCGCAAAGAAGACCATCCGGTGCAGAAGCTCCGGCGGCGCCCGCTTCACCATCTCCTCCAGCCCGGCCCGCACCTCCAACCCCTCCGGCCCGATCACCACCACCCCGGCCCCCTGCGCCCCTTCCGCCAACGCGGCCAGCGCCCCCTCAACGTTTCTCTCCTCCATCCCGGCGGCGGGAGGAAGATTGGAAACGATCCAGCCATTCTGTCCCCCAACAATCCTCCATCTGCCTTGGCCGTCCACCAACTCAATCTGGACTTGCTGTTCTAGAATCTCACTCATGTTCGGAAGCGTCGGACCTTGAAACTCGATTTCGGCAGCACCTCCCGCTGCCGCGATGTTGTCCATCATCTCGCGAAGAAGCTGTCGGTTGTCCTCCGTAACGTCCACGCCTACTTCCAGCTCGAGGGCCCTCCTACTAGAATCCGCATGATAATGAAAAAAGGCACCTTGCTCGGCGTGCATCGTCAGCAAGCCATCCTCAGCCGTGTAAACCAATAGTCTCAGCGGCATGATCTGCCCGTAGGAGAACTTGAATTCTCCGGAGGAAGAGAACTCCGCCTCCGCATCGTAGAGCACCTCCGTTCCTCGCAAGATGAGCTTTTGGAGAAGTCCCCGTTCATCCAGTTCCACCTGGAAGACCCCCTCCGAATTGATCCGTTGTTTCAACCTTTGCTCATAGGCCAGAAACGCCGGCGACACTTCCTCCATCCCGGCGGAGGGATCAGCAGAAAGCGGCTTGACAGGGAACAGGAATCCGATAGGCGCTGCAAAACCGATAGGCGCGTTTTCCCTTTTGAAGGTAAGCGTGTTGGAAATTCGAACAATCCAGATCTCATCACCTGAAAATTTCTGCAGCACAGCTTGTCCTCTGGGCGCACGCAGCCAGGCCAGCGGGTCGACGCGAAAGAATCCCTCGAAAGGCCGCCCCTCAAATCCTTCGCCCTGCTTAAGAACAGCTATCCTTTTCTGTTCGACTCTCAAAAGAAGGTAGGGTTCGTTGAACGAATGAACGAGAAGGAACATCTGTCCGTTGGCCGCCTCTATGGTGTGCGTTTTCTCAAGTTTTATCGGAGGCTGCTGCCAGTCGATAGCGTATTCCTCCATCCCGGCGGCAGGTTGGAATCTTTCTTCCAAGGCGGAACGATCGAGTTCAGGGCGAAGAGCCCAGGCAGGGTTTGGCAAAGCCAGGGTGAAGCAGAGATAAAAAATAACCGCTCGGGGAATCGGTTTCATGGTTTGTCTTTTGAAGAAAGCATACCAGAAATTCAGATCAGCCGAGAACTTTTTCTTGGCGGAGGAGCCGGCGCTTGGCGGCCAGGCCGCCGGCGGCGGAATAGCCGCCGAGGGAACCGTCGCTGGCCACGACCCGGTGACAGGGAATCTTGGGCGCCCAGCGGTTCCGCTTCAAGGCCTGCCCGACGGCCCGGGCTGCTTTCGGCTTACCGATCATCCGGGCGACCTCGGCGTAGGTGCGCACCTGCCCTCTCGGAATCCGCAAGATGGCCTCGTATACCTTCCGCTGGAAGGGAGTCGTGTAGAGTTTCCAATCCGTTCGATCTCCCTTCATGATCTCACCTGTTTTAGGTGCAACACATGAGGAACCCCTTTAAGCTGGGAAAGGAGCCGTTCATCAGCCGTAATGAAACGGCAACGCAGTACTTCGGCTAAAACAACGTAGCAGGCGTCGTAACCTGAAATTCCATGGCGACGCGAAATCTCAATGGCCCGGGTGAATTGGGGCGCCTCAAACGGGTAGATCTGGACTTCGGAGGCGTGAATTTCTCGGAAGAAATCGGCTGCCCTGTTTGTATCCGGCCACCTTCGAGGCAAAACGTTCGCAATTTCATACCACAACAGCTCCGGAGCCGTGATGGATTCCGTTCCAGAAAGATGCCTTTGCCTTAAAGCCAAAGCCGCTTTGCGGTCCAACTCGTCAGGAAGAACCCACTTCAAGATCACCGAGGCGTCGACAACAATCATCGACTGTCTCGAAGCTTTCGGATCAGCGTCACCGCGTCGGGTCCCTTTTTCAAATACTTTGCGTTTCGCTCTACCAGCTCATCCATGCGGCGGGCGACTTCTGTCAGCCGCTTTCGACGCGCCTCTTGGTTCGTCCGCGCCTCATACACAGCGTAAGGCTCCATGACAACCATGGGGCGATTGGCCCGCGTGATGGCAATGGGTTCCTTCCCTTTGGCGACCTCATCCAGAATCAAGCCAAACTGCTTCCTAACCGTCAGTGCCGACACCATCTTCATGGTTTCTCACCTCCCTTAACTATAGTATAGCATATGATATACTATATATCAGTAGTCATCGCTTCAGGCGCTGGTGGAGCCGCTGAGCGAGCATCTGGGAGATCCCCCGCACCTGGGTGAGATCCTCGATGGGGGCCCGGCGGATCGCCTCGACGGAACCGAACTGAACCAGGAGATCCTGCCTCCGGCGGGGGCCAATGCCGGGGATCTCATCGAGCGCGGAACGAAGAGCCTGTTTCCCCCGCAGGAGCCGGTGGTAGCCGATCGCGAACCGGTGGGCTTCATCCCGCAACCGCTGGATGATCTGCAGCGCCTTGGATTGGGGCGGCAGGAGGATCGGCTCCTTCTGGCTGCGGCTAGCGGAAGCCGCACCACTTGTAATCTCTGAGTCGTGCGCGGGGAGGAACAGCTCCTCGAACTCCTTGGCGATCCCAATCGCGGGCAAATTCAATTTCAGTTCTCCGAGAACCTCGAGAGCGGCGTTCAAATGCCCCTTGCCCCCGTCGATCACCACCAGATCCGGAACATCGGTACCGGCGGCGCGGTACCGGCGGCGGACGATTTCCCGCATCATCGCGTAGTCGTCGATCCCGGCAACGGTCTTGATCTTGAACCGCCGGTAGCCGTCCTTCCACGGTTTTCCGTCGACGAAAGTGACCATCGAGCCGACCGGCTCCCGGCCGTAGATGTTGGAGACATCAAACGCCTCGATCCTCCGAGGAAACTTCGGCAGCCGCAGGATCGACTGCAGATCCGCCAGCGCCTCGGATGGAATCAGCCGGCGGGGGCGGACGGTCAGTTGAATCAGCCCGGAGACTTGATCCCGGAATTTCGCCGCCTCTTCGTACCGGCGGGCCTTGGAGGCCTCCTGCATCTTCCCCTCAAACTCTTTCAACACCTCCCCTTTCCTCCCCTCCATCAGGCGGATGATCCGGGACAGATTTTCCTGGTACGCCTCCTGCCCGATCTTCCCCTCGCAGGGAGCCGGGCAGAGCTTCAAGTAATAATCGAGGCAGGCCCGTTTCGGCAGGGTCCGGCAGGTCCGGAACGGGATGATCTGCCGGATCGCAAGAAAAGCCTGCTTCAAAAGGGTCGCGTTGGCGAACGGGCCGATCGACTTGACACCCGGTTCCTGGCCCCGCCCGATGAACAGCCGGGGAAACGGTTCTTCCCCGGTGACCTTGATGAACGGATACGACTTGTCATCCCGGAGGGAAACGTTGTACTTGGGCTGTTTTTCCTTGATGAGACTGGATTCGTAGAGAAGGGCTTCCGCCTCGGAACCGGTGACGATCCAATCCAGGTCGGCGGTTTTCTGTATCAGCCAGGAGATTCTTGCTCCGTGCGGGCGGGTCGGCTGGAAATAGCTGGAGACCCGCTTGCGCAGGGAGACGGCCTTCCCGACGTAGAGGACCTGCCCCTGGGCATCCTTGAACAGATAGACCCCCGGGCGGTCGGGGACCTGCTTTAATTTCTCTTGAAGGCGCGGCTTTTCGTCAGAAACCATCCAACCATTTGGCCGATCTCTTCCACTCCGAGAAGCAGCCCGAATCCAAAAAAACTGGCAACTCCGCAGCCCACGGCAACGAGCAGCCACGGGACGGCCGCCCACGGACCGATGCTTCCGAACGTCCGGATCCCGACGACCCAGACCCCCTGAGCCGTCAGCCCCATCCCGACGGAAGCAGCGACGATCCGGGACACCCAGATCCACACCCGCCCATCGAAGGGGCCGATCCGCCGCCGGACCGCCAAGTACAGTTGAATGCTGTTCAATGTCGAACTGACCGATGTGGCCAGGGCAAGCCCGGCCAGCTTCATCGGCCAGACGAGCAGAAAATTTAAGATCACGTTCGCCGCCAGGGCGGCCGCCGCCGAGCGGACCGGCGTCCAGGTGTCGTGCAGGGCGTAGAGGGTGTTGGCCAGCACCTTGACCGCGCACATCGAGGCCAGCCCCAGCGCGTACCACTGCAGGGTTCTTACCGTCGTCGCCGTCGCCTCCGGGGAGAAAGCGCCCCGCTCGAGCAGGGTCTGGACGATCGGGTATCCTAAGAACACCAACCCCACGCTCGCCGGGATCGCGATCAACAGAGAGGAACGCAGCGCCATCCCGCAGGTCTCTCTCATGGCATCCAGATCCTTCTCCGCCGCCTGCCTCGACAAGGTGGGCAGGGCGGCCTGGGCCATTGAAATCCCGAACAGGGCCATGGGGAGCTGGAGAAACCGGTGGGCGAAATACAAGGCGGCGATTCCGCCGGCTCCCACCAACTGCGAAAAGGAGGCGAAGATCGTGTCGACGAGCACACTCACCTGGTAGACCCCGGTGCCGATGAGACGAGGGAAAAGCAGCCGGCGGATCTGCCCGACCCCAGGATTCTTCTCAAAACTGAATCGAAATCTTACCCCGGCCTTTCTTAAGAGAGGAACCTGAACCGCCAACTGGATCACTCCGCCGGCGATCACCCCCCAGGCCAGCCCCACCGCGTCCGGCCGCCAAAGGAAAAGGCCGCCGATCATGCAGAGGTTTAGGATCGCGGGGCCCACGCTCGGCAGGGCAAAATGATGGATGCTGTTTAACAGCCCCATGAAGAAAGCAGAAAGCCCGACCAGCCCGATGAAAGGGAACAGGATCCGGGTCAGCCGGGTCGTCAGCCCCACCAACTGGGGATCGGCGTGAAAACCGGGCGCCACCAGCGTGACCAGCCACGGAGCCGCGACGACCCCGATGATCGACACCCCGAAGAACCCGATCAAGGCCTGGCTCCAGACCGCCTGAGCCAGTTTTGCCCAGGCGGCTTCCCCGCCGAGCATCCGGGTGCGGCTGAAGACCGGAACGAAAGCGGCGTTGGCCGCCCCCTCGCCCGATAAATCCCGAAGAAGGTTCGGGATCCGGAAGGCGACGACGAAGGCCTGGGCCGGCGCGGAAGTCCCGTAGGCCGCCGCGATCAGCGCGTCCCGGACGAATCCCAGGATCCGGCTTAAGGCCGTAAAGCCCCCCATCACCCCGGCCGCTCTAAAAATCCGCGATGGGGGATGCGTTGAAGAACTGCTTTCTGTTGACAGGGATGGATTCATTGTGCTACCTTTCAACCACCATGCCAATCACTCGCTCAGCGGCAAAACGGGTGCGGGCCGACCGGAAACGGCACCTGTGGAACCTCGAGATCAAATCGGAACTCAAGACCCTGACTCGGAATTTCCTGAAGTCAATCAAGGAAGGAGGCGCCGATAAAGCCCGGAGCGCCCTGGGGACTCTTCTCAAGCGGCTGGACCAGGCCGCCAGCAAGAAAACCATTCATCGGAACACCGCTTCCCGCTTAAAAAGCCGACTGAGCCGCCGTTTTTCCAAGCTCACCAAGTCTGCTTCTTAACTTCCAAGCCGCAGCAGCAGCTGATCCGCCAGGAACTCCGGCGCCGGGTGTCCCAATTTCAGATCCACCTCCGCCTGGAGAAGCTGTTCCATCGCTTCCTGAATCCGGAGGGTCGGCTTTCGCTTCCACGCCGTCCGGTAATACCAACCCAGCGCTCCCATGAACTGTTCGATCGTCAGATGCCCCTGCGCGATCGCCTGTTTGAGTTTCATCATGGCCGGACCCGGCTGCCCCGCCGCCGCGGTGTCCAAAAGTTCAAAGACAGTTTCCCTGATCGATGGAACGATCAACCCCTCGACGTGGGCCTTGGTGATTTTTTCCGGTAACCCGGCAAAGAGGGTTAAGCCCTCCACCGCCTGGGCCAACGACTGGAGCCCGTTCCCCAAACGCCGGATCAAAAGAGCCGCCGCTTCCGGTTCGATCCCGGCGCCGGCGGCTACGGCTTGAGCGGCCACCCAATTTTCCAATTCCCTTCCTTTCAACGGCTGACACCAGAGAATTTCGGCTCGGCCTAGAACACCCTCCCCCGCCCGCTCCCCGCAGAGGAGAAGACAGCTTCTGCCGGGGGGATGGACGAGGAGATCGGACAGCCAAGGGATGGACTTCTCCTCCAATTGAGTGAATCCTTGAACGACCACCAGACGGGCCGGGGATCCGAACGGAAGGGTCCGGACCGCTTCCAGGATCATCCGGGGATCGGTCGGAGGGTCTAAGAAGAGGGTGACGTCCATCTCCTCAAAACCGGGGGAGACCCATTCCTTCTTAAGGCGCTGAATCGCCTGCTCCCGCAGCCATTTCTCCGGGCCGATGCAGAAGAGGACCGGGGGCGGGTGGTTACCAGTCTTCAATGATCCGCTCCACCACGCGCTTGGAAAAATCGGTCATCAGCTTCGTCACGGCGGACGACTCGCTCACCGCGGAGCTCCCGGCGGCAAGGTAGGTGGTGTCTCCGATAAAGCTGGGTTCCGAAAAAATCAGTTTCCCGGAGCGGTCCCGGAGGTTCAGGGAAGCGACGAGGTTCAGCCGGTACTCCTCGACGGTGTTGTCCGGCAGGCGCTTGAGCGCCTGCCGGAAGAAATCCAGCAGTTTCCCATCGAGGATAAGGTCCGCTTCCTCCCGTTTGGTCGTCACCCTCAGGTTCCCGTCGATCAGGAACTGGCTGATCAGCTCCCGGGTCACGGTTTCTTCCAGCGCCGGCAGGGTGGTCGTCAGGCCGGTCCGCTCGTCGGGCTCCTTGGTGAACTGGATCCCGTTCCGGAACGGCTCAATGTAGATGGCCCGGTAATTGCTCGGAAGAAGCCGCGTCGTCGAGTAGCCGCACCCGGCAACGACCGCCAGGAAACAAACAACGGCAACCGTTGCCGTTCGCCCTGAGCCCCCGATCAAGTCGGGGGCAGGCTCCGTCGAAGGGCGAACGGTCATTGCTTCGCTCCCCCAGCCGGCTCCAGCTCGGCGATCTTGGCGACGGCCTGCGCCGCCTCGGTGGAATCCGGATACTCCTTAAGGATCTGCCGGTAATAGAAGAGGGCGCTCTCTTTCTTTCCCTGGATTTCATAGAAATGAGCCGTCTGGCTTAAGCCCTGGGCCTTAAACCCCTTCAGATGGGCGAGACTCTCCTTCGCCTCGGGAATCAGTTCACTCTCCGGATGGGTGGAGATGAAGGTCTCGTACCAGTTGATCGCTTCATCCGTGGCCGATTGGTCGTAGCTGGGTTTCAAGGACATCTGATACGCGCAGAACGCCACGTTGTATTTGGCCTGCTCCGCGAAGAGGGAATTCGGGTACTCGTCCAGCACCTTCTGGAAAGCCCGGCTGGCCTCCTCAAACCGTTTCTGCTTCCGGTAACATTCCCCCAGCCGGAACTGAGCTTGCGCTCCGTAATCCCCGTAGGGGGCCTGACTGACGATGTGCTCGTACACCTCAATCGCCTTATCCAAAGAAGGAAAGCTCACCGGCCCGATGAGCCGGAGCCGCTTGCCGGAAAAGAACAACTCCCCGATCGCGAACTCCCGTTCAGTCGCATCCTTGAACCGGGCGGAAAAAGGATAGATCTCCACCAGCTTTTTGTAGGCGCCGAACGCCTCCGCCGGCCGATCCATCATCTCATAGGAGACCCCGGTCAAATATTGGGCCTCGGGGGCCAGCTCGGAGCGGGGATAGGTTTTCACCAACCGGACAAACTCCTTCATCGCCCTGGCGTACTCCTTCGTCTCAAAGAAACCGACCGCCCAATCCATCTGCGCGCGGGGGGTGTCTTTCGCCGTGTATTTGGGGTTGACCCATCGGCGGGTCTGGGGGGTCCAGATCCAAGCCGCCGCCGCCGTCGGTGGGAAAACCGCTCCGGCCGCAAGCGCCCCGCTTAGAAAGAAAGGGAAGAATCGCCAGCCGTTTTTCACGCGGTAATCCCCTGTTCAATGTATTGGGCGATTGCCTCCCGGTCCTCCGGGGCAACCTCGATAAACTGCAGACCGCAATCGCAGGCCTCGGCAAGGCCCGGTTCCTGGGTCCAGACCACCCGGGCGATCGCCCGAATGGGTTTAAGCGAATGGGGCAGGGACAGAAGCAGGACGAGCCTCGACTCCACCGAAAAAAAAGAAAAGACCCTCATCCGAATCCCTGAAACCGACAGATCCTTGGAGAGTGACCCTGCAAAAGGATCCTGCGGTTCCAAAACGGACCGGAGTTGAACTGGAGCGGAACAGACCAGGCGAGAAAACCGACGCCGTTCAACCACGAAATTATTTATACCATAAATCACACCCATTCCCAAGAAGCGCCGGGGAGGGACGCAGCCGCAG
The DNA here is from genome assembly GCA_016201735.1 of Candidatus Omnitrophota bacterium. Lineage (GTDB taxonomy): Bacteria > Omnitrophota > Gorgyraeia > 1-14-0-20-64-10 > 1-14-0-20-64-10 > JACQCH01. The sequence goes on from JACQCH010000057.1 coordinate 20,371, forward strand.
TCACCGCCCAGGTCAACCCATGCGCCATCCAAGAGAAGCTGGCCGCCGCCGGAAGCGCCAACCCGCTGTGGAGCAGGATCAACCCGTACAGAATCAGGCCGATGGCGATCAGAGCGGAGGTCCAGGGGATCACCCACAGATTGGCCGCCAGGGCAATGGGGCTGACCGAGTGAAAATGCCACGCCGCGACGGGAGAGACGGCAACCCACGCTCCAGCGGAGGCCGCCAGTCCTTTGACGATCTGCCGCCAAATCCCCTGACTCCACCCTCTTCCCTCCACGAAGGGGGCGAGCTTCTCCTCGATCCACGGCGATAATCCCAGCAGTCCTCCCATCGCCGCGAAGGAAAGCTGGAAACTGACATCCGCCAAGGCCCGGGGATCCACCCCAAGGATCAGAAGCGCCGCCAGACCGAGGCCGTTCACGGAGGAACTCTCCCGCCCTGTGATTTTTCCGAGAGAAAATAGAAGCCCCATAATCGTGGCCCGAAGGATCGGCGGGTCGGACCCGGTCAGGGTGCAGTAAAGGGTCATTCCTGCCCCGACCAACAGATATCGGGTGGCGCGGGGGATCCGGACGATCGATGAACCGATGAAGATCATCGTTCCGATGAGCCCCACCTGCAGGCCTGACACCACCAGAACATGGACCGTCCCGGTCTTCCGGAAGGCGTCATGGATCTCCAGCGGAAGCCGATGCGGCTCGGCCAACAGGAGACTCTCCAGGTAACCGGCCTCGATCGGCCCCAGCCAGGATCGTCCCGATTCCCTCAACTCCCGGCGCAGATCGGCGACCCATCGCCGATAGCGGACCCAAAGAGTCTGCGGTGAGTCAAGTCTCGTTACCGCGTCCGGGCCGCTGACGGTCAGCCGCCCGGACGCGCCCCGCAGCCAGAACCATTCGGCCTCACTGAAACCGCCGATTCCCGGATCCTTAACGGCTCTCGGCCTCCGGACCTCTCCATTCAGTCTCACCCGATCTCCAAAACCCGGCGGAACTCCTCTCGACCGAATCCCAACCTCCATTGGGAGCCGGATGAGGAGCCGGCCGCAGGCCGGAACCCATCCATCCGCCTGCCGGACTTGCGCCAACTCCATCCATCCCCGCAGATGGGCCGGCCCGTGAGCCGGCCGAACCCAGTCCACCTCGCTGACCAAGATTCCCTCGCAGGTAACCGGCTGCGGAGATTCCGTGAGGATCCATGATATAGAGGAAGGGGGCACCCGAGCATTGACTCCGGCCCGGAACGCCCCCAGCGCCATGACGAGCGCCAAGATCAAAAGGTTCCCGGTCGCGGCTGCGGCTAGAGGAAGCCGCACCACTTGTAATCTCTGAGTCGTGGCTCGACCTTTCGCCCACCCCAGGCCGACCGCCCCGAGCAGAAGACCGCTCCCTAGAATCAACGGCGGCGGCTTCAGCCACCAACCCAGCCCAATTCCAACTGCGAAAAAAACAGCAACAAACGCCAGTGGCGCCCGCAAATTAATCAAAGCGAACATAACCTTGAAGTTGATTCAGCGTCTTGCGGCTCACTCCCTTGACCCGCTTCAAGTCGGCCAGCGTGAGAAAATGGCCGTGGCGCTGGCGGTCCTCCACGATCCGCTGGGCCACGGTCGGCCCGATGCCGGGGAGGCCGGCGATTTCAGGAGCGGAGGCGGTGTTGACCCGTACCGCGAGGCGGACGGAAGCGTCCTGCGCCGGGCTCATCCAGGGGACCCTCCCCCGCCACAAACCCAGGAGAATCATCCCTCCCAAGGCCGCTCCGATGATGAATCCGAGCGCCAGCCGCTCCTGCCGAGTGAAGATCCCATCCAGGAACCCCGGCAAATGAGGTTTCCCATTCACGAGTATAAATTATCATAATCTGCAAATACCGGGGAAACAAAAATACCGCTTATGCGTACAACTCCGTCAGGCCGGCCCGCATCTCATCCGCGTTCAAACCCCTCAGGCGCAGGTAATGCGTCACATTGACGGCAAAAATCTCTGACCCCGAAGCCACCGCCCTGGAAAGTACCAGGAGCATCAGTTCCTTGGGAATCGGATCCCGCATCCGATCCTCTCCATCCCGGGTAATCCGAACGATCCGGTACCCTCGCTCCCGGTAGGCCGTCTCAGTTTTTTCGGACCATGGATCGATCTGGAGCATCACCTCCTCCGGCCACGCAAAGACTCCTCTGAGATTTCCTGCCATCTCCCAAAGTTCAAGCGGAGGTTCGCTGGGATCCTTCGGCATCCAACCCGGAGGCAGAAGCTCCGGCTTGATGAGGATCGCCACCCGGTCCGTCATGATCGCCGGATCATGGACCCGATGGACCGACTCGGCCAACTCCTCCGGCGTCATCACCGACTCCAGCCACTCCGGCATCCGCCCCCTGAGCCCCTCCTGCTCCTCCAGCCCGGCGGAGGAAGCGTTCCCCGAGGCCAGCTCTTGCGCAACCTGTCTTAGAGTCTCTTCAACCTGCTGACGGGACCGATTAATCTTCCCTTCAGCATTCTCATCATCGCGAAAGATGCTCACTTCCACACCTTTATATTTGAACCCTGACAAGAGCATGTCGAAGAAGCTCCTCGCATCCCGAGGATAATCCTTCTGGCTCTTTCTCAAACGTTCAAAGATCGGCTTGATCTGGGAATCCAGCCGACCCTGCCGGTTGCGCCCATATTGCTGCGTCAAGTAATCGGAAACCTTTTTCTCCAAGTCCGCCAGGTCCAAACGGGCCACATCCCGCACGATGGGCTTCAGTTCTCCTATATCAATCCGGTCCGTCAGCTCAAGAGGGTCGATTCGGAGCTGCCGGAGTTTCGGGGCGTTTTCTTCTCTCGTGCTGCCAGCTAGGCCAATGAAATCATGTACCGCGAAATAATTGAAGATCAAGTGCTGTATGAAGGATTCCTGACCTTCCATCTCCGGATGGAACGCCTGCTCCGCGTCAAACATCATTGACAGCTTCGTGGAATCTTCCAGGGGGCCGGAGTTATTGTCATGGATATCCCAGAGCCGGATAAACAAAGCGGCTCCGATCCTCCGAGCCTGTTCCTTCAAAGGATCCGTTTGGAAGACTTCCGGATCCTTAAGCAAGTAATTGGAGCTTAACTGAACAAGAAAGAGAGAATCGGGGTCTGGGGGTGGCCTTACCATCTCAGCCAATCTCTTTCTCGTCTGCGGATCCGGAATCTCCACATCGCAGACATTGCAGCCAAGGGCGCGAAGCAGCCGGGCGGCAATCACTTCTCGAACAGGATTATTGATGTCGGGCCAAACGGCCCGCCCACGGACTTCTTCCACATTTTCGATTCTACTTTTAACCAAGAAATAGCGCCAGCGCCCATCCATTTTCCGTTTGACGAGTCGACTCTGATATGCTGGCAGACGGTTGGCCCAGTTCAGCCGCTCCCGGAGCCATGGAATCTCTGAAAGATCCGCCTTCTGGTAATCTTGCTGCCAGCCGGCCGAGGCCTTCTCCATCCCGACGGCAGGAGCAAGAGGGTGCCGAAGGTTCTTTCTTAATTCCTCGCCGACGGGGGATTCCTCCATGCCGGCGTTGGCGGGGCGCAGGGTTTGAACCGGCCGTCGTGCTTCGACAAGCTCAGCACGAACGGACGGCTGAATTCCGGCAGGAGATGGGGGCAGCCCGAGGGATAGGATTAGAAATCCGCTTAGGATACGGGCAAAAAATAACTGGCCCGGTCGGCGCAGGAAGTTACGATTCATCGTATTACCAAGTATACCTACCGCTTCTCTCAAATTCAAGTATCGAAACAAGATATGTATTACCATTTACATTTGCTACACGACGACGTTGACGAGGCGGTTGGGGACGACCACCATCTGCTTGGGCGGTTTACCGTCGAGCCACTTCCGGACAGCTGGATCGGCGAGGACCTTCGCCTTCAAATCCTCGCTGCTCGAGCCGGCCGGAACGGTGAGACGGGAGCGGACCTTCCCGTTGACCTGCACGACCAAGGTCACTTCCTTCTCTTCAAGCAGGGCGGCCTCATAAGCCGGCCAAGATTTGCCGGCCAGCATTTCTCTGTGTCCGAGCCGGGCCCAAAGTTCCTCGGTCATGTGCGGCGCAAACGGATTGAGCAGATGGACCAGCGCCTCCACCGCCCCGCGAACATCGGGGCCGGACCCTTGAGCGGCGCTTTTCTCAATGGCGCTTCGAAACTCCATGAGAGCGCTGATCGCCGTGTTGAACTTGAACGATTCCAGATCCCCGGTGACCCTCTTGATCGCGGCGTGGGTAACGCGGCGGAGTTGAGCGGTCCGGTCACCCTGAGGCTCTCGAAGGGTGATCGGCCTGGTTCGTCCTTCGACAGGCTCAGGACGAACGGGCACGGACCCGGCCGCGATGACACTTTCCACCAACTCCCAGACCCGATTCAGGAACCGCCAGCTTCCGTCGATCGCATTGTCATTCCATTCCAGCGAATCCTCGGGAGGTGCCGCGAACAGGATGAACAGCCGCAAGGTGTCGGCCCCATAACGCTGGATCACCCCATCGGGGTCGACGACGTTTCCCTTCGACTTGGACATCACCTCCCCTTCCTTCAAAACCATTCCCTGCGTGAGCAGTCGGGCAAACGGCTCGTCCAGCTTTAAAAGCCCGATGTCCCGCAGAAACTTGGTGAAGAAGCGGGAATATAAAAGGTGCAGGATCGCGTGCTCGATCCCGCCGATGTATTGGTCCACCGGCATCCAGAATTCCGCCTCCTTCGGGTCGAAAGGGAGCGTCGACTCTTTCGGGGAGCAGAACCGGAGGAAATACCAGGAGGAATCGAAGAAGGTGGCCATGGTGTCGGTCTCCCGGCGGGCCGGTTTGCGGCAGCGGGGGCAGGTTGTTTCAACAAAACTCTTCATCTTCCCCAAGGGTGACCCCCCCTCGCCGGTGATCGAAACTTCTTTGGGCAGGATCACCGGCAACTGATCGTCGGGGACGGGGACCACGCCGCAGGCGGAACAGTAAATGATTGGGATCGGTGTCCCCCAGTACCTCTGCCGGGAAATCAGCCAGTCCCTCAGCCGCCAGTGGATGGTCCGCTTACCCGTTTTCTTTTCTTCCATCCAGGCAGCGATCCTTCTCTTCCCCCCGGTGCTGGGCAGTTCGTCGAACTGGGCGGAATTGACCTGTGTTCCTTCCCCTTCAAAGGCCTCGGACCAACTTTTCGGATCCGGATCTCCCTCGGGCGGCCGGATCACGACCCGGATCGGAAGTTTATGCTCCCGAGCGAACAGAAAGTCCCGCTGGTCATGCGCGGGGACCGCCATGATCGCGCCGGTGCCGTATTCCATCAGGACGTAATCGGCCACCCAGATCGGGACCACTTCCCCGTTGACCGGATTGATGGCGTATCCTCCGGTGAACAACCCTTCCTTCTTGACTCCCTCAGCGGCCCGGTCCTGTTTGCTCCGGCGGGAGACCCGCTCAACGAATTGGCGAACTTGCGCTTCCTGCGGTTTGCCTCGGATCAGTTCCTCAACGAGCGGATGTTCGCAGGCGAGCACCACGTAGGTGGCCCCGAAGATCGTGTCCGGCCGGGTGGTGAAGACCGGGATTCTCTTCCCCGAATCCTGCACCGGTGAACCGGCCTGCACGGTGAACCAGATCTCGACCCCTTCGCTTCGGCCGATCCAGTTCCTCTGCATCGCAATGACCCGCTCCGGCCAATCGGAGAGTTTTCCCAAGTCGGCAAGAAGCGGCTCGGCGTAGGCGCTGATTTTCAGGAACCACTGCTCCAGCTCCTTCGGCTCGACGGCCGTCGAGCAGCGCCAGCAGTTTCCTTGGATCACCTCCTCGTTGGCCAGGGTGGTTTTACAGCTCGGGCACCAGTTGACCGCAGCACCCGCCCGGTAGGCCAGCCCCTTCTCGAACATCTTGAGGAAGATCCATTGATTCCACCGGTAATAGGCCGGATCGCAGGTGGCAACTTCCCGGTTCCAGTCGTAGGAGAAACCGAGCCGCTTGAGCCCCTCCCGCATCTGCTGAACGCAGCGATCCGTCCAGGTGGCCGGATCGACTCCTTGCTTGATCGCCGCGTTCTCCGCCGGCTGGCCGAAGGCGTCGAATCCCATCGGGTGCAGGACCCGGTACCCCTGGGCGAAGCGGAACCGGGCCAGGACGTCGCCGATCGTGTAGTTGCGGACATGCCCCATGTGGATCCGCCCCGACGGGTACGGGAACATCTCGAGGAGGTAATATTCCCTCTCCCGGTACCGGGTACCCTCCGCGGTACCCGGTACCGGGCTGATGGCCCGGAAAACGCCGGCCTCCTCCCACCGCCTCTGCCACTTGGGCTCTATCTCGTTAAAGGGGTAACTCATCGTCGAGAACTGATTCTAGCATGCCGCGGGAAAGATTGACAATGTGAGGGCCGTCCCGGTAGACTTAGAGCCGAGAAATTAACGTGGGGCCGTGGCGTAGCGGGAGCGCACCGCGATGGCATCGCGGAGGTGAGAGTTCAACTCTCTCCGGCTCCACCATCTTTAAAGCTTCTTCTCCCAAACTCTGCAGGGTAAATTGCAGAGTTGTACTCGAATACTGAACGGCACAAACTCCCTTATAATCCTGGCGTTTGGTTATTTTCCCCATCGTGCGCAAATCAGGTTTTCGCCGATAGAAATGACTCTCTGGAATTCCGGTAACTTTAGACCAATACTGAATAAGTAATTTTTGAGATTGATCGCATCGATGTCCCACTTCTCCGCGCAATCTCTGTTCATCAATAACAAAATACGTTCGTAGCAATTGAAGGAAGAATCGAATCATCTGCGGATCAGAGTTCCCAAAACGCATTCCTTGGGTCGAAGGATACTTGGCCCCTTCACAGATATAAAGCAGAGCGCAGAGCAATTTCCCTAGAACGGGGGAAAGTGTAACATTTTGAACTATAGCTCGAACTTCCTCGCGTATTCCTTGTTTCCAATCCTCTATCTTTTTCCGATTAGCAATCACAGCAAGTGGCTGCCCGATTCGAGCTGCCGCCACAACTCGGGAATGGATTCGGTTCCTGGCTTCCGTCGAAAGCGAAACAGATCTTACCCATCCTTGCACCGTCGTTTTTGGAACGTGAAGTTGGACGCTCAATTCATCCAGAGAATACCCCTTCCGACGAAGCTGGATCGCCTGCATTTTGATTTCAGGAGGATATCGCTGATATACAGACATAAGTATACTATACCAGACTTCTTACCTTTGTCAACGTGAAGTAATATAATGAGTCCACACTTTTTGCCGAGGTGGCGAAACCGGCAGACGCGCGAGCCTCAAAAGCTCGTGAGGGCAACCTCATGAGAGTTCGATTCTCTCCCTCGGCACAACACAGGCGAGGCCCGTTTACGGGAAAATCAGAATGGAGAAGATAAATGCCGACATTTAAACCGAAGATTCTGGTGGTGGATGACGAGGAGGAAGCCCGGACCGGGCTGGCCCGGAGTCTCCGTTCGAAAGGCTACGACGTTCTGGAGGCCGCGACGGGCGGCGAGGTGGTTGCCCGGGCCAAGGCGGAGTGGCCGGCGCTCATCATTCTGGACATCGTTCTGCCGGATCTGCCGGGCACCGAGGTGTTTGAATCCCTCCGGGCCGATCCGATCACCAAAGCGATCCCCGTCCTCCTGTTGACCGCGAAACCGGACATCGTCGCGCAGGTTCCTGCGGTGCGTGAAAAGTCGGAGCAGTATCGTTTCTTGGAAAAACCGGGGCGCATTGAGGATCTGCTCAAGATCATTCAGGAGATGCTGACCGGAAAATGAGTCTGCTCAAAATGGTCTCGGATGCGAGGCGCATGCAAGTGACCGCGGAGGCGTACGTCAACATGTACGCCGCACAAGGGAGCGCAGCATGCAACGAAGCAGACGAGCCATTTTCAGCAGACTACTAGTAGTCGACTCCCTGCTGGGCGGGAATCCCCTGCTTCATCGGGTGTTTGATTTCCCGCATCTCGGTGACCAGGTCGGCCGCTTCAATCACTTTGGGGTGGGCGTTCCGGCCGGTTAAGATCAAGTGAAGTTCCGGCGGTTTGGTCCGGATCAACTCCAGAACATCCTCCAGTTCAATCAGCCGAAAGTCCATGTACCCCAGCGCGTAGTTGACCTCGTCGAGGATGATCAGGTCGTATTGGCCCGAAAAGACTTTCTCCTTGGTGAGCGCCAAAGCCGCCTTGGCCGCCTCGACATGCTCTGAAAACGGTTTCTTGTCCCCCATGATCTTCACGAAACCGCGGCCCAGCTGAAGGACCTCGAATTGGGGATAAAGTTTCTTGGCCAGCTCCAGCTCTCCATACACCACCGGCCAATCTCCTTTGAAGAACTGGATCACCAGCACCTTCCAGCCGTGACCGAGCGCCCGCATGGCCGCGCCCAGCGCGGCGGAGGTTTTCCCCTTGCCGTCGCCGGTGTAGACGATCGTCAGTCCCTTGCGTTTGGGCATTTACACCTCGGTGAAGAGCCCCATCTTCCGGAATTTCGCGTGGCGCCCGGCGATTAATTCCTCGGGGGAAAGTTTTTTAAGTTCCTGAAGGTTCCGTTGGAGGGCGGATTTGAGATTCTCCGCGGCGGTGTCCGGGTCCCGGTGCGCCCCGCCCAGCGGCTCGGGCACCACCTCATCGATCAACTTCAACTCCAAGAGATCCTTCGCCGTCAATTTCAGGCAGGCGGCCGCTTCCGGGGCCTTCGCCCGGTTCTTCCAGAGAATCGCCGCGCACCCTTCCGGGGAAATGACCGAGTAATAGGCATTCTCCATCACCAGGATCCGATCCCCCACTCCGATTCCCAGCGCCCCGCCCGATCCTCCCTCTCCGATCACCGCCACCACGATCGGCACGGAGAGCCGGCCCATCTCCCGAAGGTTGTAGGCGATCGCCTGCGCCTGGCCCCGCTCCTCCGCCCCGATGCCGGGATAGGCCCCGGGGGTGTCGACAAGGCAGAGGATCGGTAAATGGAATTTCGCCGCCATCTGCATCAGGCGGATCGCCTTCCGGTACCCTTCCGGATGGGCGGACCCGAAGTTTCGGTACAGGTTCTCCTTGGTGTCCCTCCCCTTCTGATGCCCAAGCACCAGAAGTTTCATCTCTCCCAGCTTGGCGAACCCTCCGATCAATGCTTTGTCGTCGGCAAAGACCCGGTCCCCGTGAAGCTCGATGAAGTCGGTCATGAACTTGGCGATGTAATCCAGGGTATAGGGACGCTTCGGATGCCGGGCCAGCTGGACCCTCTGCCAGGGAGTCAGCCGCTCGTAAACCTCCCGGCGGGCCTGAGCCAGTTTTTCTTCCAGCTGTTCAATCTCGTTGTCGAGGTCGATGGACTTGGAGGCGGGCAGGGCTTTGAGCTCTTGGATCTTCTGCTCCAATTCAAGGATGGGGCGCTCGAAATCGAGAGCGAATCCGTTGGCCATGGGTTTTGCGGGCAGTTTAGTCGACGATGATGACGGAGGTTCCTTCCGGCAGAAGAATGAACAGCTCTTCCACCTCCGCGTTGGCCAGGCGGACGCAGCCCTGGGTTACCGCTTTGCCGATCGAGGCCGGATCCGTGGTCCCATGAATCCCGTAGCCGGGCTGGTCAAATCCCATCCATCGGCTTCCCAAAACATTCCGGGGATCCCCGGCGGGAATCATTCCCTGCGGGGTAAACCAGGGAGGATTGACGATCCGATTCACAATCTTGAACTTGCCCGTCGGGGTGTTGCCTCCGGCGCCGGTGGAGCACCGGTACACCCTCAGGACCTCCTCGTCATTTTTCAAGACCAGCGTGTTCTGGGATTTGTCCACCACGACGCTGAAGTTGGCCTTGGTCACCTTGAGGCGCTGCTCGGGACGGATCCGGTCGCTGGTGAGGCCGTTAGCGATCTTTAACAGGTCGATCGTGGTGTGGAACTCCTTCGCGATCTTGGTGAGGGTATCCCCCGGCTGCACCAGGTAAGTGACCGAGCCGGGAGTCAGGGTGGGAGAGAAAATTAGTTTCAGGTTCACTTCACCCAGCCGCTGCTGGGCGGCCGTGGCCGCCTCGCTGGTGGGCATCTGCTGAAGGATCTGCTGGTAAAGCTGCTTGGCGTCGAGGAGAGATCCCTGCACCCTGGCCCGTTCCGCCTGAGCAAAGAGAACCCGGGCCGCCGGGGCATCGGAGGACGGCGCTTCGGGAATCCCTCCCTCAACAGAAATCGGGGGCCGTCTCAACGCAACGATCCCAAAACCCAGAAGCAGAATCGCCGCCCCTGCGAGTCCGAGAGACAACCCGCGCCTTGTTATCGACATATCGGTATCGCGATGAGAATTCCGATCGCAGACCCCGCAACCACTTCAATCGGCGTGTGTCCCACCAACTCGATCAGATGCTCTTCCTTGAATTGCCCGCTCACATAAACTTCATTGATCATCTTGTTCAAAACCATCGCCTGCCGCCCGGCCGCCCGGCGCACCCCTTGAGCATCAAACATGGTGACCAGAGCGAACATGGCCGCCACAGCAAAGGCGGGGGTGTGGAAACCCAACTCGAGACCTACCCCGGTGGCCAAGGCAGAGACCCCGGCCGAATGGGACGAAGGCATCCCCCCTGTCCCCAGGAACCACCGGAAATCAAACCGGCGGTCACGGCGGGCGGCCAAGAGGGACTTGATCGTCTGGGCGATAACCCAAGCCACTATGGTCGCGATCAAAACCCGGTTTTGAAGAAACTCTCCGAGGGGGGTCATTGTTTCTTTAAGGAAGCTATTCTATCCTTAATCTGGACGGCTGACAACCCCAAGGTTTCTTTGGCCCGGATCAGATCGGTCAACAGCCCGTTAACGGGCGTGGGAATCCGATGCCGGATCCCCATCCGGACGATGGCGCCGTTTAAGGCGCCGATCTCCGTCTTCTTTCTCCGACGGAGGTCCTGAAGCATCGAGGGATGATGGGCCGCCGTGGCCGGAATCAACCGGTCGAACAGCTCCTTGGAATATTCTTCGGCAGTGGAAGGGGCCAAATCCATCCCCTCGGCCCGCCCTACCTGATAGGATTCCTTCACCACACCGCGCATCAGATGGCGAGTCGCTTCAGTCTCTAGAAGCCGGCCGTACGGAACCTCCAGCAGGGTCGAGAGGGGGTTTAAGGCGCAGTTGTAAATCACCTTGCTCCAGAGCGCTTCCCGAATCCGATCGGTGACTTGGGTCTTCAAGCCCGCCGAGGTCAAGCCCTCCGCGATTGGTTTTAAACGCTCCAACGGCAGGGCCGGGGCGAGCGCCCCCAACAAGATATCTCCTCCCCAGACCGTGACCGTGGCGACACCGGGTTCAAGCTCGACGCCGAAGATCACCCGGCCGCCGACCAGTTGAGAAACCGGCAGGTGCTCCGCCAACGTTTCCCAATTCCCGAGTCCGTTCTGCAGGGAGATCACCTGGGTTGAGGATTGAATCCGATCCGCCAAACCCCGGGCCGCCTCGAGCGTGTCGTTGGATTTCACCGTCACCAGGACGACGTCCCACGTTTCACGGGGAAGCTCCTCGAACTCCAGAGCGACTCGGCAATCTCTGATCTGATGTTCCCCAAGGATTCCCCGAAGGACCAGCCCATTGCGGCGAACCTCGTCGAGATGCCAGGGCCTCCCCAGCAGGCAGACCCGTTGTCCGGATTTCGCCAGAAGGCCGCCGACCACCGAACCAATGGCCCCCGCCCCGACAACGAGCCAGTTCCCCTTATCCGTCGAGAGATTCACCCCTCGAGGCGCCCGGTGATCTCTTCCAGGGCCTGGCGGAATGGTTGGTTGTCCACCACCGGGACGGTTCCCTCGATGGGAACCGGCGTCGAAAGGGGCACCCAAGATTTACAGCCGGCGTATTCCGGCCGGACCGGATGAACAATTTCCTTCTTTAACCGATAGGCCCGCAGAACCACCGCCAGCATCGGGGAGATCGGCCGGTATCTCATCCGCTCCTGGATAAATTCCGGGGTCCAGATGTGGAACTTTTCCAATCCGGCAATCCGCTGGGGATCTTGAACCTGGGCGCAGTAGGCAACGCCGGCATACACCTTTAGAGGGACGCTCTGCGGGGCCGGCGGCTGCGTGAACAGCTCCTTGTAACGTTCCCGAAACTCGGGACGGACGCGGCACTCCGGGGATTCTCTTTGATGTTCCCAGGTCGGATAAAGGAAGAACTCCCGATGCTCCAGCTGGAAGGCCCCCTTCGGATCCCGAATCCCTCCTTTACGCAACAGGAGGATCTGCCGGCCCTCTGCCATGGCCTGGACCACCACTGCCCATTCTTTCAGCGCTACATCCGATGTCATCATGGAAGCTTTCATTATATACTAATCGGCCTCCGGGGTCCTGTCGGGGGCGGGCCGGCTCCCGGCATCGGGGTGGCAGGGGGCAGGCCAGATTCCGCCAGCAGGGCCGACCCATGAGGCTCAAGCCCTTCTTGAATGGGAAACCTAAGCTGACCCCGCCCCTCCATGGGTTTCTCTGGAGCAAGGTGGGGGAGTACGTATGGGTGTGCTCTTCCGAACATGAGAGGTCAGACAGGGTACATCGAGGTAACTTCCAACTTGCTCCAGAGAATAAAAGCTCCTGGAGCTTTTCGGGACGCCCCCGATTCTTGTCCACCCAGCGAGGGCGTCCCGACCCATGGAGGGGCGGGGTGAAATGTACGACTTTCCATGGAACGTCCTGTTGGGTTCGGCCATCTCCCTATGCTCTGACATCGTTACTGTGAACAATCCATCCAGTAAGGCTCGATGCCGGAACTGGCCTGCCCTCTGACAGGACCCCGAGGAGCCAACTCCACCCCGAGATGGGGTCGACGAGCGGGCCTGAGAAGCCCTCCCACGAGACGGGGCATATTCGATAAAGTGGTATGAAAGCCAGCCGACATTTTTTCTTGACAGGATCCAACCCCTTGCGGTACAAGAGAACCGTACCCTCAAGATCTTGTGGGGGAGGGAGCGCGACAGCTTGAGAGGTCCCCGTCAGCCTGATGGCAGGCAGAGGAGGTCCTCCTAAAGCCAAGAGTGAAACAGGCTTCATCCTAATGCTCCCCGAAGGACGATTCCTTCCCAGTCACAAGGATCCCAAGGACGTAGGGTATAATACAAATTAGGGGTTTTAAGGACACGGCAACTAGCCACGTGGGGGGTGGTGCTGTCTCACCCATCCCAAAGCGAAGAGGAGTTTTTACGCGATGATCAAGGACACCAAACCGGTTACCTGGGGGCAAACTTCCGCTGCTGAGCACCCCAACGGCCAGCCGCAGGAGTTTGCCGCTCCCACGCACGGCCTGAACATCCCCCTTTATTTCTCGGAAGCGGGAGTGGATCCGTTTCGCCAGGTGACCTGGGAGCTGCGGACCGCCTCCATCACCAATGAGCATGGAGAGGTGGTTTTCGAACAGGCGCAGGTGGAGGTGCCTTCCTTCTGGTCCCAGATCGCCACGAACGTGGTGGTCTCCAAGTATTTCCGCGGAGCCCTGGGCACCCCCCAGAGAGAAAACTCGGTCAAGCAGCTCATCAGCCGGGTGGCCAACACCGTTACGGAATGGGGAATTAAGGATAAATACTTCGCGACCCCCCAGGAGGCCGAAAATTTCAGGGCGGAATTGAGCACCCTCCTGCTGACGCAACGGGCCTCTTTTAATTCCCCGGTCTGGTTCAATGTCGGGATCGAACCTCACCCCCAGTGCTCGGCCTGCTTCATCCTGTCGGTGGAAGACAAGATGGAGTCGATCCTGGACTGGTACCGGGTGGAAGGAATGATCTTCAAGTACGGGTCCGGGTCAGGGATCAACCTTTCCCCGATCCGATCCGCCAGGGAGCCCCTGGCCGGAGGGGGAACGGCCAGCGGGCCGGTCTCCTTCATGAGGGCGGCCGACGCTTCCGCCGGAGTGATCAAGTCGGGTGGAAAAACCCGCAGAGCGGCAAAGATGGTGGTGCTCAACGCCGACCATCCGGACATCGAGAAATTCATCTGCTGCAAATGGCAGGAGGAAAAGAAGGCCTGGACCCTGGTGGACGCCGGTTACGATTCCTCCATCGACGGAGAGGCCTACTCCAGCGTCTTCTTCCAGAACGCCAATAACTCCGTCCGGGCAACCGACGAATTCATGAAGGCGGCCCTGGAAGATAAGCCGTGGGATTTGAAGGCCGTCACCACGGCCCAGCCGTTTCAGACGGTCCGGGCCCGGGAGCTGCTCCATTTGATTGCCGAAGCGACGTGGAACTGCGGCGATCCCGGCATGCAGTTTGATACGACGATCAACCGCTGGCACACCTGCCCCAACACCGGGCGGATCAACGCCAGCAACCCCTGTTTTACAGGCGACGCCAAAGTCTACACCGATCGGGGGCTTATTCCGTTCAAAGAACTAGCCGAACGTGTTTCCCTTGGTGAGACCTTTCGAGTTTTCACTCATGATGCGACGAACGCTCATTCTCCGGCAGAGACGGTCAGCCTGACCCGGCCAACCCAGATCATGCAGACAGGCGTGAATGAGGTGTACCGGCTGCGATTCTCAAATGGGATAGAAGTGACCTGCACCAAGAATCATCGCTTCTTTACCCGGAACCGGGGCATGGTAGCCGCAGAGGATCTTCAACCGGATGATGAGATTCTAACGCTCAACCAGCCGGTCGAGTTCCCGGCCTCTTCCTTGGCCATCGATGCGGACCACGCAGCCATTTTTTCCGGCGGGCGGGCATCGGGGGGGGCCACCCACGGCTACAAACCGGTTCAATTACCGTCCGTCTGGACGACCCCCCTTGCGGAGTATCTTGGATATCTCGTCGGGGACGGCTGCATCAGGGACGGCTCTGATTCGCGCAACCGCCTCAGTACCGCCAGCGTTGTCTTTGGCGCTCCAGCAGACGCAGAAGAACTGGCGCCTCGCTTCCGCGCTCTCTTTCAGGAAATGGGCGTAGAGGAATTGCAGGAAGTGGAGATGCCCAATGGGACGTCGCAATTGCGAGTCAACCGAACGCCGGTGATCCGTTTCTTCAAGCAGCTCGGGGTTTCTACCGCCAAGGCGCCCGAAAAAGTGATTCCGCACACTCTGTTTAAAGCCCCAAAACATATCGTCGCAGGATTTCTCCGCGGACTCTTTACGGCGGACGGCTGCGTGTACGATGGAAAGAAATCTCGCTACGTTGGCTTGGGCAGCGTTTCAAAACAACTTTTGCTCGAAACCCAACAGCTTCTGGCCAGTTTTGGAATCAAGAGCGGGATCTATTCAACCAGGGAACCCTTCGAGGCTTTCCCCTATACCAAGCGGGATGGGAGCCGCGTAGTGTACCGCACTCACCAGATCTATGATTTGCGAGTCAGCGGCCCAAGCATCGCCCGCTTCAAGGAACAGATCGGGTTCCTGACGGCAAACAAGCAGGCAAAGCTGGATCGGCTCATTGCTGAACACGAACTCTATCAGGTCAAGGAAACGGTCCGGCTGAAAGAGCGGACCTTCGTTGGTCTGGAGACGACCTACAACCTGACGGAACCCAAGAACCACAGCTACATCGTGAATTCGTTAATAGTATCTAACTGCAGTGAATACATGCATTTAGATAACTCGGCGTGCAACCTCGCTTCATTAAATCTCATGAGGTTTCTCGACGACAGCGGCCGATTCAAGATCGCCGACTTCCGGGCGGCGGTGCGAACCATGACGATCGCGATGGACATCCTCGTGGATAACTCTTCCTACCCGACGCCGAAGATCACGGAGAACGCCAAGAACTTCCGGGAACTGGGATTGGGGTACGCCAACCTGGGAGCCCTTCTGATGTCGCTGGGAGTTCCCTACGACTCCGATGAGGGCCGGGCCTACGCCGCCACCGTGACGGCCTTGATGTGCGGCGAGGCGTACCGGACCTCCGCGGAGATCTCCGGAGTCAAAGGGTCCTACGCCGGGTTCGTCAAAAACAAGGAACCTCAGCTTCACGTCATCCGGATGCACCGGGACGCCCTCATCCATGTGGACGATCGCATTGTCCCCGAAGAAATGTTCGCCGCCGCCGCCCGCACCTGGGAGGAGGCCCTGCGGCTGGGGACGCTCCAGGGGATCCGGAATTCGCAAGTCACCGTCCTGGCTCCCACCGGCACGATCGGATTCATGATGGACTGCGACACGACCGGCGTTGAGCCGGACATCGCCCTGATCAAATACAAGAAACTCGTGGGCGGGGGCTTGATCAAGATCGTCAACAACACGGTCCCTCGGGCTTTAAAGAAGCTCGGCTACTCTCCGGAACAGATTCAGGCGATCTGCGATTACCTGAACAAAGAGGGAATGGTCGAGGGAGCGCCGGGCCTGGACCCGAAACATCTGCCGGTTTTTGACTGCGCCTTCAAACCAATGAAAGGGACCCGGTCCATCCATTACATGGGTCACATCCGGATGATGGGAGCCGTCCAGCCGTTCATCAGCGGGGCAATCTCCAAAACCGTTAACGTTCCTCCCGACGCTACGGTGGATGAGATCATGCAGAGCTACACCGAAGCATGGAAACTCGGCGTCAAGGCCGTTGCGATCTACCGGGACGGTTCCAAACGGGTGCAGCCGCTGTCCACCGGAAAAACCGAGGTGGCCGAGAAAGAATCTTCGGACCCCCCCAAGCACCGGCCGCAGCGGCGCTATCTGCCCGATGAGCGAAACGCCCTCACTCACAAATTCTCGATCGCCGGCCACGATGGGTACGTGACGGTCGGGCTCTACGAGGACGGAAAACCGGGCGAGATTTTCATTGTGATGTCCAAGGAAGGAACGGTGATCTCCGGCCTCCTGGACGCCTTCGCCACGGCGATCTCCCTGGCCCTGCAGTACGGAGTTCCTCTGGAGGCTCTGGTGAAGAAATTCAGCCACATGCGGTTTGAGCCGGCGGGGATCACTTCCAATCCGCAGATCCGGTTCGCCCAATCGATTCTCGACTATGTCTTCCGCTGGATGGCTCTGAAATTCTTGCCTGCGGACAAGCAGCCCACTCCGCCAGCGACCGTGACGGACCTGGCGGCCAATCAGGCCGACGTGACGCAGCCGAACTCGACCGCCGGAACCGGCTCCACCCTGGAGCCAAGCCGGCAGGCCATTCAAAGTCAATCCTTCCAGGGCCAAGTGGACGCTCCTCCCTGTCCGGACTGCGGGGCGATGATGATTCGTTCCGGCAGCTGCTACAAGTGCTTCAACTGCGGAGCCACTTCCGGCTGCAGCTAATCAAACAGAGGCGGGCACTCCGTCGCGGCCTCAGCGAACCGACCTAACAAGTCCTGATCCGGATATCGGTGCGCTTTCCGGCGAAGTTGATCCAAGGACAATCCCAACGAAGGCTCGATAACCTCTGGACTGAAACTCGGTTCCGGCACTTGAGAGACCGGAATGGTTACCCCGAGAGAAATATCCGCCGTTCGGCTCAAGCTCATCGAAGATCGATTCACGGATTGAACTGCTTGAACTTGAACCGGTGAACCGGCTTGAACAGCCGGTAAGATTTTCACCGGGGATGGGGAGTCGATTGTTGCCGCAAATCCCCCAGAGGAATTGAATAGAAGTCCTACGGTTCCCACAAACACCCACACGCCCAAGATCCTTGCTAACTTCATCACCCGACCCTCCGCGTTTTCCTCCTTCAGCGCGCGAGGGCCTTGGGTCTCTTTCTGAACCTGGCAACTGGCTACCCGCCACTTTTGGCGGGCCCTTTAGCTTTGCGACCCCGGATTACTCCGGGTGTGCCTTGAGACAGGTCCCCGCGTCTTTCAACCCATCTAGTTAATTTATACCTTACAAACCGGCTAGAAATCAAGAGGTAAACATCGTAACTTAAATAGAATCATATATTTATAAACAAGCTTCTTTCTGTCTAGCGGCGCTTAGAACTGCTTAAATCCACTTAGGGTTTCAGGTGGCTAGAGGGGACTTTAGTTAGCTCGCCAGCGTCCGGGCGCGGCGCCGATTCTCTGGAGAAAAGACAAAGGAGAGGTACTGACTGAGGAAATCCAGGAAGACCCCCGTATTCGAGGTAACCACCAAAGGTCCTGCCGTCGGCAAAGGCGCAGGGGGAGGTGGAGGGGGAGAATAAATCACCGCTCCGTTAAAGATCACCTGCCCTGGCGGGCTGTTGAGCAGACTCAGTGTCCCGCTCGGGGTGACGGTGCCTGAAATGTCCACGGAAACCCCGCTCACCTCAGAAGCGGCTGAAACACCCAAGGAAGCCCCAGTGACCAGGACATCGAATGGATCGGCCAACAGGCCGATGACGCCGCCGGCCGTCAGAGAAGAATTGCCTCCCGCCGTCAGATTCAGAGCGGAGCCGTTGCCATCCAGGATCGATCCGCCGGCCGTCAGAACCACAGCCCCGGTGGTGGAGACTGTTCCAACGGTGATGTCGCCGCCCGGAACCAACGTCAGGTTCTTTGAACCTTGGGTGAGGCCATCCACCGCCATCGCTCCGGCGGTGGAATTGCCGATGGTGAGGACGCCGGTGGTCGTGACTTGATCCAGCTCCCCGTCGGTCAGGTTGAAATGCCCGGCGCCGGCTCCCAAGCCGACCGTGACTCCTGTGGAGGGCAGCAGGGTTACGCTGCCCGACCCGCTGTTGATGAAGCCGTTTAACGCAATGTCGTCCGCTGTGATCTGCGCCGGCTGGCCCAGCGCGTTGATCGTCCTGGCGGCTGCCACGGTAAAGGTGCCGACCCCGTCCGTATTGGAGTCGGCGTTGGCCGTGAAGCCACCGGTCGTCACCGTCAGATTCCGGTCGACGGTGATGCCGTCCGCTCCGTTTGCAACCAGCCCTTTGAAGGTAGAGTCTCCGGTGGCGAAGCTCACCGTCTTTGCCGCTCCTGTCGCGCTTAAGGTAACGGTCCCGACGTTTCCGCTGTTGGCCGCGGTGATTCCATTCACGATCACGTTGCCCGCCGTCTGAAGGGTCAGCCCATTGGAGGTGATCCGCTGGAGCTCCGCGCCGCTCACGTTCACTCCATTCGTAACGGCAGTACCGCCCAAACCGATTCCAGTCCCGTCGGAGTCGTTCAGGATCAGCGCCGCGGTCCCGCTGGTGATGCTGCCGGAAGCGGCCAGGTCGAAATTGTTCACAGTAAGGGTCAGGGGGTTGTTTGAAGTTGAAAGGGTCCGGCCGTTGGCAACGGTCAATGTTCCGCTGTTATCCCCAAAATTCCGGTCGGTGTCGATCACGGCCATCTGGTTCGTGGTCAGAGAACGGTTGAGCGTGATCCCATTATTGGCAAAAAGCTCTACCCCGCTTCCGCTGGCAGCGCCGATGGTCACATCCGAGGCCCCCTGGACCGTGATGGAGCTGGCCCGACGCGTTAAGGCCCCCGCTCCCGACCCGTTGGTGCCGCGGGTTAAAGCTTCTCCGAGAGTAAGGGTGCCGGTGGTCTGCAGCCGGTCCATCTCGCTCTGGATCAGCAGGCCGGTCGATCCGATCGTCAAAGAAGCGTGCTGCGACCGGGCCAGATGAATCGCTCCGGATCCGGCATCGACATCCGCGTTGAGGGCAAAGTTGGCGCCCATTAAGGTCACCTCCCCTCCATTCGAAGCAACAGCGCTGTCGACGGTCAGAGTGCCCGTCCCGTCCGCGGCGCCGGATGTGCTGTGGGGAGAATCGGCTTCCAGGTAAAGGCCGCCGCCGGCCGTCGTGATCGGCCCGCTTACGGTGATGTGCCGCCCCGCCTGAAGGGTGGCTGATTTTCCAGTTCCATTAACCACGATGCTGGCCGCTGCGATGTCCGTGCCGGCGGCCACGGCAATCGACCCATCGGTCGTAGAAAGGTCCGTCAGGGTAATCGCATCCGCCTCACGAAGAGCGATGCCGCCCGTGCCGCTGACTGCCGCAATGACATCGCTCACGACTGTGTCCAGATTGATTCCAGTCACCGCCGACAGGGTCAGTGTCGAACCGGTCACATTCGCGGCGGCCCCGTTGCCGTCGGTAATGGCGCCTCCAGAGGTGAGACTCACGGTGCTGGTCGTCCGGACCTGCCCCACAGCGAACCCGTTCGCGTCCCGGTAGGTGAGCGCCCCAGCCGCGTTCGCCGAGTCCGCCGCGTTGCGGGCGCTTAAGTTGACCGTGGTGAAGTCGTTGCTGGCGTTGTCCAGGGTGACCGCTGCACCAGAGTTGTTCAAGGTTTTGACCGCCAGCGTCGAACCCGCCATCGCACCGCTCTGCGTGATCGCCCCGCCGCCCGTCAGCGTCACTGTACCCGTCGTGTTCGCCGCCGCCGCATCAAACCCGTTTGCGTCCCGGTAGCTCAGTGCCCCCGCCGCATTCGACGTGTCCGCCCCGTTCCGGGCTCGCAGATCCACCGTCGTAAAGTCATTGCCAGCGTTGTTCAGCGTGATCGCTGACCCTGCATTGTTCAAGGTCTTCGCCGTCAGCGTCGTGCCGGTCATCGCACCGATCTGCGTGATCGCTCCCCCGCCGGTCAGTGTCACCGTGCCTGTCGTCCGAACTCCGGAGACGCGAAAGCCGTTCGTGTCCCGGTAAACCAGCGCCCCACCAACGTTCGCGTTGTCCGCCGCGTTGCGGGTGCTCAAGTTGACCGTGGTGAAGTCGTTGCTGGCGTTGTCCAGGGTGACCGCTGCACCAGAGTTGTTCAAGGTTTTCACCGTCAGCGTCGAGCCGGTTATCGCGCCGCTCTGGGTAATCACCCCGCCGGCTGTCAGCGTCACCGTGCCCGTCGTGTTCGCCGCCGCCGCATCGAACCCGTTCGCATCCCGGTAGGCGATCGCCCCCGCGGCATTGGCGCTGTCCGCCGTATCCCGAGACCGAAGGTCGACCGTGGTCGCATCGTTGGTGGCGGAGTTGAGCGTAATCGCAGCCCCCCCATTGATCAGCGTCTTGGCCGTCAGGGTGTTGGCGCTGATCGTGCCGCTGGGCTGGGTAATGCCGCCGTTGCGGCCGGTGATTGTGACATTGCCGGTGGTGGTCAGGGAGCGGACCGTGATCGTCCCAGCCGTATTGAGAGTTCCCATGGTGAGGGTGATGTCCTGGTTCCCTGCGTTAAGGGTTGTGCCCACCGCCATTGTCATGTTTGCGGCGCCCGCCGTGCGATTCGCCGATTGCGCCGCAGAATCATTGGCGGTCAGTGAGATGGCGCCGTTATTGGTTGTGATGTTGTTGTTGATCAGAACCGACCGGCCGGCCTGGATGGTCAGCGTCTTCCCCGCCGAGATCATATTGATCGGGTCGGTCACGGTGACATCCGTATTGGCCTGCAGAAGAATGTTGGCGGCAGCGGCGGCGATGGACGCCGGCGTGATGACGTTGGTGCCGGCCGGGTTATTGCCAAACAGGTTGTTGACCCCGCTGTTGTAAGCAGATCCCCCCGCCGTTCGGACCATCAGGAATTTTGGATCCAGCAGCAGGGTGCCGACCGCGCCCTGGGGAGCGAGGAGGTTAACGTTGCCGTTGAAATCCAGCTCCTCCTTGCCCGACACCTCAGCGAATCCGCCGTCGCCGGAGAAGAGCCCCCCTTGAGCCGTGATGGAGCCGTAAAACCGATTGGCGTCATCCGCCCAGACGATCACCCGGCCGCCGTTGCCTTGATTCAGGGAATCCGCCCGGATTGCAGCATCCGGACTCGCATAAGTCCTCCAAGCGTTGGGCACCGTCCCTTTCCCCTGGAAATCACCGCCCATCAAGACCGTGCCTCCGCCGACATCTCCGGATACATCAACGAGCGCGTTCTCCAAAAGTCCAACCTTCTGTGCTAAGAGATGGATCGTCCCGCCCTTTCCCCCGGCGAAGCGGCCCGTCGCCTCTGTCTGGCTGTGCCCGGCGAGGAGAGTTTCATCGACGCCGACGATCTCAATCTGTCCGGCCTGTCCGCCAGGACCTGCGTTGGCGGTCACCGTTCCCATCTGGACGATTCGTGTTCCCTTCAGAGAAATCTGGCCGGCATCCGGAGAATTTGATGTGCCGTCCGCGTGAATCATCCCCCCCTGCTCAAGAGTTCCCCCTTCCCCGACGAATGCGATCCGCCCCCCTTGATTCTCCAATCGGCTGGCCTCCACCAACCCGCTGTTATTGACCACCCGGTCAAAGAGATTCTCCAACGACTCCGCCTTAATCAACACATTCCCACCAGGAGCGGAAATCGTTCCGGCTTGCTGGACCGCCGCGGAGACCGGACGGCCTTCCAGGTCCATGACAATCTGGGAAAGAGGTTTGTCGACCGTCACGGCGATCTGCTCGGTCGGATCCAAGGTGAGCGTCATCTGCTCCCCGGAGCCCAAGGCGACGGTTCCCTGCTGCGCCACCAGCAATCCCTTGTTCACCACCGCGCCTCCCAAGAGGGCGATCAGGCCGCCGGGTCCAACGGCCTCGATGCTTCCTCTATTAACCAGTTCCGCGGGGAAGAACCCATCCGGCTGGCTGAAGCGGTAGGACCCCTGGGCAAAATCAAGATTGGAGATATCCAGGGTGGAGGCCACAAAGGTAGGGGCTTGAATCCTCGCCGTGTCGGCAATCTGTATCCCGCTGGGGTTGACATGGAAGAAGGGGACGTTCGAAGTTAAAGTGCCGGCGATGTCCGAAGGATCCCCGCCGGTGACGCGGGTCAGGACCCGGGAAGTATCGGTCGGCTGATGGAGATGGAAGACGATCGTTTCTTGGGGTGCCAGATTAAACTGGTTGTATTGGAGAATCGCCTGATCCGACTCGATGTGAACATGCTCTCTCTGTGGGTCGACTTGTTCGGAGGAAGCGGTCCCCTCTTCAACGGTGAAGCCGGTAGGCAAAGCAAGGACACCCACCGGAAGGATCAACCCTTGCACAAGGGCTAAGAATCCCACCAGAAATTTCAGCGCCGCCGCGCGTAGTTCATGGCGACGCAGCGCGTTGAGCCAACCCCAGCGGCTCACGCGTTGCAAACTTTCTATTTACCGGGGTTGGCTATTTTTTCTCAATTTCATTTCAATCTCTTACATATCCAAGATTACTTGATCGTTAACGGAAAATTCAAGAGGGAAGAACGGTTTTTTTTCGAGTTTGGACCAAAGGGGAAAAGTTGCAACTACATAAATTGACACGGGGTGATACCGTTGTGATACGGTCTGGAGAGAGGCGTTTTTAAAACCCAACGCGGCAAATCAGGTGCAGGCGAGGGCGGTCCTTCTCCTGGTCCCGATCCCCGATCGCCCAGCCAAAATCCATCTGAAGGAAACTCTCAGAGGTCGGCCGAAGTCGAAACCCACATCCCACCCCGCTTAATCTCATGTCCGCGTCCTCGTTGCTCTGTGGAGAGCGAAGGAACCCCTCCGCGAAATCCCAGAACCCGACCAGAAGGAGGGAGCGCCGCAGATGGTTGAACGTGGAGCGGGCGTTCGCGGGCCCCGGGACAAACCGTTCCAGCGGCGCCCGAAGCTCCACGGTAGTCTGAACCCCGTAATCGGCGAGGAACTCTCCCTCGGGATAGCCCCGGACCGTGTCGAACCCACCCAGCCGGAACTGTTCCGCGGGAACCAGCCGATTGGTGGTCAACTGAAAGGCCCCCCGAAGAATCAGAGAAGTTCCCCAGGGTGCCTGTTGGACCCGAACCCCATTTCCGTTCCAACGAAAGAAGGATCCCCCTGCGTTGGCCCGGCTGGCGGCTGGATCTTCCGCGTGAGATCCCCCTAACAGACTTCCTATCCCCCACCGGAGCTCCTGGGTAAGAAGGGACTGTCCCTTTCTATCCTGTTCCAGAAGATTGGTTCCTAGATAGAGGACTCGAAGGTCATCCTTGGAGGTAATCCGGTCATCCAGCCGGGTCCGGATTCGTTTCCAGTCGAACCCGGTATTTACCTCCAGCTCCATCCCGGTATGGTAGACCCAGGGGATAATCAGGCCTGGGCTCACCGTCAATGCGTCTCCTCGGGCAAGGAGACCTTTCAAATCTCCTCCGATCGAAGATTTCACCCCGCTCACATCCAAGGTGGCCGTTAGACCCGATGGCTGAAGCGGCCGCAGGTAACTGAACGTCCCTCCCTTCAACCCTCCGAATTCGCTCACGATCCCTCGAACAGACACCTGATCCTCACGACCGGTCAGATTGCCGTGCGAGAGTAGAATACTCTGGCGAATCTGTCCGGTCACCTTGGTTCCTAATGTATCGATGCTGTAGCTGGCGTGGAAGGGCCGATGGTCGGTGACTTGCAGAACCAGGTCGGTGGTCCCGGGTTGAGTCCCGGGGGTAAGGACCAGCTTCGCCTTCCGGTCCGGGTGGGCGTTGATCCGGTTCAACTGCTTCTGGAGGCGCGGCAGCCAGAGGATTTCCCCCGGCTGAACCTTCATCTGTCTGGCCAGAAGCTCCGTCGAGAAGAACCGGTTCCCCACCACCTGCAGACGGCCCACCTTCCCTTCGATGACCCGAACCCGAATCAGACCTTCCTCGACGGTCTGAGCGGGAATGACCGCCCGGGAGGTCACGTAGCCCCTTCCCCGGTACCAGCGGGTGATCCCCTCGGCCGCCGCTTTCAGTTCCTCCAGCGTGACGGTCCGGTTGATGATGGGACCCACCAATTTCCTCAATTCCTCATCGGGCAGGAGAGTGGCTCCCTCGACCGCCACACGGCGGACAGTGACCTCGGGGACTTGAAGGGTCGGGGCGGACGTCGGTTCCTCCGGAGGAACTTCAACAGGAGCGGGAACAGGAGCGGGTGCTTCTAACTTTTTGGGACGGCGCAGCCGTTCTTCCTCCGAGCCGACTTCCGTCTGCCGGGTGGAATCATCGGCAGATGCAGCCCTGATCCAGCCAAACCCTAGAGAGAGCCCCAGCAGACAAACCGAAACTGACGTCTTGAGAGTGCCCGTTAAGTTCACCGGACGGTGAGGACCTTGGTCGTTTTCCCGTCGGAAAGAACCACCTGCTTCTTTCGAATCTCCATCACCTGCCACTGATCCAAGGTGTCTCCCACGGCGACCAGCCGGTTATTCACGACGGCCGACGGAATTCTTGAATCCCAAAGAATTCCGCTTAACACCCAGCCGTCGGAGCCCTCTTGCGCCTGCCCGGAGAGACGGCGGTCGATCTGGAAAGGGCTGTCCCCCCATTCCGTGGAACGGGGCCGCGCAGCCCCCTCGATCATTTTCCCTCTCCCCTGAGAGGAGAGGGTGGGAACCAGAGGGGCCGGCGCCGTTGGATTCGCCGGCCCCCTGGATCGGGCCGGCTTTACGGTCAGTCCCCGCGCCCAGAGGAGCACTCCCAAAACAACCAGGGCCGCTGCCGCCAAACGCTGTTTCTTAGGATCCACTCTCCGCCTCGCTCAAGAAAATCTCCAACGACAGCCGCCCCCTCAAGTGAGGCAGGAGCCGCTCCTCCCGGTCAATCGATAACTGCCGCACAAAGGTTCCACTCAAAGAGGGTGTTCGAGCCAGTGCCCCCAGGAATTCTCCCCAAGACCGATACACTCCTTCCAGAGTAAGCTCCACCGGTAGGATAACCAACCCCGGAGGATCGCCAGCGCGCGCGGCTCCGGGGGAAACTTGAATAAATTGGATTTGCTTCGACCGGGCCACGGTGTTGAGCTGTTTCAATACCGTCGAGATCGCGTCCGCGCGGGGCAATAAAGGAACCTCTCCCCGACGAATCGGGTCGACCGTCTTTCGGACATCGATTAATTCGGTTTTCAGGCGGAGCCATTCCGCATGGGACCGCCGGATCGACTGGAAGGCCGGCGCGTAAACGGCCCAGATCAGGACCAGGCCCCCGATGAACACTCCGGCCAGAACGAACCGGGGTTGGCGGAAAAGCCACACCCGGGTCTGGCGGATCGATTCGGTCACATCAGGGAACATCGAATCTCAAACTCCGATTCTTTCGCCGGGCCTTCCAATTGTCTGGAGGAAATCAGCCGCACCTGGGTGAAAAATCTCTCTTCTTCCAGGGCCCGCAGAAAATCGGCCAGCACCTGATCCGAAGGCCGGCCTTGCTCCCGCACTTGGCCTCGAAGAGTGACTTCGTTCCCACTCAAGGTAAGCCCCGTGAGATAAATCTCCCTCGGAAGAACGTGGGTTAATTCCTTGAACAGATCTTCCCAGCGCGGTTGGCTGCGCTGCTTCTCTTGAGTAACAAAAGCGATCCTCGCCTGGACAAGCTCCGATGCGACCGCCGCCCGTTCCAACGAAAAAGCAGTGATCTGCGTCCGAAGGGTTCTCTCATAAACCCCCATCCCGATCCGAATGAGCAGTGCTCCCACCACGGTGGCCGTTAGGACTCCGGTCAAGGCCGCCCGTTGGATCCGCATCTGATGGGCTTGCTTTATTTCCGCCGGCAACAGGTTGATCCCGAGGCCTTCGGTGAGAGCGGCTCCGAGGACCGGGACGAAGCTCAAGGGGGTCGCGCTGGCAGGTCCCTGGAGGGCCGCAGGCGTCTGCTGGAACCCCTCCAGGGGATCTGGTACCTGTACCTGGATTTTAAGGTGTTCCTGCAGCCGATCGGACAAGCCCTTCAGGTGAGCTCCTCCTCCGACGAGAATCAACTCTGAGACCGCGGGCCCACCGGTTGACTCCCCATAGAAGACAAGGGAACGCTCCACCTCGGCGGTCAGCCGCTCAAGATTCCCTCGGAGAAGCGCGCAGAGCTGCGTCCCGGAAATTCCCTTCGCCCCCGTTTCGGAAAGAGGATCCTGAGGAATTCCCAGGGACCGTTTGATTGTCTCCGCTTCGGACTCGGTGAGGCGCGTCTGGCCTTGTTCCGTCATCAAAGTGCCGGTCATCCCTTTGGTAAAATCGACCCCGGAGACCGGAACCTTCCGGGTAAACAGGGGTTGTCCTCCTTCAACCACAATGAACTCCGAGGAACTCCCTCCCAAATACAGCAGGCCGACCGGTCCATCCTTCCGGGGAGATTTTTGTTGAACCCAACGAGCAACGGCAACCGCTTTCAGAAACAACTGCGTCGGCCGGACCCCCGCCTCCGAAAGGAGATTCAGATGTTTTTGGATCGCCGCTTTCGGAAGGGCCGCCGCCAAAAGTTTCTGCTTCTTGACCCCTGAAACCTCCACCTCCCCCGAAGGTTGATAATCCACCATGGCTTCCTCAGGAGGAACCGCTAAATGCTGCTGGAGCTCCGATCGGACCGCTCCGAGGAGTTCTCCTGCCGGCATAGGAGGGACCAGCACATGGCACAGACAGGCGAATGGATCATCCACGACGCTGACCACCTGCGCGAACTCCGCCGGGAAGATTCCCTGAAGCAGCTGTTTCAAGGCCGCCTGCCGGGCCGCTTCATCGCACCCCGGCGGAAGCTCCAGAAATCTCATCTGGGTCACCAGTGGTCTGGATTCTCTCCATTCCAAGAGGACCAGCTTGAAGGTACAGCTCCCCAGATCCAGCCCCAGAACCGGCTTACCTTTCATCCGTCACTGCTCCACCCAGTCCGGCTCATAGTAGGCCACCTGGTTCTGGGGGGCAGCGTCGTCCGTCACGACCGTCTGCACCACCGTCCGGGTCAACGTGTTCCCGCCAGTCACCACCGTCCCGGTAGAGCTGATCTTGCGCCCGATGACCTCCAAGGTCGAGACCCGGACGTGGCCGCCGCCGCCGGACCGGGTCACCCGGAGCCGAAGATAGTTCACATTCGACTGCGCGGAGAAGGTATCCGTCACGTCGGTGGCCCCGTTGCCGACGACCGACAGGACGGTCGTGTAGCTGCTGTTGTCCGCGGAGACCTGCCAGGAATAATCCCGGGGCCGGGTGGCTGCGGTGTTCGCTATAAAATGGACCTTGTTGACCGTCAGGGTATAAGGAAACGTGATCGTGATGAATTGCGGAGTCCCGTTGCCCGAGCCGGCGCCGGCGCCTGGATTGAATTGGGACTCCCAAAAAGTGACATTGTTGCCGTCAATCGCCCTGGAGGGGACGTTCACTCCGTTGGATGAATTCGCGGAGGCGGTCGAGCCGTTGGCCGCCAGCGCGAAATCCCAGAACGTCACCGCCATCGTGTAGGTATTGTTCACGTCGGGCAGATTTTCCGTCAGGGTCACCGTACCGGAAGCCGGCCAGTTTTCTCCGCGGCCACCGGAAGCCACCGGGGTCATCAAATACCAGATCGCCTTCTGCAGGCCGGCCTCCGCCAACCATAAAACCTTCGCGTCGGTTTCCTCCCAGCCGCTGTTCTTGATGAAGACGCCGATGGCGTAGAGGAAAGACCCGATGAGAGTGACGAGGAGGATCATCACCGCCAGCGTCATGATAAGAAGAGATCCCCTATTCTTCATAAGTTGCGTCTCTTGACCCGTTCGATCAGGCGGAAGGTTTCATCCCCCCGGATCAAGGTGAGATCCAGCGTCGCCACCGAGCCGCTGACCGACAAGGCGGAGGCCGCCGGCGGCTGGACATCTCGCATCAGCAGATCGCCGCTTCCGTAGGTGAAGGTGCCGCCGATCCCCCCGGTGAGGGCGGCCTTCCTGAGTTGATAACTCGACTGCGTGTAGGTGTTGTCCCATGCGGCGTCGCTGGCGTTGTAAAAGTAAAGGATGTAGCTGTTATTGATGCCGCTCTCCCGGACCGTGAACCGGATCGCCGCGGTCACTGTGGCGTCGTTCTGCATCGCCCCGGCCAGCCGGAGATCCCGGATCCCTCTCTCCAATCCGAGCTGGATCTGCCGCTGGAGATTCATCCGATCCTGGTGGCTCGACCAGGCCAGGAGAATTGGATTGAGTGACATTGCCGCCGCCGACAGGAGGACCGCGAAAAGAAGGAGGACGATGACCACCTCGATCAGCGTCCACCCCTGGAAAGGTCGTATCCTCATTAAAACTGGACGTTCAGTTTTGTCCCCAGGATCTGATTGCTGCTCCGGTCGTGCCGGGCGCCGAGCAGACTTTGATTCATATAATAGAGGTCCACACTGGAACGAACTCCTTTGACTTCCTTCATCGGAATCACCACCCCCAGGAAGGCCCGGTTTTGGTTCCAGGCCTTGCGGGTATAATCGTAGAAGGCGTCGTTGGCGATATAGGGAGTCACCTTGTGGCCGAAGATTTCCATCGAATAAGCAATCTTAGGCATCAACCGGATCTGAAATTCCTGTTCGCCGGAACTGCCCTGAACCGTCTTGAGCGCGACACGGCCTCTCATGGAAAAATCCCAGGGACCCCATTTTGTTTTGGGGGTGATGTCCAATTCCCCGGTGTGTTCATCCCGATTCTTGCCGGAGGAGTTTTCGCTGCGAGCAAAGAGGTAATTCAGGCCGAACTCAAGGTGATTCGACGGCTTCCAACGGAGTCCCTGCCGGTATTCGTGATAGAAAAGGTGGCTGGCCCCGTCCTCCATCCGGATCTCGGGCCGGAAAAACAGATCCCACTTTGGATTCAACCGCTTGACGAGCTCCAAGGTGTTCCAATATTGAAAGTCATCTTTCCCCTGAGCCGGGAGCGCAGCCAGCAAGATAACACCGATCATTAAGCCACTAAGCCAAATGGACCGGATTTTAGAGCCCCTTTCAATTATTATTGACGTTGGCCACATAACTGGTCAGAGAGGTGGAAAGCTCCGCCGCACCCGGCGTCCAGTAGACGGTCACCACGACCTGTTTGAAGTTGGCGTTGGTTCCGGCCGGTTGAGTGATATCGACCTGGCGGGAGAAACCGGTCCAGCTGGAGACAGCCGCTTTTGCCTCGTTGGCGATGGAAGCGAAGGCCGTCCCTCGGAGGTTCTCCATCCTCTCCTGGGCGAGAGCGACGGCCTGCTCGAGGGTTTCGGTGTCGGCGGCGGCGAACATACCGCGGCTCATGGCAAAGGTGGCGGCGGCAACCCCTCCCACCAGCAGAAGGATGGCAATCATCAATTCAATGAGGGTAAACCCACCCCGCCGTGAGCTCATACCCCTATATTATACGCCACGCCCCTGTCGTTTTACGCGGCAACCTTCTTCTGCTCTTTCAAAACTTTGGCGGTGAATCTTGGCAGGGTAAAGGTGAAGATGGTCCCCACTCCTGGGGCGCTTTCCACCCGGATTGTTCCCTGCTGCAGCTCAATCAGTTCCTTGGCGATCGCCAAGCCTAAGCCGGTGCCTTTGGCTGCTTTATCCGAGGTGCGGCTAAACTGCTCAAATTTTTGGAACACCTTGGGAAGATTCTCAGCCGCGATTCCAATACCGGTATCCGAAACGGCGCACTCGATGAAATCTTCCTTGGCCTGAGCGGAGATCTCAATGGAACCCTTCTCCGTAAACCTCAAGGCATCGTCCACCAGATTGGTCAGGACTTGGATGACCTTATCGCTGTCGGCGTAAGCCTCCATCTGCTCCGAGGGAAAACCCATCTTTAACTCCAGGCCTTTCTGTTCCACCTCGGGCTGGAAGGTTGCAGCCACCTGACGGACGAGATCCTTCAGATCCACCCGTTCCATCCGGAGAGTCACCTTGCCCGCTTCCAACTTGGAGATGTCCAGAAGATCGCTGATGATCCGGCTTAAGCGGTCGATGTTTTTCCCGCTGATATCGAGAAGTTTATCCTGCTGTTCATTGAGCTCTCCCACCGCCCGATCGAACAAGAGTCCCACTCCTTCTTTGATGATGGACAGGGGGGTGCGCAGCTCATGGCTGACGGTGGCCACGAACTTATCCTTGAGGGCGGAGAGTTCCTGATACCGCTTATTCGCCACCCGAAGCGCCTCTTCCACCTGCTTGCGGTGGATGATTTCCCGTTGAAGCCCCCGGTTGGTCGTTTCCAGCTGCGCGGTTCTCTCTTTGACCCGCCGTTCCAAATCTTCACTGAACCGCTGGGACTTCTCCTTTTCCCTTCGGAGCGCATTGGGGATCTCATCGAAGGAGCGGGCAAGCCGGCTTAATTCATGTGGGCTGCCCGCCATCCCGGTCCGGACGCTGAAGTCTCCTCTGCGGATCCGATCCACCGCATCCTCAAGAAGATTCACCGGACGAATCACCAAGAAGTGGCCGATGAACCAGGCCTCCAGAAGCGCCAGGAGGCCGATGAACACAAACCCCCAAACGGATCGGGGGAAAAACGGATTGAACTTAGAAAAAACCCTCTCCTTGGGAATGCTCACCGCCACGGTGAGATCCCTCTCCGGCTTCTTTTCCAACGGGGAAAAAGCCGCCAGGCACGGGACGCCGTCCAGACCCGCAACCTCCGCAGTTCCTTCCCTCGAAGCCAGGAGGACCCGAATCAGCGGGGCTTGGCGCATCGATCTTCCCACCCACTTCTTGGACTCGGGGTAATGAAACAAGATCGTCCCCTCCCGATCGATCACCGCGAACCGCCCCCCTTTGGGCAGTTGGGCTAAGATCGTCTGGAGCAGCGACTCAGAGCTTACAAGTGGTGCGGCCTCCTCTGGCCGCAGCCAGGACTCATTCTCGATGAGCCGCCTCTGCTGGGAAGCCGCCATCCGGGTGAACCGCAGCAGGTTTTCCTTCGCTTCAGAGACAGCGACCCGTCCCTGCTCCGAGCCGTTGTAAAGCAGGATCCCCAGCGCCGGGACCACGGCCATCAGCACGAGAAACAATAAGCGGAAACGAATGGATGAAAAATGAACTCCGTCCATTGGGATATCCCTTTTATCTCAGATTAGAATCCGCCGGAGCCGCTGGTCCCATTGGAGACATAGATGTCGTCGCCCGCCGCGCCGGTGAGAGCCCCAGTATTATCAATGCCGGTAATGCCTGCCGTGTTGTCGATCGACACCGACCAGATGATGTAGTATAAGCCATTGGCGGACTTCCCGTACTGGTACTGGGCGCTGGAAGTCGAGAAGGCGTCGATGAGGGCCGTGCCGATCATTTTCGGCGAGGCGCCCGTTAAGGCCGACTCCCAGGTAGCTCCTGTGGCCGGGTAGGCCTTGCTGTGGTGGATGTAGTACGATTCCACGGCCGCCTGCAGAGCTCCACACTCTGCCGCCGCCTTAGCGACGTTCCCTTCATCGATCATGCCTCGCAACCTCGGCAGGGCAATCCCCAGTAAAATGGCAATCACTGCGATGACGATGACTAACTCAATTAAGGTGAAACCTTTTTCTTTTTTCATCGAATCCCTCCATGTTGAAGAACCTTCACCATATCGAACATAGGAAACAATAATGAAGCCATGATAAACGCGACGACACCGCCCATCACGATGAGAAGAATCGGTTCTAAAAGAGTCATCATCTGCTTCAAGCTGTAATTCACCCGCAGTTCATAGTAGTCGGCAATCTTTTCCAGCATGGTGTCCAGCCGGCCCGACTCCTCTCCTACCTGAATCATCTGGATCACGTCCGGATAGAAGACCTTCCCCACAGAAAGGGTGGCCGCCATCCGTTCTCCCTGCTCCACAGCGGTCTTTACCCGTTTCAATTCCTGAAAGATCACCTGATTGTCCACCACCCCGCCGGCCGTCTCCAGGGCGCCGACAATGGGGACACTGCTCTCCACCAAGGTGGCCAAGGTCCGGGCGAACCGGGCCACCACCGTCTGATGAAGCGCCAAACCCAGAACAGGAATCTTTAGAAGAAACCGGTCGATTCTGAAACGCAACGTGGGGATCCGGGCCGCGGCCCCCAAACCGACCATCGCTCCGACGGCGGCCGGGAGGATGACCCACCCGTGGGACCGGAGAGCGCTCCCAATAACCAGCAGGATCTGTGTCGGCAGTGGAAGAGGGATCCCCGCCTTAGCGAAAAGACTGGCGAACTGCGGCACCACAAAGGCAACGAGGAACAGGATCAGCAGAGTCGCCGCACCCAACAGCACGGCCGGATAAAGGAGCGCCCCCTTGACCGCCCGGGTCAATGCCAGGTCCCTCTCGATAAAGTTCGCGAAACGGGTCAGGATGGTATCCAGCTGGCCGCTGGCCTCCCCCACCGCCGCGAGATTCACCATCAGTTTCGGGAAGACGGCGGGGTAGTGACTTAACGCTTGAGAGAAGGGCTCCCCTCCTTCAACCTCCCGGGAAAGCCCTTCGAACGCCTCCCGGAGGAGTCGGTCTGTCGTCTGGGATCCGACGGCTTGAAGAGACGCAATCAAAG
The DNA here is from genome assembly GCA_016201735.1 of Candidatus Omnitrophota bacterium. GTDB lineage: Bacteria > Omnitrophota > Gorgyraeia > 1-14-0-20-64-10 > 1-14-0-20-64-10 > JACQCH01. The sequence goes on from JACQCH010000057.1 coordinate 53,283, forward strand.
CAACCCCTGCCCCCACTAGGTTGGACAATTGGATCGAAGCCAGAAGCAGTGCCTCCTGCGAGACACTCCCTCCCAGCCGGACGGTCAAGATTCCCCGGAACCCGGCCGCCATCTCCTCCATCCGGGTAACCAGGTATCCCATCTTCCGCAGGCGATCGACGAGAGACTCCTTCGAGTCCGCCTCCAGAACCCCTTTCACGAGGCGACCCTGTTCATCCCGAGCTTGATAAGCAAAGGCCGGCATCACCCCGCCCCTCCGGAGTCATGAAGCGGCCGCGGCCGCTTCACTGTGCCGAAGGCACAGATGCCCTCGGCTGTCTCTCGCTTTAATCGATCACCCCATTCAAAAAACATCTGTTGCGCCTCCTTGAACCTTAAAGAATCCATCCTCTCTGCCGAGGGCATACTCCGGAGGGGCGGGGTCAATTCAAATCTCCTGTGTGACGCGCAGCACCTCATCCAGGGTCGTCACCCCGGCGGCCGCCTTGGCGAGACCATCCTCCCGAAGGGCCCGCATCCCCTTCCCCACCGCATGAGATTTAAGCTGTCCTGAAGAGCTCTTTCCAATCGTCAGGCGGTTCATCTCCTCATCCATCACCATCAATTCAAAGATCCCGATCCGTCCTCGGTACCCGGCCTGACTGCACTTCCGGCACCCTTTCCCTTTCATCCAATGGCCGGCCGCCCCAATGCCAAGACGCTTCCCCGCCTCCTCTTGGGTCGGGTCCGCCACCTTGCAGTCAGGACAAACGGTCCGGACCAGACGCTGAGCGGCCACCCCGATCAGGCTTGAGGCGACGAGAAATGGTTCGATCCCCATATCGAGCAGGCGCGTGACGGCGGTGGCGGCGTCGTTGGTGTGCAGGGTGGAAAAAACCAGGTGCCCCGTCAGGGCCGCCTGAATGGCGATCTCCGCCGTCTCCCGGTCCCGGATCTCTCCCACCATGATGACATTCGGATCCTGCCGCAGGATGGACCGAAGTCCCGTCGCGAAGGTCAGCCCCACCCCCGGATTGACCGGAATCTGCCGCACCCCATGCAGACGGTACTCGACCGGATCTTCAATGGTCACGATGTTCTGCTCCGTGGCGTTCAGGGTAGCCATGGAAGCATACAGGGTGGTTGTCTTTCCCGAGCCGGTCGGGCCGGTGACAAGAACAATCCCCCAGCTCCGTTTTAAAAGATCCTGATACCGGGAGAGAAGTTCCGGATCCATCCCCAGCTCCGCCAATCCGATCTGAAGACCCTTGGTGTCCAGGAGCCTCAGCACCACCGTTTCCCCGTCGATCGCCGGCATCACCGAAACCCGCAGATCCACCTCATGCCCTTCCATGGCGACTCTGAAACGGCCGTCTTGGGGTTTCCGCCGCTCCGCGATGTCCAGGCCGGCCAGGATCTTGACGCGGGAGACGATCGCCGACTCCAAATGTTTGGGCAGAACCGTCGCTTCCCGCAAGATGCCATCCACCCGGAATCGAACCCGAAAAATATCCCTTTCCGGCTCCAGGTGAATGTCCGAGGCCCGGGCCCGAATCGCGTCGCTCAAGAGGAGATTCACCAGGCGGACGACCGGCGGTTCCGAGACCAATCCCTGAAGATGTTTGAGTTCCAGGGACTGGCCGGCCTTAAGCCCCAGCCTTTCCTGACTCAGATCGGCAACCAGATCGTCGAGGCGCCCCTTGGCCCCGTAATATTCCTCCAGGGCCTGCAGGATCTCATGCTCCGTCGCCACGACCGGTTCCACCGTCAAGCCGGTGCGCAGGCGCAGCTCATCCATCGCGATCAGATTCAACGGATCGGCCGTGGCCACTGTTAAGGTTTGTCCCAATTTGAACAAGGGAATCAGCTGATGCTTCCTCGCCAGCGCTTCCGGGACAACATCCAGGACCTGCGGGTCAATCAGATAGCTTGCCAGTTCGACCCGGGGGACCCCCAGGAGACGACTCAGCCAGTGCGCCATGGTCGGCGGATCGAGAAACTTCAGGCGGATCAGGGTTTGCCGGATCGTCTGTCCCGTACGGACCGCTTCCCCCTGGGCCTGATGCATCTGTTCAGCGGTAATCAAGCCCTCTTCCACCAGCTTCTCTTCGGGCCGCTTCACTGCTTCTGTTTTCACCCCGCCTCTCCCTCATCCATCGGCTCACCCAACGCCGTGCGGACCTTCTGAATCAGCTCCGCCGCCCGATAGGGCTTGCCTAGGATCGCGTAACTTTCTGTGAGATCCAAACTCTTTTGGGTCACGGAAATATCCTGCGATAAAGCGGTCAGGAAAATCACCGGGATCCGCTGTGTGATGGGATCTTCCCTTAAAGTGTGATAGGTCTCCACCCCGTCCTGATTCGGCATCAGGATGTCCAGCAGAATCAGATCCGGTTTTTCCTCCCGAGCCACGGCAATTCCCGAGGGGCCGTCCGGGGCTTCCAGGATTTCAAACCCGTTGGCGGCCAGCCGCGAGTTCAAGAGAGCTCTCACGTCCGGTTCGTCATCCACAATCAGTATTTTTTTCACCCCGCCCCTCCTTTGGTCTCTCTGCTTAAGAGACCTTGGCTTTCCCTCTGTTCTCTCGCCCGCCGTTGGGCCAGCTTCAGAACAACCGCCAGCTCCGATCCTTCTTCAGGAACAAATGCCGATCCCCAGCGCAGCCGCTCCGGGTGGATCCATTCCGGGGAGGACCCCAACACCGCTTCCAGCCGCTGGCGTATCGCCTGAAAGCCGTCGGAATCGGTCACGGAAAGAAGCACCAGGCCTCCCTCCGGGTTGACCAGCACCCGGTCCTCCCGAGAGATGTGCCGGCGCAGCAGGTTCATCACCTCGGAACGCTCCAGAGAACCGTTCGACTCCGCCCAAAGAACCTGGCAGGCCAGAGAGGTCCCTTCCCGGGCCGCCTGCTCCCGCATGACCCGAAATTCTTCCGTCAAGGCAAAGGCCGGCGTATACAAAGGGAGGCTCACCGTGAAGGTGGTTCCTTGACCCGGCTCGGAGGCCGCCCGAATGGTCCCCCCATGAAGCTGGACGATCTCCTTGACGATCGTCAGCCCCAGGCCGGTTCCCCGCTGTGCGATCTGGTCCGGGGCCTTGGGCTGGAAAAATTTTTGGAACAACTTGTACTGTTCCTTCTTCGGAATCCCGATTCCCGTATCCGAAACGGACAATTCCGCGGACCGGCCGTGGGCGTTTAAACTCACGGTGATCGATCCTTCCGCCGGCGTGAACTTGATGGCGTTGGTCAGCAGGTTCTCGACCACCTGGCCCAGCCGGACCCGGTCCCCGTAGACTGCAGGAATCGAGTCCGCCGCCAACTTCAATTTCCTTGACAGAATCAACGGCTGGCAATGGGTCTGCACCTCCCGGACCACCTCCGCCAGATCCATCGGCTTGCGATGGAGGACCATCCGTCCCGCCTCTATCCTGGAAACATCCAAGAGCTCGGTGACGAGCTTGATCATCCGCTCCGACTGATTCTTGACGAGACGAAGCGTTTCCGTCTGCCTGGAACTTAAAGATCCCCCCAAACCATCCAGGAGTTGCTGGGTTCCCTCCATGATCAAGGTCAGCGGGGTTCGAATCTCGTGGCTCACCTGCGCCACCGTCTCGGAAGTTACCTTCGCCTTTAATCTCCAACGTTGAGAGGCCGTTTCCATTTCACGGAGAAGAACCGCCTGAGCGATGACCTGCCCCAACCGCTGGAGGAACCGCTGGGCGGCCGGTTCCCTCAACCAGAGGAACCGGCGAGAGGAGGAAAAGCTGGACAAGTTCACAACCCCCACGGTTTGCCCTTCCACAACCAGGGGGAGACAACAGATGGTCTTGACCGGACGGAACCGGCCGTTCGCCTTCCTCGGAGGAAGAACGAATCGGGGATCCTTGGTCGCGTCCAGGACGCAAAAGGCTTTTTGGGATCGGGCCACCCAGCCGCAAAGTCCTTCTCCCATCCGGAATTTCATGTTCCGCCCATGAGGTTTGACTCGAGCCCCGTGGGCCCAGCGGACGGACAGCTCCTCGGTAGATCCGTCCAGGACCATGATCGAGATCCGATCCGCCTCGGAGAGCTCCAAAAGGGCTTTGCAGCAGCCAACCATCAGCTGCTCCAGATCCAACTGGATCTCCAGTTTCTTAAGCCAGCGATCCAACAATCCCTTAGACCGAACGCGCATCGCCCCTCCCATTTCCAAGCAGGTTGTGAACCTGATCCATCAGAACGTCCAATTGCAATGGTTTGACCAGACACCCATCGGCGCCGCATTCGACCGCCTGCGTCAAATCCCCGGCGTCCCCCCGGGCCGTAATCACCAAGATCGGGATTCCCCGGTACCGCTCATCGGACTTGAGCAGTTTTAAAACATGGTACCCATCCAGTCCCGGAAGCATCAGGTCCAGAAGGATCAGATGAGGAATCTCTTTTCGGGCCAACTCCAAGGCATTGTTTCCATCCTGAGCCGTCAGGACCTGGTAGCCCTGCAGTTCCAGCCCCTCCTTCAGGCAATCGATCATCCCCTGTTCATCGTCCACCAGCAGTACCTTCTGAGGTTCCATCAAATTATTCCTTCTTGCACGCCGTTTTCGCTGTGTCCAGAAGTTCTTTGATCTTTGCCAGAAGCACCGAGGCCTCGAACGGCTTGGTCAGGTAGGCGTCGGCCCCGCAGTCCATGGCAAGCTTAATGTCCTCCGCCTGAGCCCGGGCGGTAAAGATCAGGACCGGGACTTTCTGATACCGTTCATCGAATTTGAGCAGCCGGCAAACCTTGTAGCCATCCATCTTGGGAAGCATCAGGTCCAGAATGATCAGGTCCGGCCTGGACTGCTTCACCCGATCCAACGCCTCCTGGCCATCGTAGGCAACCGCCACCTCATAGCCGGCGGTGTTCAGACGAAGGCAGACCAGTTGTACCAAATCCGGCTCATCGTCGACCAATAAAAGTTTCGTTTTATCGCTCATGGACCCCCCTCTGAAGCCGAAGGTTCTCTGCTTCCAGCTTGGCTACCTGAGCCCGATCCACCATCCAAGATTCCATCGCATCCCGCCGGAAGCGCCAGCGGCCCCCCACTTTAAAACCGGGCAACTTCCCCTCCTTAGACAACCGGTAAACCGTCATCGCGTGTAAATGGAGAAGTTCCGCAACTTGCCCAACGGTTAAAATGTCAGATTCCATTTTTAGCAATCCTAAGTTTTTGAAAGTTAAGTTTGATAATTTTTATTACTCTTCATCACTTTTAAGTGTGGCCGATTGGAGCAGAAAAAATCAAGGGGGTTTAAAAAATTTAGTAGTCTATAAATCTATCTAGACCGCAAAGCCCAGCTGACCAGACCAGCCAAGAGGATGAATCCTACGGGGGTAAAGGTCCAGGAATTGTTGACCCAGGTTTTACTGCAGGCAATCAGGGTTGTCGACCAGAGGAAAATCAGAAAAAGGGCCTTCAGCTGATGGGGCAACCAGGAGGTGACAAAGGTGCGGCCCCGGCGGATCTCCAACCAACCCCAAAGGACCAGCCCGACGAGAATGAGAAGCAAAACCAGACCAACTGCCTTTCCTACCCAGACCGGAAGAACCGCCCGTTCAACGATCCAAAAGTCAAGATTGTTCGCGATTAACCAGGCTGGGAGAACCCACAAAACCCAGGTCACCGCGAACCAACGTTCCAGCGGACGGACGGCCAGAGGCAAGGTCCAGGTGGGCTCCAAGGTAAGAATTGCTATCCCAAGACTGATTCCTCCGCACAGCCCAATCAGATGCTCGGCCACCTTCCACCAGTCCACCGGAATTCCTAGGGTACCGCCGATCCCCTGCACCCAGGCGGCCAGCGGAAACCCAATCCCAAATCCAATCGCCCCCGCTACCGCCAGCTTCAAGGAGGTCCTGTCCTGCCGCCACACCCCAACGTAAGCGGAAACCAGCGCCCAGCTGCTTAAAAGAATCACCGCCATTAATTCCCGGGTCGCCAAATCCTGGGGACCCGCCAGCCGTCCCCAGATAAGACGATCCACAAGAAACCAGACCAGGAAAAGGCCGCCGGCGATTATTGCCCGTTCCCAAGGGCGATATTTCGGAAGACTCAAGCCCAATCCGAGCCCAAGAGCTCCCAGGCCTCCCCAGGCGAACCCGATCAATCCCAGGGAACCGATCGCCTCCCAAGAACCTTGATACGCGAGAGAGACGAATCGGCCGTAGCTTAACGCCCCACCCACGGCAAAGCTAAGAGATCCAATGACAGCCGCTCCAACCCAACGTGGGCCCCCTGTCACCGCGGCGATGCTCAAACCGGCCATCGCCCCGGCAATCGCGGACCCCCGCTCATGGCCATGCTGGCCCCGAATCCCCCACGCCAAGGTCATGGCCAGGGTGATCACGGCCAACTCCCGCCAACGAAGTCGAATCCGAGAGAAACTCACCCCGCCCCTCCTTTGGTAGGGACGCCTTTCAGGCGTCCCAGAAATCTTTCGTAAGATTTCTCTCTCTGGCACAGGTGACTCGCCGACCCCTCTCGGTTGACCACCCTCCACCTGTGCCAGAGAGCCCAAAGGAGGGGCGGGGTCATTCGTGTTCCACGTATTTTAACAAAAAGCCCCGCACCTTTGCACTGCAGTACTTTTTCTTAAGCAAAGGTGCGGGGCTGTGACCAGCCACCGGCCGTCACCGGCGATGCAGAAATCTACGCCGATCGAGCCCGAACTGCCACGGCCCGCATTTCATCGGCCCATCGATCCGACATCTTCCCGAAAGAATCCGATCCCTCAGACAACCTGCGCTCCTTAGAAGAGAAATCAGAAACCTTATCCGAATAAAATCTTTTTTCGGAAGGATCAGGCCTTGTTCCCAACATTGCCGGCGGGAGAACCGTGGAGTTTAAAACCAACAACCCAAAAGCAAACCACTTGTCGACTGGCAACCCTGCAGCCATGAGAACCTCCTTCTTTTAGGCCAGCGGTTTTGCGCCCCCGTCTTTCAGCGGGTTTGCCATTTCTCAGCCGAATCCGTTTTCTAAAACTTCTATTTTAAGTATAGCTGGCCCACGGCGACAATTCAAGAGAAATTGGGGTAATTTTCCTTGACGGTTCCTCTCAGAGATGCTACCCTTTAAGCCAACTATGATGACACCTTCTCTCGACCGTTTGCGGATCAAATGGGGCAGCGTGGTGGGTTTCACCTTGATTCACCTGGTCGCCCTGGGGACTTTTTTCACGTTCAGTTGGCCCGCCTTCTGGGTTTTCTTCACCCTCCAGTGGGTAACAGGAGGCCTGGGAATCTGCCTTTGCTACCACCGACTTTTGACCCATCGCTCTTTTCAGCTTTGGAAACCGCTGGAATATCTCCTGGCACTGTTCGGTTGCCTGGCTTACCAGAACGGCCCCATCAAGTGGGTTGCCATCCACCGGCTCCATCACGCCCGGTCGGACCAGCCGAACGATCCTCACAGCCCCACCAAAGGGTTTTGGTGGGCTCATATGGGATGGCTGTTCGGCTTCAATGAGGATCTGGATCTGTACGAGCGATACAAGGCCTACGCGCCGGAACTGGCTCGGGATCCGGTTTACCGGTTCCTCAACGCCACCCACGGACTTTACCAGGTGATTCTCGGAGTCCTTCTGTATCTCTGGGGCGGCTGGCCCTTCGTCATTTGGGGAGTATTCCTTCGCACCGTTTTCATGTGGCACTGCACCTGGCTGGTCAACTCGGCTTCCCACACCTGGGGTTACCGGGTTTGGGCGACCGGCGACCAATCCACCAACAACTGGTGGGTGGCCCTGTTGACCTACGGAGAAGGTTGGCACAACAATCACCATGCCTTCCTCCGGTCCGCCGCCCACGGCCTGGCCTGGTGGGAGTTCGATCTGACATACCTGACCATCCGGACCTTGGCTGCCCTTAAGTTAGCTTCCAGAATCCAACTGCCGAACCTGGAACTGAAGAAACAGCGTACCCTCGACAGATCGGCCGCAGACCCGGCCCGTTCCCCCGACGCCGTCGCCGCGTAACATCTAAGCATCCGTTCGTGCTGAGCCCCCGATCGAGTCGAGGGCAGGCTCTGTCGAAGCACGAATGCTCTACCTGGGCAGACGCTTCGGTTCCTCGAGCAACTCCTCAATCTCCCGCCCTTTCGCACCGAATTCCTTCGCCACGGCGATAAAGTCGGCGCACTGCTCATACCGCTGCTTTAAGAGCGCTTCCCTCAAGTACAACAACGCTGTCAGTTTCACCGGATCCCTTTTGACCCGCAACAAGGTCAGGGTCGGGGGTCTCGCATTGGCTTGGATCGCTGCCATGGTTTTCTTCTCCTTTCTCGTGCTGGTTAGACAAATAAAAAACCCATGTCGGTTTTCCGATCATGGGTTCGGTGCTTCCTCTCTCGACGAATCTACTGCTTAACCGACGCTTGCCTCCTCATAACCCATGACCGGCATGCCTTCGTGGTCTAGACAGACGAAGGCCGTCTTGCGCCAGATGGCCTTATTCACATCCAGCGCGTACCGAATCATGGGCACTGTTCTGTTGGGTTCGAGTCGGTTCATTTTCTTCTCTAGAAACGAATCCATTGTACCACAACCCCATCCCAAAAGCCACCGGGCCCGCCAATCTTCTCGGCGGGCCCGGCGCTTAAAACTCAAACAGGTGTTGGCGTTACGCTGCCGCTAACCGCTTGACGTTTGCCGCTTGCTCGCCCTTGGGACCACGGGTAACTTCAAACTCGACGGATTCGCCTTCGCGAAGCGTCTTGAAGCCATCCCCAAGGATTGCGCTGTAATGGACGAACACGTCCTTACCGTTCTCCGGGGTAATGAACCCGTAGCCTTTCTGATCCGAAAACCACTTGACTGTTCCTTTTGGCATCCTGAACTAAAACCTCCTTCTTTTCTTTAACGTCACACCGTGGTCCGGCAAACAATAACGACCGTCAGTTTGAGTACCACCAACGGTCGTCTTTAGTCACAATCTGTTTTCCTAGGTCCTCGGGCACGTCTCAAACTTACTCCGACATCAAATTTTACACATCGTCGGCCGTCTGTCAAGGAAAATAGCTAGGGCTGTTGTTCAGGAGAAGATTCCTGGGCGTGGGCGTAGCATTCCGGGCAGGCATACAGAATCTCGTTGCCCCGTTCCAGGATCTGGAGGAGGGCATCCTCCACCACCTGCCCGCATAAATCGCAGGGGACCTTCACCTAACGCCCTTCCTCTTTAAATTCCACCAGCTCGATGATCGCTTGAGGGGAGCCGGGGCCGCCGACGGGTCCTTGATAGCGGACCCAGTAATGAGGAAGGTCCTTCGTGCACCAGAGAGACATCCTCGGCGCCAAGCGGCTCAAAGGCCCGAACAGCTTCGGAGCCAGGTTCACCCGATAGCAGGAAAAGGTCCCGGCAGGGGTGGTAATTCTTTCGGTGCCGGCCATCTGCGCCTGCATCCGGATCCGCTGGGTCGGAGAAACCATCAGCATGCACTCCCCGCCCTGGCCAAAGGGAAGGGTCCGGGCCCAGTGAAACAGCAGTTCGTCCGGAACCATCTGCGGCGTCCAGGGGAACACGGCCGACTGCGGGGTCTTCCCGGTCTCTGAATCCTGGTACAGGATGCGCTGATGTTCCGGGTCCGCCTGAATCTGAAGTTGGCTGATCAGCTTCCCCCCTTGGTTCCAGCGGGAACCTTCCACCAACTGGAATTGAAGAGGGTGGATTGAACTGTCCGATGGGGCCTGGAAAACCATCCGCTTCTTCCAACTCACCGGTTCCTTGTAGCGCAAGGGCTGCCCTTCTCCCTGTTCATGGATCTCCACCTGTTTGTTGTCGCCCGCCTGCTTCGTCACCGTCGTTTCCCAGGCCACTTTCCAGAGAATCTTGCCGGTGGATGCGATCCGGACCTGGTAGGCCCCTCTTTCCTTCGGGCTGGGCCATCGGTCGGAGCGCAACGCGCCCCACGCCGGGGAGGCAGCCGTGAGGACCGCCAGCGTTACCGTTAGACGGAACCAGTCTTCTCGACTCATGCTCCTATTGTAGCAAAGAGGCGCTGGATGCCTTCGCGGAAAATCTCCGGCAGGGGCAGAAGAGAGAGGACCAGATGGCCCGGCTCTTCGAAATCGAAGAAATAGCCCGGGTGGACGAGAAGGTGTTCCCGTTCCAGCAGATCCAGGACGAAGGCCTCTTCATCCCGAATCGCCGGCAGACGCAGGACGGCGTTCCAGCCCCCGTCCGCCTGCAGGCATTGGGCGGAGGAACCTGCCGGATCGATCTGTTCCAGAAGCGCCTTCCGGTTCTCTAGAATCCGACGGCGAATCTGAGATTGAATCGCCGGCGCATTGGCCAGCCATTGGGGAACTGCCCGCTGCACCGGCGTATTCACCGACAGGTAGGTGTCGGCGATCATCTCCAGCCGTTCCATGGCCGGATGAAGAAGATCGGCGGGACCGGTCACAGCCATCCAGGCCAGTTTCATCTGGGGCAGCGCAAGGAATTTCGAGAGACCCCCCAGGCAAAAGGTCAGCAGATCCGGATTCCCCGCCAGGGTGCGGGGAATCCCAGGGTTCGGATCGTGCCAATAATCGGCGAAAACTTCGTCGACGATCAAGGCCGCCTTTTTCTGCCGGCAAAGAGAAGCCAGTTGGCTTGTCTCTTCCAAGGTCAGGCCCGAACCGGTCGGATTGTTGGGGTGGACGGCGACGATCCCCCGGGTTCTGGCTGAGATTGCGCGGCCCAAACTTCCGAAATCGATGCCCCACCTCTGATCGCACCGCAGGCGGTAGGCCGAGAGTTCAACATCGTTCAAATCGGCCAGATATTCAAAAAGAGGATAGCTCGGTTTTGGGACCAGGATGGAATCGCCCGGGTTGCACAGCAGCTTGAACAGGAAACTGTACGCCTCACTGGTGCTGGCCGTGAGCAGGAGTTGATCCGGCTCTAGGGAAATTCCTTTCTCGGCGTAAACTCCCGCCACCGCTTGACGGGCTAGGAGAAGCCCCTTCGGCGAGGGTTCGTAGGTGAGCGATCCCGGATCGGCGAGAAATCCCAGAATCTCCTCCGGGTACCGGATTCCAACCTGGGTGGGGTTGGATTCGGTCAAGTCCAGGATGGAAACCCCCCGGCGATGCAACGCTGTCAGCCGCTGGGAGAGGAGGTTTGGAGTCAATCTCCATCCGGTTCGGTCAGCAAACATAAAACGAGATTTCTCGGCCTACCGGCCTCGAAATGACGACATCTGGCATCGACGAAACTGGTTCATGACACGACTCATGCAAATTGATGGATGGCCATGAGATTATCCGCTTTCTGCAACCTGGAGTTTGGGATGCCCGTACAAGGTAGACAGCAGGATCTCTGTGGAGATTCCCGACTGAGCCACTCGGATCACCCAGAGAATCAGA
>JACQCH010000044.1 GCA_016201735.1 Candidatus Omnitrophota bacterium
CTTCAAAAATTTTCTTAGAGTTCCCCGAGCTTTGCTCAGGAGCAAACTAACTGCCTGGTGGGAAATCTTCATAGACTCAGCGACTTCACACTCGGTGTACCCTTCGGCAGAAAGCTCAATTGCCTGCCGCTGGCGAGGAGGAAGTTCCTCAAGCGCAGCCTCCAGATCCAGCCGCAGATAAAGATCGGGCTTGGGATCATGCCTGCATCGCTTAGCTACTTCTTGTTCTGATTCGCACAATGGTTCGTCATTCCCTTCGATCTTCTGCAGATCAAAATACAGAATCTCCTTGCGCATCGGGGCGCAGACCCTTCCGGGGCCGAGAATGAAAACGGCCCGCCCCAGTCGGCGTTATGGATTAGCCGACTGGCTGCGGGCCTTTGCCCCTTAAAACTGCTTGGGCCTACACCCCTTGGGTGAAGTGTCTCTTTATTTCTTCAATCGACAGATCAAGAAATTGCCTGCATCGGGAACAGTAAACTCTGATTTTCTGATCCACTACCTCCCCTAAAAAGTGTCGGCAGCGGTCCAGGAGTCTTATCTTCGGATCGGACTTCCTGGGTGCCGCTGCCGGGCTGTCCAACGGGCGGTTGTTTCGCCTAAACTATGCTTTGTTTGGGCTGCTTCAACTCTGAAAATCGCTTGTAGCCGATCCAGAGCAGGACCGCGAAGGCAGTCAGCAGCACCAGGAATCGTCCTAACTGATCCAAATTCCACCAGTACCAGCCGCATCCTTCCATGAAGGTGAAGATCCCTCCCAACATCAATCCTCCCCCAACTGCTTGGACTTTGAGGAAGGAACCCAGCAGGACGACGGCAATCCCCAGCGGAACTCCCACAAAGAAGTGGATCCGCGAATCCCGTTTCTGGTCCGCGTCCCACTTCTCGGCCATCCGGTGTTTTTCCGCTTCCAGTTGAGCCTGCTCCTCCGTGGAGGCCTGCTTGTATTTCTGGTGATAATTCTCGATCTGGTATCTCTTATAGTCGAGACGCGGGCTGACCAGCTCAATCCCCTGGTGGATCAACATCGGCAACAACACCGCGAACCCGAATCCCAAAATAATCTTTCTGGCTAACATCTCTCTCTCCTCTTCTTATTTTAAAACCGCCTTAATACCCGTAGACGGCCGACTCTGCCGTCTCTTCCTCGAGATCCCAGGATTGCGCAGCCGCTTTCTGCCCTGCCAAACGCCGGATCTCATCGGAAAGTTCCCCGTTGATCCGCTCAATCATTTCCTCTGGGACCCGATTCATCCTAACCTTCTGAATCCGAATCGGTTCCCCCACCGCCATGCCCACCGGATGACGGCGAAGCCCTTCCCCCGGCGGCATCGCTTCATAAGTCCCATTAAATCCCACAGGCACGATCGGAACACCGGTGGTAGCCGCCAGAATCGCAACACCCGGCTTTAACGTTCCCAAATCCTTGTAGATATGCCCTTCAGGGAAGATGCAGACCGCTTTGCCTTTATTCAGCAATTGAGCGGCGGTATGAACGGCGTTCGAGTTGCCGCTGGTCCGGCTGACCGGCACGCAGCCGAACTGCGTGCAGAGCCACCCCAGCCACCAAAGATTCCAGTTGGTCTCCGCGGCCAGGAAATAGAGCCGCCGGCGGGAGTAAGCGATCATGAGCGCTCCGTCCAAACGGCTCGGATGATTGGGCGCGACCAAAACCGGCCCGCTCAAAGGAATTCTGTCTAGGCCGATCCGGCGGGGGCGGCAGTAAATCCAAGCGATGGGGCGCAGCAGAACGTGGACAATCCCATAAAGCAGGGTCATGTCCCGAGCCTGCAGCCCCACCGAAATGGCGATGACGGCTGTGAACAAAGCCGTGCCCACGAACCAACCAGAGATACCCATCAGAGGAGCAATCTTCCCTGCCAGGGCGACGCAAACCGCAAAGGCGGCACTGGAGAGAAATCCCCGCGCCGAGAAGATCCGGCCGCGTGTCCGGTCCGGCACCGCCCGTTGAAAGAGTGTGTCGGAAGCGGTCAGGCAGCCGGCGGTGCCGATTCCGATCAGCGCCATGCTTGCGGCAGCCCAGATGAAGGAAGGAACTACAGCCAACACTAGACAGGAAATGCCGATCACCGCCAGCGAACGGGCCAGCCAAAGGGATTGCTCGGCAGCAGAAGTTTTTGGATAGCGATGCGCCAGCGCTACTCCACAGAGCAATCCAAACCCTAAAGCGGTCATTAATCCGCCAAAACCCAGGATCCCCAGATGCAGCCGTTCAACAGCCAATTTGGTCACTCCAACATAAAACCAGGCCTCCAAAACACTGATGGCCACTGCCAGGGTGACCAGCCGGCGCAGAGCCTGATGCCTCCTAATCGCACGGAACCCTTCCCAAAAGCCGGACCCCGAATTCCCATCACTCTTGCCGGAAGGCTCCGTGACCGTCCGCAGAAGGATCGCGGAGGTGAAGTAGAGGGCGGCGGTTACCTGCAGTGTTTGAACGATCCCAAAATGGTGAATCAGAAGAGACCCGATCGCGGTCCCCACCAGGGTCATCACCATGGCGCTGGCCGCGAACCAGCCGTTCACCTTAAAAAGCTCCTCTTTCTTAATTAGACTAGGGACCAACGCCAGGCGGGCCGGCGTGAAAAAACAGGCAGCGGAGGCCACCAAAGCAACCCCAAGATAGAGGGCCGAGGGACCGGCGGCCTGGCGCAGCACATAGAGGAACCAAAGCGCAAGAAACGCCCGGGCCGCATCCGTCATCATCATGAGCTTCGTTCGAGCAAACCGGTCCACCGCTCGGCCGGCCAAGGGAGCCAGCGCGATAGCCGGGACTGTCGCCCAAAAGAGAATCCAGGCCGAGGTAGCGGCCGCCTTGGAGGCGCTGGCTACGGCTACTGCCAGAGCCGCCATCTGCACTAGCCGGTCGGCCAGCACCGAAGCGGTGTGGGCCGCGAGCAACCGTGTGATTCCACCTCGGGTCGGTATAGTGGGTGGAACAAACCCGGATTTCTTCGCCATCATGCTTTCTATTCGCTGAATCCGTGTCATCGCAATCCCTCCTGTTTAATGTTGTGTATCACAACTATATGGGCAAATAAAAAGCTCATCCTTCCAACCCGTCCCGCCACCGGCTTAAGACCTCCACCAGCCGGCGC
>JACQCH010000045.1 GCA_016201735.1 Candidatus Omnitrophota bacterium
CTGATTCTCTGGGTGATCCGAGTGGCTCAGTCGGGAATCTCCACAGAGATCCTGCTGTCTACCTTGTACGGGCATCCCAAACTCCAGGTTGCAGAAAGCGGATAATCTCATGGCCATCCATCAATTTGCATGAGTCGTGTTCCATGATTACTAACCACCCCAACCGTTAAAACAAAGTCACGCAAAAGCTCAGCTGAAGCTGACGCAATTACCTCGGCCATCATCTCTTCATAGGGTTTTGTATAGATTGACCCATCTCGCCTCGGAAGCACACCATGCAACTCGCCCGAGAATGTCCTGATCTTCTGAAGAGCAGAGACCGCACGAGCAACATATGCCCCCTGTTTGGCCTTTTCGATGGTTTGCGGCCCCTTTTTATTCCCCTCCTCAATTCCGACTCGCTTACATTCAAACATGGCATAGGGCGATGGGCCTTGGCCGACGATGTCGACGGCGATCGAGTTTCTTTTGATTTCATGAACGAGGCACAGATATACTCCATCTTTGTTTCTTGCAATCACGCACGAGTTTCGAAGAACTCCATCTTTTGAAAGCAGGGTCTGATTGCAGGACTCACAATCTTTCAGAAATGGCGACTCCTTTTCAATGGCCTTTAACAATTTTGATGAGGTGAGAGGCGCCTTGAGCCCTTTAAGTGTGAGTCGCTTAGAGACGGTGATCGGATGAAGAGAATACTCGACGTTATGGATGATTTTTGAATTCCCGTATTCGGCTAGACCTCGTTCAATTGCGACCGAAGGTGCATAGCCCCAAGTCTTAAGAAAATAAAAAGTGATAATCTCGATCAAGGTTCCTAGCGCCCGACCAGCAGCCTTCTTGGAATCCTTAGCGTAATGGAATACATCCTTGGTCAGCATGTTCTGCAATTGGTCGACGGATTGATACTTCACTTTTCCCCCAGTTAACCTGGATTTGGTGAAGGAAAACGAAGCGCTGTCATTGTTCCAGGGCCTTCCGGATCGCCGTCAGCTGCTCCAGCATTCCCGGCAATTTCTTAAGGGGCAGGGAGCTCGGTCCGTCGCACAGGGCGCGTGCCGGATCTTCATGGACCTCCACGAACAGGGCATCGCAGCCGGCCGCCACCGCCGCCCGGCTCAAAAGAGGAATGAAGCCGGCCTGCCCGCCGGAGGCATGCCCTTTGCCGCCGGGAAGCTGAGTGGAATGTCCGGCGTCAAAAACCACCGGGTAGCCGAACCGGCGCAGGATCCCGAGCGACCGCATGTCATTGACCAGATAATTGTAGCCGAAGGTCGTCCCTCGCTCGCTCACGAGGATCTGCCGATTCCCCGTCGATTCCACCTTTTCAAGCACCGCCTTCATGTCCCAGGGAGCGAGGAATTGCCCCTTCTTCAGATTGATCGGTTTTCCCGCCCGTCCCACCGCCAGCAGAAGATCGGTCTGCCGGGAGAGGAACGCCGGAACCTGAATGCAATCCAAGACCGCCGCGGCGGCCTTGACTTGGTCGACGCAATGGATGTCGCTTAAGACCGGAACCCCGACCCGGCCCTTCACCTTCTTGAGGACCGCCAATCCTTTCTTTAAACCGGGACCCCGATACCCTTTCAGGGAGGTCCGGTTCGCCTTGTCAAAACTGCATTTGAAAACAAACGGGATCCTGAATCGGCCAGCGGCCTTCGCGATCGCCTCGGCGTGGCGCAGGGCGGAGGCCTCGCTCTCGATCACATCCGGCCCGGCGATCAAAACCAGCGGTTGATCTTCACCGACGACCACCTTGCCGACGCGAACCTTCACGCTGGACATCTAGGAGGCCGCTGCCGGTTCCGTGCGTCCTTCGACAAGCCTGTCCTGAGCGACGTTCGTCCTTCGACCAGGCTCAGGACGAACGGAACCGAAGGACTCCGGGTGAACGGCGGAGCCACCCGCTTGCTGTTGGGACCGCTCGAGGGCCGCCTTCACGAAACCCCGGAACAGCGGGGCGCATCGGTCCGGCTTGGATTTTAATTCCGGGTGAAACTGGCAGCCGATGAACCAAGGATGGTTGGTCAACTCCACAATCTCCACCAACCGTTTTCCCGGAAGATATCCGCTCACCACCATCCCGCCCTTGGCGAAGGAATCCCGATAACCGCTGTTGAACTCGTACCGGTGCCGGTGCCGTTCCTGAACCTTCGACTCCCGATAGACCTGGCGGGCCAGGGTTCCTTTCTTGAGCTGGCAAGGTTGGGCGCCCAACCGCATCGTTCCCCCAAGCTTCTTCACCTTTCTCTGCTGGGCCAGGAGACTGATCACCGGATGCGGGGTATTGGAATCGAACTCGGTGGAGTTGGCCTTCGCCAACCCCAGGACGTTTCGGGCGAACTCGATGACCGCGCACTGCATCCCCAGACAGATCCCCAGATAGGGAATTCCCTGTTCCCGGGCGTACCGGATCGCCTTGATCTTCCCCTCAATCCCCCGGTTGCCGAACCCGCCGGGCACGAGAATTCCATTGACCCCTTTCAAGAGCGCCTCGGCTCCTCGGGACTCGAGCCGTTCCGATTCCACCCGTTTGATCTCCACCCGGGAATCGTTGGCGATCCCTCCATGCCGGATCGCCTCGTAGATCGACTTGTAGGCATCCTGCAGCTCGATGTATTTCCCGACGACGGCGATCTTGACCGGCCCGTGCGCCGGGTTCAAGGCCGGGCGGACCACCTGCTCCTCCCATGACTTCAAGTCGTGCCCTTTTTCCACCTTGAGCTCCAACAGCCGGATGATCAAGTCGTCCAGCCCTTGATTGCGGAAGACGAGCGGGATCTGGTAGATGTCCGGCACGTCCCGGGCCTCGATGACCGCGTCGGGAAGCACGTTGCAGAAGAGGGCGATCTTTTCTTTCAGTTTTTTGGAAAGAGGTTTCTCGGTCCGGCACAATAAAATCTCCGGCTGCAACCCGATCTCCCGGAGTTTCCCGACGGAATGCTGGGTCGGCTTGGTCTTCAACTCCCCGGCCGCCCGGATGTAAGGGACCAGGGTCAGATGGATGTTGATGGCGTTTCCCCGGCCGGCCTCCAGCCGGAACTGCCGGATCGCCTCCAGGAACGGCAGCGACTCAATGTCTCCGACCGTCCCTCCCACCTCGCAGATCACGACATCCAAGTTCCTGCCCCGGGACACCCGGCGGATCCCCTCCTTGATCTCATCGGTGATGTGGGGGACCACCTGCACGGTGGAGCCCAAGTAGCTTCCTTCCCGTTCCTTTCGGATCACCGAATCGTAGATCTTTCCGGTGGTGATGTTGTTGTCCCGGTTCGTGACGATCGAGGTGAACCGCTCGTAGTGGCCCAGGTCCAGGTCGGTCTCGGTCCCGTCGTCGGTGACGTACACCTCCCCGTGCTGGTACGGGTTCATCGTGCCCGGGTCGACGTTGATGTACGGGTCCATCTTCTGAAGCGTGATCTTTAGCCCCCGGGACTCGAGGAGCCGGCCGATCGAAGCGGAGGCCACTCCTTTGCCCAGACTGGAAACCACCCCCCCGGTAATGAAAATGTACTTAGGCATCTTTCAAGACCAGCTCCACCCGCCGCAAATCTTCCAGCGTATCCACCCCAATCGTGTCGACCGGGGAATCCAATACCCTGATCCGGACTCCATGCTCCAAGGCCCGGAGCTGCTCCAATTTTTCCGCCGCCTCCAGGGAGGAAACCGGCCAGCGTACAAACTGCTGAAGACATTTGCGCCGGTAGCCGTACACCCCGATGTGCTTATACCAGACCGACGGGGATTGATGCTCCCCTCGAACGGCAGGCAGAGGAGACCGGGAGAAATAAAGGGCCCATCCTTGGGTGTCGGTCACCACCTTCACCACGTTCGGATCGGTGTACCCCCGCAGTCCCTTCATCGGATACCGGAGCGTGGCCATCTGCACCTTCTGATCCTCCTGCATCGCCTCCGCCAACCGGTCCACCAGTGTGGGGGTCACCAATGGCTCATCCCCCTGAATGTTGATGATGATCTGGGCGTCCAATCCCTTCGCGGCCGCCCAGACCCGGTCGGTTCCTGAATTCAAATTCTCCCCGGTCAAGAGCGCCTCCCCCCCGAACTGCTCCACCACCTTGATAACCTTCGGATGGTCCGTCGCCACCAGGAGCCGGTTCAGCCGCTTGGCGGCCGAGACTCGCTCCCAGACCACCTGAATGAGCGGCTTTCCGTTCAAGCGGGCCAGGACCTTCCCCGGGAACCGGGCCGACCCGTACCGGGCCGGAATGACTCCTAAGATCACCCCGCCCCTCCGGAATGATGAAGCGGCCTTGGCCGCTTCACTGCGCCGAAGGCGCAAGTGCCCTCGGCTAATCTCCAACTGAATCTTAGGAAACACGTCCCCTCTAAGCCGAGGGCACGATTCCGGAGGGGCGGGGTCATCGCGCCCTGCGTCCCGCGGCAACGGGCCCCGCCTTCCTCGAAGTTGAGCCAAACATCTGTTCAGCCAATTCCTCCGGAGAGCAGGCGGCCACCCCCACCTTTCCGACCACCACCCCCGCAGCGGCATTGGCCAGCACCGCCGCTTCCAGGAACGACCCTCCCACCGCCCGGGCTAAGGTGAAGCACGCGATCACCGTGTCCCCCGCTCCGGACACATCGAACACCTCCCGGGCCACCGTCGGAATCCGGACCGGGCCGTTCCCCGCCCGATAAAACAGACTCATCCCCTCTTCCCCCCGAGTGATCAGCAGAACCTCCGGTTTGAGGGTCTTCAGGATCTTCCTGCCGGCGGCAAGGAGAGATTTTTCATCGGTGATCGACATCTTCGCCGCCAAGGCCGCTTCCTTCTTGTTGGGGGTCAGGGCGGTCACTCCCCGGTAATAGGAGAAATGCTCCTCCTTTGGATCGACGGCGATCACCTTGGCCCAGCGCTTGGCCAAACCCACGACCGGTTTTAAAAGCTGGGGGCTGATCAACCCCTTGCCGTAATCCTCAATGATCACTCCATCCACCTGAGGGATCGCCTGCTGAGCTATTCCAAGGAGCCGCTTGAGAACGGTTCCCCGCACGCCGTCGGTTTTCTCCCGATCGACCCGAACCACCTGCTGTTGGTGGGCGATGACCCGTGTCTTTGTGGTGGTCGGCCGGGTTGGATCCAGGAGAATCTCCTCCGAGGAAATCTGCCGGTCCTCCAATTCCCGACGGAGCCGCTCGCCGCAGGCGTCTTGGCCCACCACTCCCAGCAGACGGACCTGCCCTCCCAGCGCCTGGACATTGCCGGCCACGTTCGCCGCCCCTCCGGGCATCACCGATTCCCGATCCACCCAGACCACCGGAACCGGCGCCTCCGGAGAGATCCGGTCCACGCTCCCCCAGATGAATTCATCCAGGATCAGGTCCCCGATCACCAGAATCTCGGTCTTGGCAAACTGCTTGAGCAGCTGGTTCAACCGTTTCCGGGTCACCGCAGCTTCTCCATCACGGCCGCGTGCAGCAGAGGAATCATGATTTCATGGTGGCCGGTTAAAGAAATCGCCTGCCCCCCCAGCGCCGTGGGGCGGCTCAACACATTCTGGTGCGGCCGGTAATGGGCGATCATGTCCAGGTTGGCCGCGGTGAAATCCTTGACTGGAAAACCCAAATTTCTGGAGACCGAGACCGCTTTTAAAAAAACCTCCGGCAGGATCACCGCGGAACCGACGTTCAAGACCACCCCTCCGTTCCCCAAGCCGGAGACAACCTGGGTGAGCCTCCGGAAATCGGCGAGCGAGGTCTGCCCCAGGGCCGCCCCGTCGCAGGATGGATGCTGATGAATAATGTCCGTCCCGATCGCCACATGGACGGTTGCCGGGACCTTCAGCCGATAAGCGGCTGCAAAAACCGACAGGGTCCTAAACGCAAGTTTCTTCGTTTCGATCAGCCGGCCGACCGACTCCCCTAAACCGGCCTGCCTTCCCGCCCCTTCCTGGATCGCCCCGTTTAAGGAATCGGCCGTCTCCCGGGCCATCCCGAAGGAGCCGTCGGCCAGGGCCTCGGCCACCTCCTCCGAAGTCTGCCCCTGGTAGGCCAGCTCAAAATCATGGATGATCCCCGAACCGGTCATGGCGATCGCCGTGATCACCCGTTTATTCATCAGGTCCACGATCAGAGGAGACAGGCCGACCTTAAGGACATGCGCCCCCAGAAGAGCCAGGATCGGCTTCCGGTTCCGGTGGGCCTTGACGATCGCGTCAACCAGCCGGTGAAGATTCTGCCCAGCCAGGATCCGAGGAAGATTCTCATAGAAGACCCGGAAGGAAGCTCCGGCCGCCGCCGGTTTTGCGAAAGCCCCTTTCTCTACCTTGCTGGGCCGTTCGGTGAGACTGTACCTGCGCAGACGCTTCAAATCCAAGGTAGGAGTGGTGGTTGTTCTCAACATGGGGGTATTTTAGCATAAAAATAATTCCGGGGAACGCCTTGACGGTATCACCTTCCATCAGGCATACTTAAAACTGAAGTTGAAGCAAGAAGCTCTTTTTGACATTCTCGATAAAGGCAAACCCCGAGTGATCGGGGGACGTGGCTGCGGCTGAATGAAGCCGCACCACTCCCGTCCGGCCAGGAAAGCGGCTGGTTCGGGTCGCAAAACCGCGGGCCCCGTGAGATCTGAAACTGACCTCACTGGGCAGCCGGGTTACCGAAAGAGTGGTGAACGTGGCTGTGAGTTTCTCTTATAATTGGATTTTGGTCGCCTTCCTTGCCGTCATCGGCATCTGCCAGGTTCTCACCCTGCTCACTCTTCTCATCGCTGTCCGCCATTGGCTCCAAACTTCTCGAAAAGCGGACCAGACCCTTGAGTTAACGCGCCAGCTCATCACGCGGGCTAATCGATCCGCGGAGGAAGTGGAGGGGGTTCTTCATCAGGCCTGCGGAGTTGTTTCGAAGACCGTTGAGCAATTCAATTTTTTAAAGTCGAGGGTCCAGACCTTTTGGACCCAGCAGTTCGGGAACGGGCATCGGGGAAGATTTCATCGGCAATACAAAATGGGTAAACCATAAAGAATAGGAGGGAATTCGGAATGAAGGAGAATCGCAAGGCCCAAAAGATCGCGCAGTCTGTGGGACTCTTTTCGCTGGGCGCCATGGTTGGATCGCTTTCCGCCTTACTCTTCGCCCCGGCATCAGGGAAAGCAGTCAGGAAGCGCCTGGGCAATCAAATTCTTCAGACGAAGAAACAACTGCTCAAGAAAGCCGATATTCTGCGTGACACGGCCGTGGAGAAATTCGGAGACACGCGCCAATGGCTTCTCAAGCAGATGAAGAACGGTAACGGCAAGCATCCCGTTCGCCATCGCTTGATCCATCACGCTTAAGAAACGGCTTGAACGGACAAAAAACGGCAGCCTTTAGGGGGCTGCCGTTTTTGTTCTTCCGTCTCTCTAGACAGGAATCTCGTCCGACTGGTAGGCGCTTAAGACCGTCTCCGAAACCTGCTGACGGGCCTCCTTCGTCAGTGGAATCACCGTGTCGTACCAGTTGCCGTCCTTGCCTCTCTCCTGCGGCATGCTGACGAAGAGTCCTTTCTTCCCCTCCACCACCCGGACCCCCTTTATCAGGAACAATTCGGCGACCGTCACATCGCAGAACGCCTTGAGGGTCCCGTCCCCGTTCAACCGGTTGATCCGCTTGACTGAAACTTCCACTTGTGTCGACATCTTTATCTCCCCTTATTATTGGAGGTGGTCATACATTGTGACCGCCTCATGAATGAAACCCGATCCGCCGCCTTGGCACCTTCGGTGGCGCCATCAATTGTCGAATCGCCTCGAACAACGACCGAATCTCCTGATCGTGCCCCTCTAATCTGCGTTCCATTTCTTCCAGCTTTCGAAAAAGAGTCCTGTGAGTCGCAAGCACCTGCTTAAGCTTGACGAAAGCCCGCATGATAACGATGTTCACCTGAATAGCTCGCTTACTCCGCAAAACACTGGAAAGCATAGCCACGCCCTGCTCGGTAAAAGCGTACGGCAGGAAGCGTCTGCCCCCACGCGCAGTCTTTGATATTCCAATTTGGAATCTCAAAGCTTGGTACTCTTCCTTCAATAGCTGAAAGCAGAAATCTTCCGGGAAGCGATCTTGGTTTCTCTTGACGGCTTTGTTCAGGTTAAAAGTCGAAACTCCATATAACTTCGCCAGATCAGAATCCAGCATCATCTTGTGCTCACGAATCAAATATATCTTTCGTTCCACCTGTTCAATTAAAACCACAACCTCCACCCTTTCTTCAAGGTCACAATTTGTGACCTTAGATCGTTTATCCAAATGCTACACCCATGTTGACCTATCCAGCGCCCGGTACTGGATCGCCTCGGCCAGATGCTCCGGATGGATCTCCTCGGAGCCGGCCAGATCGGCGATGGTGCGGCTGACCTTCAGGATCTTGTCGTAGGCCCGGGCCGACAGGCCCAGCGCAGGGATCGCCTTCTTTAAAAGCTCCTTTCCCTCCGGCGTCAAGCGGCACCAGCGTTTGATCTGCCGGTACCGCATCTGGGCGTTACAGAAAATCCCCGACTCTCCCTGGAAGCGCTGACGCTGGCGATCCCGGCCTTGAGCGATCCGGGCCCGGATCGCGGCGGAGGATTCCCCCTGTCCGTCGCCGGTCAATTCCGGCACCGAGACCGCCGGTACCTCCAGATGTAGGTCGATCCGATCCAGCAGGGGACCTGAAATCCTCGTCCGGTACCGGTGAATCTGGCTGGGCGTGCAGAGACAGCTTTTCGTTGGATCTCCGCTGAACCCGCACGGGCACGGATTCATGGAGGCCACCAGCATGAAGCGGGCGGGAAAAGCAACCGTCCCGACCGCCCGTGAAACGGTGACGACCCCATCCTCCAGCGGCTGCCTCAACGATTCCAAGCTAGCCCGGCTGAACTCCGGCAGCTCATCGAGGAACAGGACCCCGTGATGGGCCAGGGACACCTCGCCCGGTCTGGGAACGGCGCCTCCGCCCACCAGCCCCACGTCGGAGATCGTCGAATGAGGGGATCGGAACGGACGGCTCCTCACCAGGGGCTGTTCAGGGGAAAGCAGACCCATAATGCTGTAGATCTGGGTGGTCTCCAGAGATTCTTCCAGGGAGATCTCCGGCATGATGGTGGGAATCCGTTGAGCGAGCATCGACTTGCCGGAGCCGGGGGGCCCCAGGAAAATCAGATTGTGGGCGCCGGCGACCGCCACCTCGATGGCCCGCTTCGCCAACCGCTGACCTTTGACCTCCGAGAAATCCAGACCGGCCAGGAGCTGGGGCTTCAACCAATCGCGCGGATTCACCTGAATGGGGGCAAGCGGCTCCGTCCCTTTCAGGAAGGCAATCGCCTGATGCAGGTGCTGGATCGGATAGACCGGGACGGTGTTGACCAGGGCCGCTTCCAGGGCGTTCGCAGCCGGCAGGAGCAGCCGCCGGCCCTGGCCTTTCAAACTTAAAGCGACCGGCAGAGCGCCGGGGATCGGCCACAGGCTCCCATCGAGAGCCAGCTCTCCCAACGCGATCGTGTCGGCAAATGTTTCCGGCTCGAGCTGCCTGGAGGCGGCCAGAAGCCCCAGCGCGATGGGAAGATCGAAAGCGGAGCCCTCCTTCCGCACGTCGGCAGGAGCCAGATTCACGGTGATCCGGCTCTGCGGCCAGGCAAACTGCGTGTTCTTCAGGGCGGACTTGATCCTCTCCTTAGATTCCCGGACCGTCGGATCCGGCAATCCCACGATGGTCACCCCCGGCAGCCCGTCGGCCACGTCCACCTCCACCGTCACCGGCACTGCCGAGAGCCCCACCACCGTCGCCGTCATCACCTTCGCCAGCATCGGATCACCTACCCCGCATGGAAGCCAATCCGCCGCCGCGAACGTTCCGGCGGTGCCATGAGCTGCCGGATTGCTTCAAACAGGGAGCGGATCTTCACATCGTGGCCTTCCAACCGCCGGTCCTGTTCGGCTAACTTTTCGGCAAGCTCTCGATGGGTGCCCAGCATCTGCCGAAGCTTGACGAAGGCTCGCATGATGGTGACATTGACCTGGATAGCACGCTCACTATTCAGAACACTGGAGAGCATGGCAATCCCCTGTTCAGTAAAAGCATAGGGCAGATATTTCCTGTGCCGTCCTCGCCCAGTTTTTAAGGTCGCAATTTGCGACCTTAAAGAATTTACCTCCTCAGGAGTCAACTGAAACATAAAATCCGGTGGGAAGCGGTTCGGGTTCCTCCGAACTTGTTCGTTGAGTCTCTTCGTAGGAACCCCATAAAGCTCGGCAAGATCCCGATCCAACATGACCTTCTGGCCACGGATCAGGAAGATTCGGTGCTCAATCCGTTCCTTGGATATCACAGGTTGTGATTTTCCCATGGCGGGACATGGTAGCACACGGGAAACGCTACATATACAATTATTTTGCATATTATGAAATACGAGGCGTTCCTTGAAGCCGGGGGTCACCTGTGGGAAACTAGCGGTATGAATCGGATTCCCGGATGGGTTCCCATCGCCCTCCTTCTCTCCGGCTGCGCCACCAGCTACAACGTGGCCACTCAACAGCAGGAGTCGCTGATGATCACCACCGAGCGGGAGGTCCGGATGGGGGAATCGATCTCCAAACGGGTGGAGGAAGAGTACCATCCGCTCCGGGATCCGGAGCTCTTGGCCCGGCTTGACCGGATCGGCCAGCGGATCGCGGCCGTGGCCGACCGAAAGGACCTGTTCTATCACTTCGTGCTGATCGAGGAAAAGGAGCCCAACGCCTTTGCCCTGCCCGGCGGGATCATTTATGTTACCATCGGCCTTGTGAAGATGGTCCGGTCGGATGACGAGTTGGCTGCTGTTCTGGGGCACGAGATGGGGCACGTGGCGGCCAGGCATATCGTTAAAAGGATCCAAGGGGCTCTGGGGCTGGAAGTTCTGCAGGTTCTGGTAATCGCTTCTCGAAGTTCGGATCCGAACCTAAGGGCCGGTACGGACCTGGCCCTGGCCTCGATTCTTACCTCCTACAGCCAGGCCGACGAGCTGGAGGCCGACCGGTTGGGGATCCGATACTTAAAGCGGGCTGGGTTTCAACCCCTGGCGGCCATCGATTTCATGACCCGGCTCCGGGACTACACCTACAAGCAGCCCTCCCATGAATTCTCGTACTTCCGGACCCACCCGTATTTCGCCGACCGGATCCGAGTAATCCGCAGCGAAGCCACAGGCCAGATTCAATTCGATGATTACATCAACATTAAGGAGTAGGTAAAGAGATGTGGCGCAAGGTGCTTCCTGTTCTGGGTCGGCTGGCGATCACGGCCTTCGCCTTTTGGTGGATATTCCGGCTGGTGGACGTAGGATCTCTGCGTCACACCTTAATATCGGCCAACCGCTCTTGGCTTCTGTTGAGCGCGGCTTTATTCTTCCTCGCGCAGCTGGCCTGCGTGTGGCGCTGGCGGCTGCTCGTGCCGCCGCACCCTTCCTTAACCTGGCCCTTCCTGGCGAACTCTTTCTTTGTGGGCTCCTTCTTCAACACCTTTCTCCCCACGACGGTGGGAGGAGACGTGATCCGGGGCTATGACCTGATCAAGGCGACGGGAGAATGGAAAGGATCCCTGGCCTCCCTCCTGATGGACCGCTTGATCGGGCTGACCGGGTTTCTCCTTTGCGCTCTCGGCGCTTGGATTCTTTTCCTTCCCGCCCGTCAGGACCCGGTCATCCGAACCAGTTTTCTTTCCTTCTGCCTGCTCGTGCTCCTGACCTTTTCGGTGCTCGGTTCCCGCCGCCTGCTTCACCTGGGCCTGCAGCCGTTCGGAAAGATCGGGTTGGGCCAACTGCAGTCTCACGCCAAGCAGTTCCAGGAAACCTTGCTGGCTTATTTCCGCCGGCCCAAGACCTTGTCGGCCGCCTTCGGGGTAAGCCTTGTTGTACAGGGGTTGGCAATCCTGATGTTCGCGGCGGTATCGAAGGCGCTGGCCCTGCCTATCCCGATCGTCTTTCTCATTCTGACCGTTCCCATGGTCATGACCATCTCGCAGATTCCGATTTCCCTCAACGGTTGGGGGGTTCGAGAGGGAGCGACGATCCTGCTTCTGAAACGGATCAACATCGGGGCCCCGGAGGCGCTTTCCCTTTCCCTGGTCTGCGCCGCGATTCCACTTTTGTCCGGCGCGATCGGTGGGATCTTATTTTTGACTCGGCGCCGCCGGAAGCAGATCCGCCCGTCCTGAGCCGGTCGAAGGACTAAGATGCTGCAATGCCTCTCCGACTACAAAGAGAGATCCGCTGACCACGATCAGATCCTTGGGGTCGGTTTTCGCTTTCGCCTGCTCCAGCGCCGCCGGGACTGATTCGAGAATCTTCGGGTTCGGATGCCACGGCTGGAAAAGATTCGCCAACCGCTCCGGGGATTCCGCCCGGGGAACGGAGGCCCGCGTGAGGATCAGTCTTCCCGGCCAGGGCCCGAATACGCGGGCGATTCCCTCCAAATCCTTGTCCTGGGATATCCCCAAAACAAGGGTGACGCGGCTGCCCGGAAATAATTCCCTCGCCGTTTCCACCAGGGCCCGGGCGGAGGCGGCGTTCTGCGCCCCGTCCAATAAAATTTTGGGAGATCCATCGATCAACTGGCATCGCCCCGGCCAGGAAGTGTGGGCTAACCCCGCCCGGATTTTTTCTAAATTCAGGCTGTTCTCGCGAAAAGGGGAAAGTTCCACCATCCGGACCGCGGCGGCGGCGTTCATCACCTGATGGCGTCCCAACAGTGGAATAAAAAGATCGGGATAGAATCCTTCGGGAGTCTTCAATGTGCAGCGGGTCCCACGGAGACTCAACCGTAGAATTTCCGCCTGGGTTTCCTTCTCCACCCGGTGAATCGGCGCGGACTGGGCGGCCGCTGTTTCCTCGATTACTTTCTGTGCCGCCGGTTCCTGCGGCGCCAGAACGAGCGGAACGCCCGGCTTGATGATCCCGGCCTTCTCCCCGGCGATCTTCTCGACGGTATTGCCCAGTTTCGATTGGTGGTCTAAGCTGATCGGCGTAATCGCCGTCACCGCCGGCGTCAACACGTTGGTGGCGTCCAGCCGGCCCCCGAGGCCGACCTCAATCACCGCCGCATCGACCTGCGCCCGGGCGAAATAGAGGAAGGCGCAGGCGGTGGTGACCTCAAAGAAGGTGAGGCCCCTGGCGGCATGAGGCCGAACCTGCTCAACAATCCGGGTAAGCTCCTCTTCTGAAATCGGCTGACCGTTGATCTGGATCCTCTCCCGGAAGGAAATGAGATGAGGGGAAGTGTAAAGCCCCACCCGGAGTCCGGCCGTCCGCAGGATCGACGACGCGAAGGCGCAGGCGGATCCCTTCCCCTTGGTCCCGGCCACATGCAGGGTCGGATACCGACGGTGGGGGTTCCCCAATCGCTCCAGCAGGCGGGAAATCCGGTCCAGAGAAAACGCCTCCGGGTACCGGTACGTGACGACCTGTTCGTAATTGAGGAAACTATCGAGATACTCGAGTGCTTCCTGGCAGGTCATCTTCGTAAATACTTCCGGAGGATCTGACTTGTTTTTTCCATTTCATCTGCCAAGAAGGAAACGAAGGGCCTCCCGGATTTCCGTTGAGCATACTCCAAAACCTCATAATATTCCGCCTTCCGGGCATTCTCAATCACAACGGGCGGATAATCCTCTTCAAGGCATTGGAAAGCCATCAAGAGCCTCCCAACCCTTCCGTTCCCATCCCCGAAAGGATGGATGAGTTCAAAATGAACGTGAAAATCGGCGATCTCCTGAACCGTTTTCCTGACCGGTTTCTTTTTCCACGCCCGAATTAAACCCGCCATCTCTTCGGGAATATCTCGGGGATCCGCTAGAGCGATATTCACTCCTCGGATGGTCCTTCGGTGCTTCGAGTAACTTCCTGCATCTTCACGCAATCCCCGTATCAAATCCCGATGCAGTCCTTTGATGAACGTTTCGGTGATCGGGCCGCGGTACCTCTTTTGAAAGATGTCGCGCAATACCGCCGCGTGATTTGTGACTTCCAAATGCTCGACCAGCGATTTATCCGGGATGACCCCCTTATCAAAGATAACAACTTCCGTTTCCCTCTTGCTAAACGTCGTCCCTTCGATGGAGGTCGAGTTATAAGTATGCTCAAGGAGCAATTCATCTTGAAGATCGTGATGACTCCCGATTAAATTCCACAGTCTTTTCCTCTTAAAGTGATCCGCCCTGCGGAGGATTCGGGCCAATTGCTCATCCGTCACGGAGGGATAGCCGACGACCTCTCGGTGCAACCTTTGGATCGCCTGAATCCTCTGGGGATGGGGCTTGGCATGACCCCGGAGCCACCGATTCAGGGCGGCAAACGTCACCCCTAACCGTTCCGCCAGCTCCCCCTGGGTCAGGTCGCCAATGCTTAAAATCTGATCTAACTGAACTATATAGTTTCTAGCCATTTATACTCAAAGTATATCATAAACTATATGTTCTGGCGAGATCCCTTAAACGAGCGGGTATCTGTTTAGCCGTTTGAAGTTTCCTCTTGTCAATTCTCCACACCTGAGATAAGTTTAAAGCGCTCCCCAGCAGAAAGGGAGTGCTTTTGAGTCTGCGTCAGGAAGTCCGGAAGTTGCCGAAGTCGGAACTGGTCAAG
>JACQCH010000005.1 GCA_016201735.1 Candidatus Omnitrophota bacterium
TTTATTCTCTGGAGCAAGTTGGAAGTCACCTCGATGTACCCTGTCTGACCTCTCATGTTCGGAAGAGCACACCCATACGTACTCCCCCACCTTGCTCCAGAGAAACCCATGGAGGGGCGGGGTCAGCTTGGGTTTCCATTCAACAGGGCTCGGCCTCAAGGGTCGGCCCTGCTGGCGGAATCTGGCCTGCCCCCTGCCACCCCGAAGGTCTCCGGAAAAACATGCGAGAAGGCTCCAGCTCGGGGGATGGGCTTCGAAGGCACTCGAAATCCCGAACGGGCACGGTTCTCCGCCTGTGAGCTTGAATTCAGGCGGAGAGAGTGAGGGATTTCGTGTAGCGCAGTCCGCCTCGCTGGGGCGGACAAGCGGGCCTGAGAAGCCCTCCCACGAGTCGGGGCCCTTTTGCATGTTCCAATGTGGCCCGATGCCGGGAGCCGGCCCGCCCCCGACAGGACCCCGATCGAGCGAAATTGGAAGGCATGAGAACCCTGCCCCGGGGGATGGTATTTCTACCCTCATTGCGCGGGATGGATCGCCGTTTTCATGACGGGGATCTCCCCTCCGGTGGAACCGTCCAACACCAAGGTGATCCGGACCGCCCAAGGATATTTCTTTTCTCCATCCGGCTCCCACTGAGCGCTCCAGGTCGGAGGAGCCGTCTCATCTTTTTTGGCTTGAAGAAACTCCAACCGGACCTGCTTGACGCCGACGACGAGATTCCGGGCAATGGGAACCGACCCCTGCTGGTATCCCCCGTAGCTCTGCTCCCTCAGGCAAAAGGTGTGGGCTTGGCTGTCGAAAAAATATTCCACCCTTCCCAAGGACCAGGCGACCGGTTCGCCCGGAGCCGCCGTATTGACTAAAGCCGGAAAAGCGATCCGGCTCTCTTCAACCTGAAACGGAATCCCACTGAAGGAGGGGGCGCTGGAAAATTGCGCCGCCCATTTCTCCAGGGCGATCGCCGCCGGCGCCTGCTGGATCTTCTGCACCCGGACCCAGGCTTTTATCCCCAGCGTCAGCGAAGTCAACAGCCCCGTCAAAATCAACCCGGCGATCGCCGAGGCGATCAAAAGCTCCACCATCGTAAACCCCACGGAAGCTCTCGGAGAATGGAAAGCTTCGGGGTGTCGGGGGCGGGCCGAGGAATAACGAGGCCGTGTCTGGCGACGGGTCCGAGCCGGTGAGGACCCTGACCGACGAGGCCGAAGGCCGAGGAGACCCCGAGTAGTGGCCCAACTCATTGAGAAGTCTCCGAATGCACAGACCCTTCGACTTGACTCAGGGCAGGCATCGCCGTCGACAGGGATGCCCCGTAAAGACGGCCGGAGCGGGACCAGTGGGCCCGAAGGTCCACCGTCAAAAGATTTGGAAGCCCCTCCCGGATCGTCGCTTCCCAGGCGGCTCCCGACGGATGAGGCCAGCTCCCTTCTAACCTGCCGGGAGCAACCCCCTCCCCGAACTTCACTCGGGCCCGAAGATCCACCGCCTCCGCCTCGAGACGGCCCATCGCCTCCAGCCGCTCACCGGCGCTCTGCACGCCGTGAAGCGCCATCACCAGCACACCCATCATCGCCGCGACCCCAATCGTCAATACCACCGCCGCCGTCAGCACCTCCACCAGCGCAAATCCGCTTCCGGCCCACCCCTGCTTCTTCCGGGGTCTTGGCAGGGGGCAGGCCAGTTCCGGCATCGCAGAATCTCCGGTTCGGGGCGGGGTTCTCAGACCCGCTCGACGTCCCCAGCGAGGCCGTCTCGCTAAACGTCGGCCCTCGCTCTCTCCGCCGGAACCAAGCTCACGGGCGGAGAACCCTGCCCGCTCGGGCCTCCGATTGTCTTCGAACCCCATCCCCGAGCCGGAGTTTCTCATGAGACCTTCGGGGTGGCGGGGAGCGGTCTGATTCCCGCCAGCAGGGCCGACCCTTGAGATTCAAGCCCTGATCGAATGGAAACCCAAGCTGACCCCGCCCCTCCATGGGTTTCTCTGGAGCAAGGTGGGGGAGTACGTATGGGTGTGCTCTTCCGAACATGAGAGGTCAGACAGGGTACATCGAGGTGACTTCCAACTTGCTCCAGAGAATAAATCCATGGAGAGGCCTGTCGGGTTCGGCCATCTCCCGATGCTCTGACATCGTCATTGTGAACAACTCATCCGACCAGACCCGATGCCGGGAATGGACCGCTCCACGCCAGGACCCCGAAGAAGGAGTCACCAGTTCGTGACGTCATCGTTTCCTTCGGCTCCGTCTTTTCCCAGACTGGACAGGTCGTAGGAAGTTGGATTGTGCTCACCGGGAAACCGGTACTGGTACGATCTGCCCCAGGGATCCGTCGGCTTTCTTTCCAGATAGGGGCCGGCTGAGGCAGACCCGTCCGCGCCGGCGGACTTTTCCAGAAGGGCCGGAAGTGAGGTCGGAAAGGTCCCGTTGTCCAACTCGTACAATTTCAGGGCCACCCCAATGTTTTCGATGTCCGCCTTGGCCCTGTTGACCCTCGCCTTCTCCGCCCGCCCGCTTAAACGGGGCAGCACCGTAGCCGCCAAGATCCCAATGATGATGACCACCAGCATGATTTCAATCAGCGTAAAACCCCGACGGCTGTTTCCGCTCATCTTCCCTCCTCCAAGGTCAGGCCGGATCCGATCTCAAAAATCGGCAGCAGCATGGCCGCGACAATGATCCCGACGACCACCCCCAGCGCCAGAATCAGAACCGGTTCCAGCAAGGTCGTCACCACTTTCAGAGCCCGTTCCACCTCATGCTCCAACGAATCGGCGATTCGGACCAGGTGCTGGGCCAAATCACCCCCCTCTTCCCCGATCGTGATGATCCCGACGACGAGCGCCGAGAAGCCGGGCACTCCCTGTAAGGATCTGGACAAGGGAGTTCCCGCCGTCAACATTCCTTCGATCAAAACCAGGCGGCCGCGGATCACCCGGTTTTCCACCGTCGGGATCGCCGACCGGACCGCCTGAAGAATCGGGATGCCGCTCTCGAGCAAAATCCCAAGCGTCCGGCAGAAACGGGCCACCTCCACCTTCCGGGTTAGTTCCCTCCAGAAAGGGAGCCAAAGTTCCAGGCGGTCCAAGAGGGCTCGGCCCGGCCCGGCCTGCCGCGTAAAGAGAACTCCGGCGACGAGGCCCCCTGACGCCCAGATCCACCAGGTCCGGGTCATGAGCCCGCTTGCGGCCATCACGGCCTGCGTCGGCCACGGCAGCGCCTGCCCGAAATCCTGGAACATCAAACTCAAGCGGGGGATCACGACGGTCAGCAGAACGACGATCGTGGCCGCTCCCACCCCGAGCAGGAAAAGGGGATAGACTGTGGCGAGCTTCACCTTCTCCCGAAGTATCTCCTGTTTCTCCCGATGCTCCACCAAACGGTCCAGCATCACATCCATCTGGCCGCTGACCTCACCGGCCCGCACAAGATTCAAGTATAAGGGAGAGAAAAGCTGGGGGAACCGGCTGAAGGCCTCTGAAAGGGACTGGCCCTCCCGGACGGACTTGGCGATCTGCCCGATCACGCTCCGGAGTCCCGCGCGCGGCGCCTGACTCCGGATCAACTCCAGCGATCGAAGGATAGGGATGTTGGATTTAAACAGATTCGCCAGATGACGGGTGAAGAAAGTCACCTCTTCCTGCCGAACACGGCCCCCGACCAAAGGCGCGGAGGTGAAAACCCGTTCCTTTTCGGCGGCGGCGATCACCCTGACCGGGACGAACCCCTGCTCGGTCAGGCGGGTGACCGCTTGATCCTGGTTCTCCGCCTCCAGAATTCCTTCCACTACTTCTTGAGGCCCCTTTTTGGCTCGGTAAGAAAATTTGGGCATGGGAGAGCGGCCTCAATCTTCCAGTTGGGTCACGCGGAGAATTTCCTCGGGGGTGGTCAGCCCTTGAGCGGCTTTCGCCCAACCGTCGTCTTGAAGCGTCCGCATCCCCAGTTGAACGGCGCATTTCTTGATTTCATGGGCAGGGATCTTATTCAGAATCATCTCCTGAATCTGTGTCTTTAATTCCAGGATCTCGTAGATTCCCGTCCGGCCCCGATAGCCGGTCTGCTTGCAGACGGAACAGCCCTTGCCCCGGTAGAAATGGGTGGCCCCCTGAACCCGGGATCGAAGCTCGTCGGCGGAGAGCCGGGCCGCCTTCGCCGCACTCTCCGGGGAAATCTCTTCCCGGCATTCCCGGCAGATCAGACGGACCAGCCGCTGGCCGATGAAGGCCTCCACCGCGGAAGAAACCAGGTACGGTTCGATCCCCATATCGACGAGCCGCGTTGTCCCGCTGGCGGCGTCATTGGTGTGAAGGGTGGAGAAAACCAGATGGCCGGTCAAGGCGGCCTGAATCGCAATCTCCGCCGTCTCCCGATCCCGAACCTCTCCCACCATCAGGACGTTGGGATCATGACGCAGGACGTTGCGCAGGGTCCGGGCGAAGCTGAGGTTGATCTTGGAGTTCACCTGGACTTGGGTGATCCCTTTGAGCTCGTACTCGATCGGATCCTCAATGGTGACGATCGACCGCTCCCGGCTGTTCAGCCGGCTTAAGACCGCGTAGAGACTGGTCGTCTTGCCGGATCCGGTCGGCCCGGTCACAAACAGGATCCCGTGGGGAATTTGGATGAGGCGTTCCAGGATTTTAAGATCCGTTTCCGCCAGGCCCAGCCGGTCGAGACTGAGGATCATCGATGAGGGAAGCATCCGGATGACGAGATTCTCCCCGTAGAGGGTCGGCAGGATCGAGATCCTCAAATCCAGCTCCTGCTCCCCCACCCGGATCCGGGCCCGTCCGTCCTGAGGGAGCCGTCGTTCGACCACATCGAGGCCCGCCATGATCTTAATCCGGGAAACAATCGCCTGGTACAGATACTTCAGATCCGAGGGGGCTGGGGTGTCGTAAAGGCGGCCGTCCACCCGGAAGCGCAGGCTCATCGAATCGGGGAATGGCTCGATGTGAATGTCGGTCGCCCCCTCCCGGACCGCCTCGCTTAAGATCTGGTTCACCAGCCGCACCACCGAGGCGGATTCCTCCGAGGTCTCGATATTTTCCGTCTTCTCGTGAGCTCGCTGGACCTGGACCGACTCCGGACTCTCGGCAAGGATCCGTTCCACCGTCTCGGCGCCCACCCCGTAGTAGCGCCGGATCGCCGCCAGGATTTCGGATTCGCTCGCTAAGACCGGCTCAACCTCCACCCCCAACTGCAGGGCCAGCTCATCCAGGGGCCAGCGAACCAAAGGATCGTGGATCGCTATGGTCAAGGCCTTCGCCGTCCGTCTGATCGGGATCAACTTGTGGTGGAAAACAAATTTCGTGGGGACCAGGCGAATCACCGACGGATCAATCGAAATCTCCTGGAGTCTGACGGAAGGAAGAGAGAACTGCCTGGAAAGGGCCGACATCAGATCCGCTTCCCTCACCAGCCCCAAGCGAACCGCGATCGTGCCCAGGAACTCCCCGGTCCGCTGCTGTTCCTGAAGAATCCGGGTCAAATCCTCGGGCTTTAACAGCCCCATCTCCACCAGCACTTCACCCAATTTCTTTGCCATCTTTTCGCCTCTTTTAAAGCGTGCCAATCATGTAGAAATCACTGTCCGGGCGGCTGTCGAATTCTCCGGAGAGAATCCGCCGACAATCCTCCACCACAGCCGGGGCAGACACATAGGTTCCCGGCTTTCCAGTGTACAACTCCGCCGTGAAAAAAGGCTGGCTTAAAAAATTGTGGAGTTTGCGGGCCCGCTCGAAGGTCCGCCGGTCCTCCAGGGAAAGTTCCTCCAGCCCAATCACCGAAACGATCCGCCTCAGATCCTCGTAATGGCGGAAAATCCGGATCACCTCCTGGGCCACCCGGAAATGCTGGGGTCCCACCACATTCGGGTCCATGCTCGCCGAGGAAGAGGCCAGTGGATCGACCGCCGGGTACAACCCCTGCTGGAACCGGGTTCGGGACAGAACAATGATGGAGTCCAAGTAGCTGAAGAGGGCGACCACCGCCGGGTCGGTCGGGTCATCCCCCGGCATGAAGATCGCTTCAATGGCTGTGATCGACCCCCCCTTGCGGGGGCGGATCCGTTCCTGGAATTCGGCGACCTCGGAATAAAGGGTCGGCTGGTATCCGGTCTCCGATGGGATCCGGCCCAGCAGGGTGGAAAGCTCCGCGCCGGCCTGGACGAACCGAAAGGCACTGTCCACAAAGAAAAGGACATCCTTCCCCTGCGCCTGGATCTCCTCGGCCAAGGTGACGCCCGCCAAAACCGCCTCAAACCGGGCTCCCGGCGACTCGTCCATCTGCCCGAAGATCAAAGCCACCCGGTCCAGGATCTTCCGTTTGGCCAGCTCGACGTAAAGCTCGTTTCCCTCCCGGATCCGCTCCCCCACTCCGGCGAAGACGCAGACCCCTCCATGTTTCTCGGTCACGTTATGAATCAGCTCCAGGGTCAACAGGCTTTTCCCCAAAGCCGCCCCTCCCAAGATCCCGATCCGGCTCCCCTTGACCAGCGGAAATAACAGGTCGATCGCCTTGATGCCGGTCTCCAGAATATCCGGCTTGAAAGCTCCCAGCCGGCTGGGATTCAGCTCAATCTCATGGCTCGGCCGCCGGATGCTGATCCACTGAGACGACGTGAGCGGCCCCTGGCCGTCCACAGGGGCTCCCCGAACATCCATCACCCGCCCGAAAATCTCCTTGCCGACAGGAACCTTCAGGGTTTCCCCGTTCGCAACCGCCGCGGTGTTGCGTTGAAGATCCCAGTGGGAGGTAATGGCGATGCAGCGGACCACGTTCTGCTCCAAGTGTTCCATGACCTCCAGAAGGATCGGGGTCCCCTCGTACGACTGGGTCTCCACAATCTCGTGGAGGCCCGGCACCGGCCCCGACGGATCGAACTGAACGTCGACGGCGGGCCCCCGAAGCGCGACGACCTTGCCTGTCAGGCTCACCCCGCCCCTCCGGAATGATGAAGCGGCCTTGGCCGCTTCACTGCGCCGAAGGCGCAGGTGCCCTCGGCTAATCTCCAACCGAATCTTAGAAAACACGTCCCCTCTAAGCCGAGGGCACGATTCCGCAGGGGCGGGGTCATCTTAAAGGCCCTCCACCCAGGATTCGCCGACTGGCGTACACCTCACGAACCGCCGTATCCATCTCCTCATGAAGGGCATGAAAGTATTGGAAGGTCATCTGCCTTTGCTGCCTTCCTAACTCGTCCACCGATCCTTCCAAATGGTTGACCCGGGCCGCCAATTCGCAAAGCTTGGCGTGCCATGCCGCCTCTTTCAAAAGAGTCCCAATCCACCAGAAGGCCGCCTTCTGCTCAATCTGCTTTACGGGGCCTTCCAACAGAACGTCCCGGGTCATGGTCGGGGAAAGAGGGGTCCGGGTTTCCTCAATCGGCAGGATCAGGATCTGGACCAGATCCTGACGGACGATCGAACGGTACCTCGGATAAATCAGGGTGAGTGAGCCATTGGGCTCGGCGAAGGTCCAGTTGAGCAGGGCCTCCCGCACGACGGAAAGCCCCTCCATCGTTTTCGGATCCCGGATGCCCGGAAAACCTTTGTGGGAAGTCCCCTGCTCCGTCAAAATCCTTCCCCCCTGGGAGCCGATCACAAAGCAGGCCCTCTCCCCCGACGGCAGGACAGACAGCGCCTGCCGGATGACGCGGGAGTTTAAATCTCCCACGAAACCGGAGTCGGAAGTGAAGCAGACAACCCCGGCCGTCGCCCCAGCCCGCTTGATCAGCAGAGAGTCCGGACGCGCCGCTTTGAGAAGCTGAAACAATCCGGAAAATTCGCCTAAAGCTCCCGATCGGCTCGGGAGCTGCGACTCAGAGATTACAAGTGGTGCGGCCTCCTCTGGCCGCAGCCACGCCTCCAGATGTTTCAGTTCCGAGGCGGCCACCTGCTTCATCACCTCCAGCATGCCGTGCATCTCCCCAAGAAAACGGCGTTCCGTTTTAAGCTTCTGGCTCGCGCTCACCCCGCCCTCCGGAGTCCTGAATCCCGCCCACCAGGGCGGGATTCACTGTGCCGAAGGCACAGGTGCCCTCGGATATCTTTCCATTCAATGGCCACATTCACATTTTCCATGCCGATGGCACGAACTCCGGAGGGCGGGGTCATGCGATTACCTTAAAAAACCGTTCGCACTCCTGTTTCAATCCCGCCTTGATCTTCTCGGTCAGGCTCCTCGCCGCCCGCAGCTCCTCGACTAACTGCGGCTGGGCCTTGGCGAAGAATGCGAAGAACTCCCGCTTAAAACGGCGGACTTCCTCCAGCGGCTGCGGCGTGAGAACCCCGGCGTGGTAGGCCTCAAAGAGAACGATCTCCTCCTCCGTGCTGACCGGCTGATTCCTGTCCTGGATCAGCAGTTCCCGCAAGACGGTGCCTCTCTTCAGCTTTTGCGCCGCCTCGTCGGAAAGATGAGCCCGCATCCTCGTCAGCCGCTCCAACTCTTTGAACTGCAGGTACTCCAGACGAAGCTGTTTGGAAACCTCCTTCAGGGCCGAGGACTGAACCTTGGATCCGACCCGGGAAACAGAGAGCCCCAGGTCGATCGCCGGTTTGAATCCTTCCGTGAACAGCTCGGTCGAGAGATAGATTTGTCCGTCGGTCATCGAGATGGTGTAGGAAGGGATCAGGCCCGTGATGTTCCCGGCTTGAGTCTCCACCAAGGGCAGAAAGGTCATGGAGCCGCCTCCCCGCTCGGGACTTAAAGCAGCCGCCCGCTCCACGAGCTGAGAATGGATGTAGAACATGTCGCCCGGGTAGGCCTCCCGGCCCGGCGACCGGCCCAAGAGGAGAGAGATTTCCCGGTGGATCCAGGCATGTTTGGAGAGATCGTCGAAAACCACCAGGACATCTTTTCCCCGGTCCATGAAATATTCCCCCAGCGCGCAGGCGGAGTAAGGGGTCAGAAACTGGCGGCCCGCCGGCGCGGCAGCGGTCTCAGCGACAACGAAAGAATATTCCAAAGCGCCGGCCGATTTCAACAGTTGAACGGTCCGCGTGAGGGTCGTGTAGCTGCGCCCGATCAAGCAGTAGACGCAGATCACCTGTTTCCCCCGTTGATTGAGGATCGCGTCCAAAGCCAGGGTGCTCTTCCCCGTCATCCGGTCTCCGAGGATCAGCTCCCTTTGTCCCTTGCCGATCGGGATCATCGCATCGATGATCTTGACCCCGGTCTCCAGCGGCCGGAAGATAGGAACCCGTTCCATAATCCCCGGCGCCTTCCGGAAAACCGGGTACATCTGATCTGCTTCCAGGGGCCCCTGCCCGTCGATCGGTTCGGCCAGCGAGTTCACCAGCCGGCCGATCACCTTGTTTCCCACGGGGATCCTAAACGGTTCGGCCCTTCCGTAAACCCGCTCGCCCGTCTTGATCTGCCCGGCGTCGCCTAGGATGAGGGCGTACACATCCTTGGGTTCGTACCCGATCACCATTCCCCGAATCTCGGAGCCGAAGGTCACCAGCTGCCCGTCGATGCAGGAGGGCAGTCCGTCGATCCGGGCGATCATTCCCCGGACCTCCCGAACCACTCCGACCTCCTTGACGTCGAAGGAGCGGAGCTTCACCTCACCACCGGGCGTGCCTCGAGTCGGCTGGGCCTCAGGCGCTGCTTTTTCGAACATATCCCACCGCCTCCCGGAGCTTGTTGAGCAGCGATCCGTCCAGGATCAGACTGTCCAGCCGGATCACGATTCCGGCAATCACCTTTTGATCGACCGACTCAACGATCTGGATGGCCCGGCCCGCTTTCTGAGAGAGAATCCCCTCAAGGCGGTGGCGCTGCTCCGGCTCCAATTTCTGAGAAGAGACGACCTGCGCCTTGGCGGCGTTGACGTCCAGCAGGCTGGCGTCGAGGGTCCCCACGTCGGCGATCAACTCGTCCACCAGCTGGCGGTGAACTTCCTGCTCCAGCTTCGTGGTCAGCACATAACGGACCGCATCGCTGGCCAACTGTACTGCCTTCTGCTCGACCTGCTCCTCCAGTTCCCGCCGAAGCTCTTCCCGCCTCTCGTGGGCTTCTTGGATGATCCTTTGGCTCTCCCCCTTCGCCTCCTTGAGGAGCTGCTCCCTGGCCTC
Source organism: Candidatus Omnitrophota bacterium (assembly GCA_016201735.1). Classification (GTDB taxonomy): domain Bacteria; phylum Omnitrophota; class Gorgyraeia; order 1-14-0-20-64-10; family 1-14-0-20-64-10; genus JACQCH01. Next base: position 10,076 of record JACQCH010000005.1, read on the forward strand.
TTCTGCCCGGGCCTTGGCCAAAGAAAGGATCTCCTTCGCCTCCTCTTCGCTTCGCTGGATCTTTGTTTTATGCTCTTGCTCGACGGCCTGGAGGCGATTTTGGAGTTCGTTTTCCCGTTTGAGATTTTCTTGATGAAGCAGTTCCAACCGTTCCATGGCGGAGGTCACGTTGCGGACGAAAAGCCATCGAAGCAAGGCCACCAGACCCGCAAAGGCGAGGATTTGAACCACAATGATTTCAATCACCCCGCCCCTCCATGGGTCGGGACGCCCGAGCGCCGTTATGAGGAGCATCTAGGGCGTCCCCAAAAGCTCCATGAACTTTTATTCTCTGGGGCAAGTTGGAAGTAGCCCTGATGTACAGTACTCCATCTCCAGCACTATGAAAAACATACATGGATGTCATTCCTCCCTTGCCCCAGAGAAACCCATGGAGGGACGGGGTCGCCTTACTATACTATGTTTTAGAAAAGACATGGAACAAGATCAGAAGCGCGATCACCGCGATCACCTCCACAAAAAGAAAACCCAGGATCATCGAGGTCTGGATCCGGGGAGCGGCCGAAGGGTTGCGCCCCAAGGCCTGCATGCCGGCGTAGCCGATGACCGCGATGACGATCGATGGCCCCAGCGTCACCCCCAGGATGATTAGGGTCGCCACCAGCGGGTTCATGTTTCCACCAAGATCGTCAGACGATTCCCCACCACCCAAGCCAAGCCGGATCGAATGGCCAGCATCCGGGAACCAACCCACAGCCGCCCCTTGGCCAAAACGGCTATCAACGGCACATGGAATCCCATCACCTCGAAGTCTCCCCCCACTCCGGGAAGCCGCGCGGATGGGACCGCCTCCTTCAGGAGAAGCCCCTGATTGGATCGGACGGTGACGTTAATCATCGGGAGAACATTTGCCGTTCACCCTGAGCTTGTCGAAGGGTGAACATGGCACTTTGGAAGTTCGTGCTTCGATCCTTCGACCTTGCTCAGGATCAGCACGAACGGTTTATTCGCGGGATCGCTACTAAGCCGCGGAACCAAGCGGTTTGTCGTCTGTGCCGGACCCATGCTTCCCTTCGTCTTCCTGCCCAAGGTTTTTGCCATGCTCCAAGGCGATGATTTCCGCTTTCATCGCCAGGTGCGCTTGGCGCTGCCAAAGGAGAAAGGCGACAAGGCTCATGAGACCGACGAAGATTAGAAGGCCAAAGATCAGCCGCCAGGTGGCTGCCGTCGACAAACTGTAAGCCGCGCCTTTCCCAAAGAATAATGCCCCAACTCCCTCTCCCTGCATCGGTCGAAGCAAAGACGCCCCCATCCGTCTCAAAAGAATCAGCTCGTTCTCCAACTGAGAAAAGAGTTCCAGATTCTCCCGATACACCTGAATGTGCCGCTCCGGAGTCAAGGTCGGGTCCGACTGCCGGGTCCAAATTTCTTTCACCTTCAACCCGATCTGGCCGGCCAGAGCGGTCGCCTGCTGTTCATGCTCGCTGCCTTTCAACCCGGCAGCGGTGGCTTGGGCCTCCGCGGAAAGCTGGTTTAACTTCTCCTGAGGAATCATCCAGATGTCCTCACACTCCACGGAATAAAGAACGGATTCGTTCGGCTTTAAGGAGGCCGTCGCCGTCACGAAATAGCCGCCCCGGACCGAATCGTACTGAAGCTCCAGATCCCCTTCGGTGCTCATGATGTGCTCTTCCCGGACCTCCTTCGGCAGATAGGCCTTGACCGGCACCGACTGGGGTTGATCCGTCGGGTTGACCACCAAAATCTTTAAGATGATCGACCCGAGTTCATACCAGGTCAGGGTGTGGACTGCTTTGTTTTTCTCAGACTCCACCAAGAACTCAATCCCTTTGCTCATTTGCACGGCCTTATTCTGCAGATCCTTGATGTTGGCCGCGGTGACCTTGCTCATATCAAAGAGGGCGTTCAGGCCCTCGTCCGAGCCGGCCATCTGCTGCAGGACCGAAGCAATCTCGGCCAACTGATCCCGGACTGTCTGTTTTTGCTGGGGTCCCACAAGCCCCAGCTGCCCCCGCAGATCCAGTAATTGCTGCTGGATGTCGGTGAGAACCGCCGGATTGGCGTTTCCGCTGACCAGTTTGCGCACTTCATCGAGGATTGGCTTCAGGTCAACCGCGCCACCGCCTCCTCCCGCGCCACCGCTCTTGGCGGTGTCCTCAGGCCCTTTCGCCGACACCGTCACGACCATGGCGTCCATCGAGCCCTTCGTCGGCTCGTTCACCGCCACGGTGAAATCGCCCGTTCCCAGGGATTCACCAAACGCCACCGTGTATTCGTAAATTCCGGTATTGGCGATCTCCGTCATGAGCTGACTCGAAACCACCTTGGAGTTGCCCGGGTTTAACAGGTCGATCTTCGGCTGCAGGCCGGTGGGCGCCCGATATCGGACAACCAGGCTCTTCCCCGCCTCGATGGTCGTTTCCCGATTCAAGAGCCCGGTCTGGGCAGCGTTCTCGGCCTGGGTTTGAGTCTTGGCCAGCCGGCCCATCACCGTGTCGGCGGTACCCGCCGCAGCAACTCCTGCCGCTGCAGCTCCGGTATCGGTGGTCGTCCCCAACACCTTTTTCACATCCTCCAATTTTCCGATGACCGTGTTGGTACCGGCCACATCAGCGGTGGAACCGAGTGTTTTCTGCACCTGCGCGACGCTCTCCTTGATCCCGACGACGTTCGTGGTGATCGTGTTGACGATCTCGTTCTTCGCACTGGTGACCTCTTGTTGGGTCTGCGCCACCTTCCCCAGGATCTCCGTCTTTGCGGCATCCAGATCCGCCTTTTGCGGCAAATCCTTGGTCAGCTGCTTCTCAATCGAGATGTTCAACAGGCCGCCGCTGGTGTAGACCGTTCCGTTATAGGTGATGGCCCCTTTCAAGAAATAAACCTTCCCGCCCGCCAGGAGGGTATTATTCCAGACAAAGCTGTAGGCGCCGGTCACGTCGGGAGTGGTGGAGGTAAAGGTGTTCAGCAATGTTCCGTCGTCGTACACCTCGACTTTGCAGTTGGTCATCAACACGGTATCGGCGACCAGGACGCCCCGGCGCTCCAGCCAGGCCTTGATCTTCAGCGTGTCGGCGCCTGCCTCGTACCCGCCTCCGACATACACCTTAAAGGTGATCAGCGCCGTCGTGGAGGATTCCATGTAGAGGGTGTTGGTCAGATCGGAATTCGCCACCCACGCGGCCAGGGTCGCGTCGGTATAACCGGCCTTTGACCAGGTGGTCGTGAAGGTTCCATACGGGTAGTACCGGACCGCCGGCGCGTTCAGGGCGCCGGTGGTGTTGACCCATGGGGGAGCGACGGAGGAGTCGTTGACGCTTAAAGAGGTCAGGAGGGACTTGTTGTCCAGATCCTTGACCTCCCAGGTGATCTTGAACCAGTTGACGGTGAAATCCACGAACGTCGACGCCTGAGCCGCTCCCGTGTGGTCCTTATCCGTGATTCGAAGGCGAACCGTCTGGGTCGGAGTCGTCTGTGGGTTTGTCAGGACGTCCGGCACTATCCAGCTTAAGGATCCGCCGTTGGTGATATTGGTCCCTCCGGAGACGGCCGTAAAGGTGCTCCCTCCGTTGGTGGAGTAATCCAGCCCTACTTTCCCGATGGAGCCGATGGTAGTCCAGTTGATCGTCTGGGGAGACAAGGCCGCCCAGATGTTGCCGGCGATCGGGGAAGTCAGCGTCAACTTCCCCTGTATCGCGAAGGCGCTGGTTGTGGAAGAAGTGGCCGGATGCCCAGATACCGTATCGGTGACCCGCAGCTTGCCCAAAGCCCCGATGTTGTCCGGAACGATCCAGTTGAACGAGGCGCCGGTCAGCCCGGTGCCGAGGGTCTGAACGTCCCCTGAAAAGGTCCCGCTGGGAGAAAATTCCAGGGTTTGACTGTCGATCGTTCCGGTCTTGGCCCAACCGATCGCTGCCGCGTCGCCGACGAAGAGGGTCGGCGGCGTGGCGATGACAAGGGCCCCGGTGATGGTGAAGTTGGGAGAAACGGCCTGTTTTCCGCCGGGCTTGACCGACCCGTCGGGGTTGAGTTCGGTCGCCCGCACCTGCACGTTCTTTGAGATGTCATCGGGAACGGTCCAGGTGTACGTGTACGGGTTCGTCGCCACGGAGAGATTGGCGCTGATCGTCTTAAACGTGGTTCCCCCATCGGGAGAATATTCCAACTTCACGTTGGTCAGCGTTCCGGTAAAGCCGAAGCTGACCAACTGCTGGCTTCCCACCAGCCAGGAATCTCCGCTTTTCGGGGAGGTGATCGAAACACCGGAGATCGTGAAGTAGGCGTTGGAATCATCCTGATCCTGGCCGGTGGCTGGGGCCGCCTGGCCGGCGTTGACCGCCGGGTCGCCCGCATCCGCCACCCGGACCTTCACGTTCGGAGCGGTGAAGGTCGGCGTCCAGCTGTATTTCCCGGTCCCGGCGCCCGGATTGTTGTTGCTCGGCTTCCCCACCGCCGGATCGATTTCGATGGTCTCCGTCGCGAAGGAAGCGGTCGTGTAGAAGATCTTCACGTTCGGCGCCACGTTGGCGCCCGCCGGAGAGACCGTCCAGGTGATGTCATGCGGGTTGGAGGAGCTCCAATCCTCCCCGCCATTGGGGATAACCACCGTGATCGTCCCATAGAGGACGCTGGAGGCATCGGAATTATCCACCGCCAGTGCCGCGTCGGCGCCGTTGGCCGGCGGAACTGAATCGGCATCGCTGACCCTCACCCGGAATCCGGTCATCGTCTTTGAAGGAAGAGTCCAGCCGTAGGAATTGGTCCCAACCGGAGTGGAAGCAACGATCGTGCTGTAATTCAATCCATCCTCGGCGTATTCAATCTTGACGTTGGAAATGGCGGTTTGATTCCACGTGATGGTGTAGGGATTCCCCGCCTTCAAGCGGGAAGCCGCGTCGGGCCCGGTCACCGTGACGCCGGTCACCGACAGATTGGCGTCGGATTCGTCCTTCACCGCGGCGTCTCCAACATCCTCCACCCGGATCTTCATCGCGGGCGCCGCGTTCGTCCGGGCCGGCGTCCAACTGTAGCTTCCGGTGTTGGAAGTGGAGCTGACAATGACGACGCTGGTGACAAAGTTGTCCGTCGAATAGGAGATCTTCACGTTCCCGATCGACCCCTGGGTCTGATATTTAATCGTGTGAGCGAAACCCGAGGCCCATTTCTCTCCGCCGTTGGGGCTGATCACCGTGACCGTCCCGGTCACCCGGAAAACCCCGGAAATTCCGTCCACCGCGTTCTGTCCGCCGAGCGTGTCCCAGCCCGGGCTGTCCGAAACCCGCACGACCACCGTGCTGGAAGCCGCCGCAGACGGCACCGCCCAGTCGTATCCCGCCGCGCCGGCGGCCGGTGAAATGTTGACGTCGATCAGGTTCCAGGCCTTCATCGGATCGCCGTTCGCCTTGCCGTCCGTCGAATATTCCATCCTCACAGTCCCGCCGGTGGGGATCGGGCCGGCCACCGTCCATTTGATCTTCGATGTGGTCAGGATCCCGACCACGTCGCCGGCCGCCGGCTGGGTCACGTTAATCACCGACCCGCCGATTTCGAAGTTTGAATCGGAAGCGTCCTTGACCAGGGCGTTGGACTCGTCGGTGATCTGGATCCGGCAGGTCGTGGATAAAACGTTCGTCGGAAGAGTCCAGGAGTAGTTTCCATTCCCACCGGCGCCTTTGGCGACCCCGGTTGCGACCAGGGTCGGATACGTGGATCCACCATTCGAGGAGAATTCAATTTTCACGGTGGTTCCGGGAATCCCGTGATGCGTCCAGGTGACGTTCTTTGTGCTTCCGGCCGGCCACACCTCCCCGCCGTTTGGAGCAGCGACTGTAATGGAACCGGCGATGATGAAGGCGCTGGGAGAAGTGCTGGTGATGACCGGAAGGTTGACGGAGCTGACCTTGACCCGCGCCTGCGTGGAGGGAGCGTCCGCCACGGTCCAGATATAAGAACCGGTGTTCGGGGCGTTGGAGGCGATCAAATTCCAGGTCGAGCCGTTGTCGGTGGAATACTCGATCTTGACCGTATCGCCGGAATCCAGCCCGTTCGAAGTCCAGGTCGTGGTCTGTGCGGAGCCGATGATCCAGGTTTCGCCTCCAACGGGACTCGTTAGAGTAATGGAAGCGGTGTCGTACTCCAGGGCGAGATCGAGCAGCTCGGGAATCACCTCTCCGTTGGAATCCAGGATCATCCTGTACTGCACCCACTGGTCGTTGACCGCATCCGACTGGGAGGCGTCCACCTTTTCCCCGCCCGCGGGGTCGGTAAAGTAAGTGACGCCGACCATCGTCCGGATCGCCAGGTTGTCCAAGGTCGGGCTTGCCGAACCGGACGAATCCAGATAGGCCCGGAACAGAAATTCACCGGAAGCCGCGACGGAAGATTGGAACGAGGCCAGATTCGCGTTGACCTCTACTGCGGTATTGGCCTGACTGAAGCCCCCGGTCACCTTTCCCCAAGAGGCGCCGCTGTACCAATACCAGTCGTACCCGTTGGGGGAAATCTGATACTTGATTCCGGTCCCGCTCGGCGTGGTGGAAATTTCGCTGAATTGCGCCAGATCATTGTTGTAGAAAGCGCCGAAGATCGGCTGGATGACCGGCCGGGTGGCGTAGTAGTTGGAGCCAGCGCTGCTGTTGGCGCTCTCCGTCATGGGCGCCGCAACGATCGGGTCCGCCGGCGCGTAGGCCCGCACCAGGAGATCATCAAAGGTGACGCTGGGCGCGGAATACCCATTGTTATACGCATAGACGCCCACGCCGCCCGTCGCCAGGCGGGGATCGGTGACATCCGCCTCCAGGACTCCGTCCACAGTGATCTTGAAATTGGAGCCGCTCACGCGAACCTGCACTTTCTTCCCTCCCGAATCCCCAACGGGCAGCCACTTGTTATAAATCGTATCCCAGCCGCTGGTCACGTAGGCAGTACTGTCCCGCTGATACAGCCGGCGGTAGAACTGGTTGGAATCGAAATTGGCTATTTGAAAGTTGTAGCTCCTGAGCGTATCCGATGATGATCGGAAAAGGATCCCCGGCCCCTGCCGGAAACCGGTCCCCAGGATCATCTCGACAATATAATCCGACGGGGTTCCCGGCAGATCCCGATACAGGGTTTCGGCAGCCGAGCCGCTGTGCGTCAGCATCCCGCTGGATTCGGTCCAGTTGGCGTTTAGTCCGGAGGTCCAGCCGGACAAAACCCCGTCATTGAAATCGTCGAAGGCGATCAACGTGCTGGCGGCATTCGACGTGGAGGCGGCTGCCGAATTTCCGCAATAGAGATAGATCGTCTTTGTGGAAGCGGCCGGAATCGACGGCGCCTTGACCCAGACCGTTCCCGTCTTGTTGGTGGAATCAAACGACTGGATGAAATGGTTCAGGACGGTTACATCGTCTGAATCCACCAAGCGGATGTCGCCCCCGTCGGCCTTGACGTGCGACCAGAAAGGAGCCCATCCGTCGAGCGTCACCTTCACCTGAAAATTGGTCAGCGCCGAGGCGTTGGCGCTGTTGTCGATGGTCAGCGCCGTTTTATAGAGCCAGCCCGGCAGGGAAGCGGATGTCGCCGCCTGCTCCGTCACCGGCAGATACATCTTCACGTTGGTGGAAGGGATCATCGAGCTAATCTCTGAAGCGGAGAGGGCCCGGTTATGGATCGTCACGTTGTCAATGAGGCCGTTGAAGTAACCACCGAGCCAGGACCAACCGATGTTCAACGCTGCGTTACTGGGGGAGTTCGTGCCAGGGACGGCTCCCGAAGCGACCAGCTGTCCATCGATGTAGAGGTTTTGAGAACTGTTCCCCAAAACGAATGCCACATGATGCCATTCATTGGCAGGGAGGCTTCCGCCCGTCAGAGTGTTGTTGGTCGCATTCTGGTAAAAATGGGCTGTGAGAGAAGAGCCGGTGGGGTACAACCCATTTTCACTGCTGCTAGAAACTCCGTTAAACCTTCCAAGGATACCGCCAGCACCCAACCTCTTAACCCAGGCGGCGACAGTCATGGTGTTGCTTTGAAGGGATGCGGTCGTCGGGACGGCCACAGAAACCGTTCCGGGAAACGAGAGTGCTGATCCATCGATCCCAGGGACATACGTAATGGCGCTGGAGAAGGAGCCCGTATTGAAACTCCCCGAACTATCCAGCGCCGTGGTCCCGCCCCCTTCATTGAACTTCCACCAACCCACCAGCCCGCTCACCGGAGGAGCCGGCAATGGCGGGGCGACCGCCGAATCCGATTCGGAGGCGGCAGCCGCCGACCCGTAAATCAGGGAGATCGTGCTCACCGCCCCCGCGGCGATCGAGGGGATTTTGACGCTCACCTTGGCGGTCCTGTTGGGGTAATCGAACAAGACCAGATTGTACGAGAGTTTCTGCGATCCGTTGAAGAATCGGAGGTCCGAACCGTCGGATTTGACCTTGGACCAGAAGGCATTGTCGGTGGAGGGGAGGGTCAACGTGACCACCTCGTTGGTCTTGGCCGTCCCGCCGGTGTTGTCCACCTGGACCGACTGCTGATAAAGATAATTCTCCAGATCGCGGCTGACCGTGGCGGCGCCGCCGGACAGTTTTACCTGGTCGGACTTCGCGTAGTCGCCGGCGTTCGAAAAGTCGTAGTTGACCGCGTAGGTGGATCCGGGCCCCAGCCAAGAGGTCGGGATGCCGGGCGAGCCGCTTGAATCCGGCGCGGTCCGAAGCTGAAACCGGACGTCCGACCCGGCCGGCTTGTTCTCCGTCCAGAGGAGCTTGAAGAACCGGTTCCGTAGCGCCGTTGTGTTAAACCAAGAAGAGGTTAAGGCCGCATTCTCCGGATACTTGGTGTAATTGATCGTCACACTGTCCACCTTGGGAACCTGGGTCAGATCATCGGTGGAAAATACGATCCGGTACTGGATGAATTTATCCCCATTCTTCACGGAGGAAAGGGCAGAGACATTGGCCCCTTTGGCCGCGAAGGGACAGACGGCCCAGTCGGGTGCGCCGGCCATGGCGGAATCGTTCGAGGTGCGGACCTTGACCCGGATCGACTGGGTCCCGTTATCGGCCCAGGTCATCGCGCCGAAACCGGAGTTCTTCCCCACGGTCTTGATCTCGGAGGTGTACGTCCCTACCGACGCGATTTGAATCCGGCGGGTCAGCCCAAGCCCGTTCCCCAGCTCATCCTGGCTCTGGTTGATGTAGAGGAAGCCGTTCTCATCGTACGCCATCACCGATCCGGATCGGGGAACCCAGCCGTTGGTCGGAATCCCAACGCTGTCCCAGGCGTTGTTCACGAAATTGTAGCGCCACAGATACGAGGCCATGTCCTGGACCAGGTAGAAATAATTCCCGAAACCGGGATAGACAAACCCATTGTCTCTCATGTTGATGGGAACAGGAGGCGCCGCCAGGGGTGTGGGATCCCACAAATTGGTGGAGGTATTGAACCGCCAGAAATCGGTGGAGTTGCTGCCCCGCAGGGCGTACAGGTAATTTCCGGAGCCGGGATAACCCAAGGCGCCGCCGATGACCGTCAGCAGGTTGGGGGTCGAAGACAAACCGGTCCATTGATCCTGGGAGATCGAATACCGGTACAGATCGATCCCGTTGTTCCCGCGGAGGGCGTAGAGGGAGTCGCCGCCCAAGGGATAGGAGAGCCCTCCTAAATGAAAGCCGGCGGGCAGGGCCCGACGGATCTCCCAGGTGTCGGTCCCGATGTTGTACCGGGCAAAGTCGGTGTTGCCCCGGCCCCGCGGCATATAAAGATAGCTGCTCCCGTCATAAACAATGCTGGAATTATATCCGGCATAGCCGGATGGCCATGGAAGCGATGTCGACCAATACCACTTGTCATTGGCCAGGTCGTACCGATAGAAGCTGGGGGAATCGTTCCCGTACGCCAGGTAGATGCTGTTGGTCTTGGCGGCATAGGTCATCTGCCCTGAATAAGAGGTCGGGATGCCGCCGGCGTAGGTTGGAAAATTCGGGTCGTCCACGTTGGAGCTTGGCATGGACCAGAGATTCAGGGAGATGTTGTACTTCATCAGGATCGGCCGGGAGGTGCCGCTCCAGGAGGCGTAAATCAAGCCGTAAAGAATATTCGGATCGGAGGATCCGGCCAGCGCGGAGCCGACCTCCACCGGAATCGGTACATCCTTGAGCCGGGTCCAGGCGCCGGTTCCCAAATCACATTTCCAGAAAACGGCGTAGGAACCGCCCCGCAGGACATAAAGGAAATTCCCGGTCCCGGGATAATATTGATGATTGCCGCTAAGCAGGGAATAGGGGGCAGCGGAGACGGCGGCGCTGTCCGTGACCGTTTCCCACCCAAGGGAAGAAAGGTTAAACCGATAGCGGGTCGTGCTGGAGCTGAAGGCATTCAGATAGAGGTACCGGGTGCCGCTGGAGACTGCGATATTCGAGAGCCGGTTCTGGTAATTGCTTGTGGCGTTCGCAGGGAGGACATTCGACGCCGACCAGCTATTGGTTGAGACCGTATATTTCCTAAAATTCGTCGTGTAATTCCCCACCACCGCGTAGACCGCCCCTCCTGCCAAATCAAAGGACAGGGAGGGATAATAGGGTTGATCCAACGCGGCTCCATTGCTGATGTTTGCAAGTGTCGTCCAGGTGTTAGTGGAGATGGTGTATTTGTAGAAGTTGGGCGTGTGCGCCCCTTCCAGGAGATACAGGGTGTCGGCCCCGCCGTCACAGAGGGCCGCATCGCCATACCCGCAAATCGGCGCGTCCGCCAGAATCTCCCACCGGTCGTTGGCGACCGAGTAGCGCCAGAAATATTTGGTTCCCCCTTGCTGGAGAAAGTAAAGGGCATCGCCGGCTCCCGGGTAGATGAAGTTCCCGTTGGAAAGCACCCGCATCCGGTCCGCCGGATAATTGTAATCATCCCTGGCGTTGGAGGTGGACTTGGACCAGGTATCACCAACCACATCGTATTCAAACAGGTTGTTCCGGTTATATCCGACGACGAGATCGATCTTGTTCGCAGCAGGGTTGTAGGCCATCCCGCTCCCACCCCCCACGCAGAGCGGAACATCGGCTAGGCGAGTCCATTGGTTCGTCGCTGCCGTGTAACGGTAAAAGAGAGTCGAAAAATTGCCCAGCGCCAGGTACAGATTGGTTCCCGCGCCGTCGGCCGCCATCTGGGCTCCTTCTCCGTAATTCAGAGGAACGGAAGCCATCGCCCCGGGGCTGCTGCTCCAAATCCCCGTGGAGATCGAATAGCGCCAGAGGACATTTAAGCCCTGATAATAGCCGGCTCCGGAAGTCCCGATGCCGGGGATCGCGTAGAGATAATCCCCCGATCCGGGCCAGAGGAGATTGCCCCCGAAACTCACCGCCGCGGGCGCAGGCAGCGGGGAGGTCGCCGTCAAATCCTGCCAGGTCCCGGCTCCTGTCCCTGCGATTACATACCGATAGAACCCGTTCGATGCCCATCCTCGGAAGGCGTAAATAAATTCATCGGTCCCGGACTTGGCATAAGCGATGCTGGCCCCGTAATAGAAACCGCCGGGCGGGGCGGCGCTTGCCGGCAGGGCCGCTGCTGCTGACCATGCTCCCGGAGCTACGCCATTGTGCGCCACCGTATCCGCGTTATAAACATACATGCTGGAACCCGCCCCGGTGGCGTCGCCCCTGGGGATGGCGTACAGCTCTCCGGTATTCGGGTTGGCCGTGATGCAGGTTCCCCAGTGGCCGGCCAGCGGCGGAGCCGCCAGAGGGGTCCAATGATTCGCTGCCGGATCGTAGGAGTAAAAACCTTGACTTGGATATCCTTGGAGAACGTAAAACTTGCCCATGGTCCAGGCGCCCAGGTGCGAGCCGACGTAGTACCCGTTCCACGGCAGCGCCGCCGGCTGGGCCCATTTGCTGCCGATAAAATCATAGTTCACGGGATCCCGGTTCCCGTTGCCGGGGAAAGCGTACAGCATGTCCGTGCTCGGCGCGTAGACAAACCCGGAGCCGATGTCCGGTTTAAAGGGGGTCAAATCCATGCTGATGTCCCAGGCGTTTCCGGTTACATCATATCTCCAGAAATTTCTGTAGGCGTTGCCCCGCGCCACGTAAACCGAGTTGTTCATCAACCGATAAAACGCGGAATGGCCGCCCAGCTTGCCCGCACCGGAGGGGATGCCCGCCAAGGCAGCGCTCCAAGCCAGGGTTGAGGTGTCAAACCGGTAAAAGTTGGCGTAGTTGCCGCCGGGAAGATAATAGAGCCGGGTTCCATCTCCTTTGATGAGCTCCGAACCGTACCCCGCGTTGACCGGGGCATTCCCCAAAGGCCCCCAGCTCCCGGCCCCGATATTAAACCGCTGGAAGCTCGCGGAGTTTCCAAAGACCACATAGAGGTAGCCGTCCCCGGGTGCCGCCATGGAGGTCCCATCCTGCGCGGCAAATGGAAGCGGGGTGGAGGAAAGCTGGGTCCAGGCATCGGCGCTGATCTGATAGCGCAGGAAAATCCTGGTGCTTCCGCCGGGAATGCAGTAGATGAAGTCCCCTCCGCTGGAAGGGTAAGCCAGAGCGCCCCCGTATCCCACCGGTTCAAGGAGGTCGGCCTGGCTCACCCATTTCCCGGTCGAGGGATCGTAAGCAGCGAACGTCGTGCTGTATCCGCCCATCGTCGCGTAAATCCTCACCGGCGGCCCCGGCACGAGAACATAACCGGCTCCCACGGAAGGGACCCGCACTGGCCGCTTGAGATCAGGGAATTTTCGCAAGCTGGAGACAAACGGGTCGCTGGCGGCGGCGACCAGATCAACCGTCGCCGCAGCACCGGTGCCGCTGACCACGGTCTTATTCAATATCCCCTTGCTAAAATCGGCATCGGTGTTGTCCGCGATGGAGAAGGTGGTGGTGGTCAAGGTCACCTTTCCTGGCTGGGAGGTATCCACGCCGGCATCCTTCGAGGCGAACTTCGTCCACCCGGTCTGCGTGGCATTGGACACGGAAATCCCTCCGGCCCAATCGGTCTGCACAAACGTGGAATTCGCGGAGAAGGAAACCCACGTCCCTACCGCCAAAAGGAGCGTCAAAACCACCAGCAAAGTGAGGCTCTTTTTCCGGATCATTGGGGAGTGGCTCCCTTCTTCTGAAGCTCAAGCCGCTTGAGCAGCGCTTCGTTCGAGACCAGATCCGCGCTCAGTTTCTCGTTCAGATCCACCGCCCGGACCCGTTCTCTCTCAGCCCGATCGACGGTCGATCGCATCTGGGATTGAGTGGTCTGCAGTTTCCGCAGTTGGCTGTGAAGGTGAAGATTCTGGAAGAGCAGGAAAGCGACCAAGACAAGGAGGCCGGCGGAGAGCGCTTTGCCGCCGAAGATAAAAAATCCCCTTTCAGCGCCGCCCTTGCGCTGAACGAGGATTCCGGCCTTTTGTCCTGGATTCTTTTTCTCTTCCATTGGCAACCCAGCCATCCGCTTTCGCGGATCTGAAGTTTTGCGTCCCCCGGTTACCCGAGGTTTGCCTTTTTCAACGGAACTCAAGTATTCTTGCTTCCTACCAGTAAATTTACATGATTCCAACAGGAAAATACAAGGGGATGTACAAAAGGTCCAATGGCGAAAAAAGGCAGGCTTACTGGCATGGCGATCAACTTAACCGTCGAGCACAGATTGTCGCAAGAACGTTGGACCGCCCTTGACATGCATGAACGACTTCCAGCGTGTGCGGGATACGCAAAATCTCCGCCGACGTCGCGGTCCGGTGCGATGCCGCACGAC
>JACQCH010000052.1 GCA_016201735.1 Candidatus Omnitrophota bacterium
ATCTCCAAATGTAAAGAAGCGTTAGGGACACCACACTAGGGCAGGCCGGCTTTCTCTCCCACTTCAAAGTCGTCCTCGATCATCGGATCAAACAAGCTACCTTGATTTCTCAAAAACCTTAAACCAAGAAATCTAATCCCTGTAACTTAGTGCTCATTTCAAAACGTCATCCTCGCGAAAGCGAGGATCGGATTCCCGCTTTCGCGGGAATGACGAGAATATTCTTGGATACCCTCGCGCGCACCCGGAAGATCGCCGCAAAAATCCACTTCCGCTCCACTAGTTTCTACCGGCAGAAAGCGAAATCGATTCAGAGAGTCGGTCAGGCGTTGATGGAGAAATTCAAGGGACAGGTCCCGAGGAAGATGGAGGAGCTGGATGAAAAACCTAGAAGGGGGGGCTTACACTTGCTGGAAGGTGTAAACGACGGCGTCGATGACTTCCTTCCATCTCTTCGCCGCATTGGCATCCAGTTGGATGCCGAATAAGTTTTCAAGTACCTGCGCTAGAATGGGAGAGATTTTCTCGGTGACGCCGAGTGAGACAATGTGATCGATACCCAATCCCTGCCGAAGGTAATTCGTGGCTTCTCGGACGGCATCCTCTCGAGTCGGATATTCAGCGGAACCGATCCGATACATCACCTCTGGGCTGACACCTAATCCCTGAAGGAAATCGATCTGCTTCTGGCTTTCCACCAGAAAGACCACGGGGATGATCTCTCGGTTGGAAGTCCGGCCCCGTCTCAGAAGCGCCGTACCCAAAACCAAAGCCCGCTCATCGACCGGGCCGGCAATCACTCCCACGCTCGCTTGCTGAGTCTGAACCACAGGTAACAGATTGATCCGATCCCGAATCTCTTCCAAACCGGCAGCAGGGGTCCACGAGGTGACGGTGACGTTAATAATATTTCCTTTCCTTACCAACGTGTAGCGGGGATTCGAGATATCTTTTGACACAATGAGGAGAAGCCGAGCCAGCTCATCCTCATCTTCTCGAAGACGCCTCAGATCCCTGATTTCACCGAGAACGGGAACCGCTATCTTAAGCAGCTCCGGATTCGGATCTGCATGCGCTTCAGCCGAAATTACCGTCGCCGCCGCCAAAATTGGCAGTCTTATCCCAAACATTTTTTCTTCCAAACCAGCGGCCGGTGAAAGATAGACCGCTACGTTCAACGCTGAAGAACCGGCCGGCCGCTCAGCGTCAGCTTCGAGCTTCCAACGTCCACCTGCTGTCGGGTCAATCCCAACCCGGCTCAGCGCGTCAGAAACCTCCTGCATGACACTATCCGTTTCCTGTTCCTGCCTCACCCTATCGGCGGGGAATTCTAAGCGTGTCGACCTCTGCGCTTCGGTATTGTTGACCGAAAGAATCACATCCTTAATTTCCCACCCTTTCCATCGGAAACTATAAAGTGTCCGGATACCCTTTGAATAAAAATCTTCTTCTCTTGCAAGAAAATCTAACAGCATGTTCTTTACGATCTCATGGGACAAGAAATTCGCCTGGACATTGGGAACCGAGAAAATTATGTTTCGTTTCCTCTCCTCCATGCCGGCGGCGGAGTAGAAATCCTCCGGTTTTTCACGGAGAGCATCTTCCTTAGAAAATAGAAACTTCTCACCTGGTTGGAGATACTCAACCCTGCCGGACGGATCGATGATATAGAAGTCTTCTTTCCCTTCAGGGAGTTTCTGCCAACGTTGTGTCCAACTCGGATCTCGAACTTCAATTCGGTCTGGGTAAGCTTGAAATTCAAGATATGAAACGCTGGTAAAACCGGCAGTTTGCCCAGTTGCTGTCTCAGACCACCGATAAGCAGTGTAGATAATCCGACCCTTTCTCCCGTTCTGCTGCGAGTGATATAAGACTTTCCTGCCATCCTCGGGAGAAAGCCACACCTTTTGGGCCGGTTTCTTTTCAACTGTAAGCAAGCCCCGCTCCTCCATGCCAGCAGAGTAAAAATCCTTTGCCTTTCCCTGGCGCATGCCTCTCTTAGACATGTACCCATGAGTTTCAAGTTCCGGACCGATGTGAGAAATTTTTCTGTAAGTATCAACGACATAAAATCCATCATTTGGAAATGTTTCCCAACGCTCTGTTCTGCCGATCACCTTAAGTATTTCAAGACCTCCATCGGGAGCTACTCGAATCTCAACTTCTTTATTGCGGACGACCGAAACAGTGCCTCCTTCGTCATCCCATCGGGAGGCTGGGGCCGGAGCTGAACCCAAAAACCAATTTTGAATCAGAATTTTTTTCCCTTTCTGCTGTATATGAGAGAAAAGTTTTTTGGCTTCCACCGGAGTAAGCCATCTTTCCTCCATACCGGCAGCGAGAGAGAAGGTGGGCGTAGTTTGAGTGGCTGAAGGGAGAGTCGCAGGAGCAAAGCCCACGGCGCTGGCGAGGCGTGTCCCGGCTTGCCTGATTTCGTTAGGGTCTCCGGTCAGGAAGGCGTTGACGATTTCTTTCAGGCCGGATTTGGAGCCCTCTACCCTTTGCTGTTCTCGGAGGGCGTAGGCGGGGATAGTTCCAAAGGTAACCCCCAGGATCAGGAAACCTGTGAGGAGTCTGCCGCCAAATTTTAAAGCACTTTTTCGTGTTTGCTGAATCATCGGGGAGCAATACAGTTTTTAAACTGGTGAGGTAAATATACCTGACATTTTATATTTGTCAATAGAAATAATAAATTTATTGTAACGAATTATAATGTATTCGTGTTTGATCAATAGCGGTGAGCGGAGGCGACTTCGCTGTGGTACAGTTCGATCTGACTGCCCCGATCCGATTCGGACCATGCCAATAAATCCCCCATAATTCTGGCGGCCGGTTCGCACATGTCCAATCCCTGGCAGGCAGACCAGCCCACCCCGAACCGCCTCCAGAGAAGGTCGCTGAGCGTCATCGCCATTTCTTCCTCGACGGCGTAGCGGACATCCGCCTGGGTGAATGGATGGTGAGGACACAGCGGCTGAGCCATCTTGGGATCGGCTTGGATCCAGTTTCGGATCGTTTGGAGCCGGTCAGGAGCCAGCCCCAGGGGAGATTCGGCGGTTCGGCAAGCGGCCAATCGCTTCTCAGGAAATCGCCGGCCGGCCCAATCGATTACTTCTTCCGCAACGCTGCGGAACGTCGTGAATTTCCCTCCAACGAGACTCACCAATCCATTTGGATCTTCATGAAGCAGATGGGCTCGGCTGACCGCCCAGGGATCCTTCTTCTCCTGCGCCACCAAGGGGCGGACGCC
The DNA here is from genome assembly GCA_016201735.1 of Candidatus Omnitrophota bacterium. Taxonomy (GTDB): domain Bacteria; phylum Omnitrophota; class Gorgyraeia; order 1-14-0-20-64-10; family 1-14-0-20-64-10; genus JACQCH01. Next base: position 3,251 of record JACQCH010000052.1, read on the forward strand.
GGCGAACGTCGAGATGATTTTCGATTTCTCCAGATGGAGCTGGGGCAGAAGCCGGTTGGTTTCGCCGATCAAGTAATCGACATCGTTGGTGTCGGTGGCCGCGTCGCCCGGATCGCCGGAGAAATCGGTGTCGGTCGTGCCAATCAAGGTGAGCCCCTTCCAAGGGATCAGGAAGAAGATCCGGCCGTCCTTCGGGGAAGACAAGAGCAGCGCCTCCTTTAATCCCAAATCGGGATAAACCAGATGGATCCCCTTCGAGGGGCGGACGATCGGCTTAGCGGAAGAGTCGGCCAGCCGGCGAAGCTGATCCACCCAGGGACCGGCGGCGTTGACCGCAAGCCGGCAGCGGACCGGATATCGGCCCCCCTTCAACCGGTCCTCCAATTCCGCGCCGACGACCCGGCCTCCTTCGAGCCGCCACTCGACGACACGGCAATGATTCACGGCGATCGCCCCGGCCTCCGCCGCCGCCCGGACCACCTCGAAAACCAAACGGGCATCATCCATCTGCGCGTCGAAGTAGATCGCTCCCCGGTGGGCAGCCGTCTGGCTCAAGAGAGGTTCTTCCTCTCTCATCTGAAGTTGATTCACAAACCGGTGCCGCCCGAGCCGGGCTTTCCCGGCCAGCAGGTCGTACAGGGCAACGCCCAGCCGTACCAACGGCCACGGCCGGGGGGAATTCCCGATGATCGGAATGAGAAACTGCAGCGGCTTGATCAGGGTCGGAGCCGAGGCAAGAAGGGTTCCCCGTTCCTGGATCGCCTGGCGAACTAACTTAAACTCCATATTCTCCAGGTAACGGATCCCACCGTGGATCAGCTTGGTGGTTTTTGAAGAGGTGCCGCCGGCGAAATCCCCCTGCTCGACCAGAGCGCAGGAGAGCCCCCGTTGGGCCGCGTCCCAGGCGACCCCCGCACCCATGATCCCGCCGCCGACGACGAGGAGGTCGAAGGTTCGAGCGCTCAGCGCAGAAACGTCACGAGTCATGACGGACCCAGCGTCATTTCGAAGGAGCGAAGCGACTGAGAAATCTCGATGTAAAACGAGATTTCTCGGCCTAACGGCCTCGAAATGACGATCGAAATCTTGCGCCAGGAACGATCACCTTTTGACATGCTCAGAATGCCCGGCGGACGGCGGCCGACCAGCCGGCCAGCGCTGCTTCCCGCTTCGATTTGTTCCAGATCGGGTGGAACGTGCGACCGACCGACCGCATCCGGGCGAGGTCCTTCAAATTCCAGAATCCGATGGAAAGACCGGCCAACTGAGCGGCCCCGAGAGCGGTCGTCTCAATGATCTTCGGCCGGATCACCGGGACCCCGGAAAGGTCCGACTGAAACTGAAGGAGAAAATTATTTTTGACGGCCCCGCCGTCCACCTTGAGGAATCGAAGGGAGAGGTCGGTATCCCGCTCCATCGCATAGAGAACCTCCTGGGACTGATAGGCGATCGCCTCCAGTGCGGCCCGCGCGATCTGGGCCCGTCCGGTTCCGCGGGTCAACCCGCAGATCAAGCCCCGGGCATCGGGCCGCCAGTACGGGGCCCCCAAACCCACGAAGGCCGGAACCAGGTACACTCCGCCGGTGTCCGCCACAGATCGGGCCAGTTTCTCCGTCTCGGCGGCGTTCTGGATCAGCTTCAGGCCGTCCCGAAGCCATTGGACCGCGGCCCCCGCGATGAAGACAGATCCTTCCAGAGCGAAGGCCGGCTGACCTTTCGAATCACACGCGGCGGTGGTGATCAGCCCATGGGAGGAGCGGACCAGCTTCTGCCCGGTATTCATCAAGAGGAAGCAGCCGGTTCCGTAGGTGTTCTTGACCGAGCCCGGCTCCACGCAGCCCTGCCCGAAAAGAGCCGCCTGCTGATCTCCGGCGATCCCGGCAATCGGAATCCCCGCCGGCAGCGGGCCAACGGCGCCGGTCACCCCGAACCGGTGATTGGAAGGATGCACCTGAGGCAGGAGTTGGGCCGGAATCCCCAATGTCTTTAAGATCGGCGGATGCCACTCTCCGGATTTCAGATCCAGAAGAAGGGTCCGGGATGCATTGGTGAGGTCGGTGGCGTGAATCTTTCCGCCGGTCAATTTCCAGAGGAGCCAGGAGTCGACCGTGCCGAAGGCGAGCCGGCCCTGCGCCGCGGCCCGTCTGATCGAGGAATTTTGGCGAAGCAGCCAGGTGATTTTCGTTCCGGAAAAATAAGGGTCCAGCACCAGGCCGGTCACCCGCCGGAAATACGGCTCGAGGGATTTAAGCTCCCGGCAGATCTGGGCGGTGCGCCGGTCCTGCCAGACGATCGCCCGATGGACAGGGCGGCCGGTTTTCCGGTCCCAGAGGATCGTCGTCTCCCGCTGATTGGTGATCCCGATCGCTGCGACAGCGCCGGGACGGATCCGGGCAGCCGCGAGGGCTCGTTGGATGACCCGCAGGGTCGAAGACCAGAGTTCTTGAGGATCATGCTCGACCCATCCGGGCTTGGGGAAATGCTGATGGATTTCCTGGTAGGATTGAGCGACGGGCCGGCCGGATTGGCTGTAAAGAATCGCCCGGGTCCCGGTAGTTCCCTGATCGATGGCGAGGATAAAGGGGGCGATCCTCACTTTCGTGAGGATGACGCCGCTTGTAACGCTTCAACCAAAGTTTTCCCGAACGCCTCCGCCGCGTCGGGCCCGGAGCCGGTGATCAACTGACCGTCCTGCTCGACCGGCTTCCCGGTGTAAACCACTCCCTTGGTTTTGAAATCCCCGACGGCGTCTTTCCAGATCGTCGCCTTCTTCCCCTTGAGCAACCCGGCGTTGGCCAGAGTCATGGGGGCCAGACAGATCGCGGAGGTCAGCTTCCCCGATTGATACGCCTGTCTGGCCAGAGCGTGCGCGGTGGGATTGTCCCAATACTCGGTCGCCCCCATTCCCCCGACGAAAACCACCGCGTCGTACTGCTCCATCCGTGCCTCTTTGAGGAGGATGTCCGGTTTCACCTTTAAGCCCAGCATCCCGACCGCTTCATTCAAACTGGAAGAAGCGGTCGTCACCTTCGCTCCGGCCTCCTCCAAGATTTGCTTGGGTTTCTGATACTCTTCATCCCGGAACTGGTTCGAGGCAATCACCATCAGCACTTTTTTCCCGGACAGAGTTCCCATTCTTATAACCTCCACGTCATTTCGAGGCCGTCAGGCCAAGAAATCCCGCTTTTCAAAACGAGATCTCTCGCCCCTTCGGGGCTCGAGATGACTGGTTCTACACCAGCGATTCGCCGCCGTCGATGACCATCACGTGCCCGGTCATCAGGTCCGAGGCCTTGGAGGCCAAGAAGACAACGGCTCCGGCCAAATCCCCCGGCTGGCCGTACCGCCGCAGCGGAACCTTCGACAGGTACTGCCTCATCGCTTCGGAATCTTTCGTGTATTCCTTGGTCATGTCGGTGGCGACGAGGCCCGGCGCCAAGCAGTTGACCTGAATCCCGGCCGGCCCCAACTCAATCGCCATCACCCGGGTCATCTGAACAACCCCCCCCTTCGTCACGCAGTAGGCCACCGCCTGCGGCGATCCACGCAGTCCCAGCACGGAGGCGATGTTAATGATCTTTCCGGAACGCTGTTTGAGCATCACCCGGCCCACCGCCTTGGCGACGAGGAAGGCGCCGGTCAAATTGACCTCCACCATCTTGTCCCAATCCGATTTGGTGATCCGGAGGAAATAGGTCCCTTCCCAGATGCCGGCGTTGTTGACCAGGACGTCGATCTTGCCGAAGGCCTGGTGGGCGGCTTTGACGAACTCTTTGACCTGGGTCTCGTCCGCGACGTCGCCTGGAACCAGCACCGCCTTCCGGCCCAGTTTCTGAATCTCCTGGGTGGTCTCTTTCAAGGAATCGGCGGACCGGGCGTTCAAAGCCACGTCACAGCCGGCCTGGGCCAAGGCCAGCGCCATCGCTTTGCCTAAGCCTCGCGAGGCGCCGGTCACCAGCGCCGATTTCCCCGAGAGGTCGAATAAGGAATCAATACCCATGGGCTAGCCCTTCGACTCCGTTCGTGGTGAGCTTGTCGAACCACGAACGGTCATCCTTCGACAAGCTCAGGATGACCGGCATCACTCCTCTCATGCCTGTTCCGCCAAATAGCGCTCAGCATCCAGCGCCGCCATGCACCCCCACCCCGCCGCCGTTACCGCCTGCTTGTACCGGACGTCGTGGATGTCCCCACAGCCGAACACGCCGGGAACGGAAGTCTGCGTCCCTTTCTTTAACACCAGATACCCTTTCTCATCCAGCTCCACCTGCCCTTTCAGGAATCCGGTGTTCGGCTGATGGCCGATGGCGACGAACAGCCCGTCGCATTGAAAATCTTTTTTCGCTCCGCTCTTCAAGTTCTTTAAGCGCACACCGGTCACCTTCTTCTTGGAAGGATCGTACACCTCCGTGACCGCCGTGTCGAAAATCCACTGAATCTTCGGATTGGCCTTGGCCCGTTCCTGCATGATCTTGGAAGCCCGCAAGCTGTCCCGCCGGTGGACCACCGTCACCTTGGCGGCGAACTTGGTCAGGAAGGTCGACTCCTCCATGGCGGTGTCGCCGCCGCCGACCACCACCAGCTCCTTTCCCTTGAAAAAGAACCCATCACAGGTGGCGCAGGCAGAGACTCCGTGACCGATCAGCGCCTTCTCCGACGGCAGCCCCAGGTATTTGGCCGACGCCCCGGTCGCGATGATCAAACTTTTCGCCTCGAACCGCTGATCGTCCACTTCGACCCGGAAGGGCCGGCGCGAAACGTCGATCCGGGTGGCATCCCCGCTGATAAACCGGGTGCCGAACCGGGCCGCTTGCTGCTTCATCTTCTCCATCAGCTCCGGCCCCTGGATCCCCTCGGGGAACCCGGGATAATTTTCCACGTCGGTGGTGGTGGCGAGCTGTCCGCCGGGCCCGGTCCCTTCAACGAGAAGGGGCTTCATCTGGGCCCGGGCGGCGTAGATCGCCGCCGTCAGTCCCGCACAGCCGGATCCTAAAATGATTACGTCGTTCACCCCGCCCCTCCATGGGTCGGGACGCCCGAGCACCCATGAGGAGCCTTTTGGGCGTCCCGAAAAGCTCCACGAGCTCTTATTCTCTGGAGCAAGTTGGAAGTTACCTCGATGTACCCTGTCTGACCTCTAATATTCGGAAGAATACACCCATACGTACTCCCCCACCTTGCTCCAGAGAAACCCATGGAGGGGCGGGGCCATCCCGTGCTATTATAGTAGACCGCAATCGGTTTTTAAGAGAATTTTAGGAGGAGAAGAGATGACTGACTGGTACAGCAATGTTCATTTGGTTCTCAGGTGGCTGCACATCATGGCAGGAATCATCTGGGTCGGGCACCTGTATTTCTTCAATTTCGTCAACGTCCCTCTCCAAGCCAAGCTGGACGACGCCGCCAAGAAGGCGGTCAACCCCCAGCTTCTGCCCCGAGCCCTCTGGTGGTTCCGCTGGGGAGCGATGATCACTTTCCTGGCCGGCCTCTCCCTGTTTACCCTGCTCTACATGTACACGCCGGGGATCGGCTTCGGCCCGAGTTCTCTGATGAGGGACGCTCAAGGATTGACCGACCGGGCCAAATGGATCCTCTTCGGAATGTCCCTGGGGACCATCATGTGGTTCAATGTCTGGTTCATCATCTGGCCGGCCCAGAAGGCCCTCTTAACCGGCAAGGTGCCGGTGGATCAGGCGCCGGGGGTGCGGAAAAAAGCGCTTCTCACTTCCCGGATCAACGCCTATCTTTCAGGACCGATGCTGTTCGGAATGCTGGCCCCTTCTCATTACGGAGCGATGAGCCGTTTTTCGCTTCTTCTGGCTGTGGGGCTGGGACTGGCTGCAATCTGGGCGAGCATCCGCGCCTCTTCCGAGGTCGGAAAGCTATAGCGTAAAAAAGCGGGGGGTCACAATCTCCCGTAAAAGATGGGCGTGAGGATCTCCACAAGCCGCCCCCGGATCGCCGGGTTGCCGGCGGCGATGTGCCCGTTTACCAGGTAGCCTTCCTTATCGAAGAAATCGGTCACCTCTCCCCCGGCCTCTTTGACCAGCAGGGCCCCCGCCGCCATATCCCAGGACGAGAGGGACATTTCCCAAAAGCCGTCAAACCGGCCACAGGCGGTGTAGGCCAGATCCAGCGCCGCCGAGCCGGCCCGGCGGATCGAGCCGGTTTCCATGAAGATCCGCCGGAACGATTCCAGGTAGGCGTTGAGCCGCTCCTTGGCCCTGAGCGGAAAGCCGGTCGCAAGCAGTGTCTCCCGGATTGAGGTCTGCCTGGAAACATGGATCCGCCGTCCGTTCAAGCGGGCCCCATGCCCCCGCCGGGCGGTGAACAGCTCCTTGCGCAGAGGATCGAAGACCACTCCCACTTCCAACTGCCCGTACTGCGCCAAAGCAATCGAAACGCAGAATGCCGGGAACTGATGAATGTAGTTGATCGTCCCATCCAAAGGGTCGATGAGCCATTGATAGGAGCCGGCCGCCGCCGTCGGGGCCGATTCCTCGGCCTTCACGGTGTGATCGGGGAAGGCCTTCATGAGGATCTGGATGATCGTTCTCTCCGAGGCATGGTCGATCGTCGTCACCCAGTCGGAGTCTCCCTTCTCGGCCAGATCGGCCTTCGTGAGTTTCCCGTAACGGCGCATCAGGATCGATCCGGCGGCTCGGGCCGCCCGGACCGCGACGGAGAGGAACTTGGCCGAGGACTCCGTCATTGCGAGAGCCCGAAGGGCTCGAAGCAATCTCCGAGATTGCTTCGGCTTCGCCTCGCAATGACGTCGAGGATCGGGCCGCTGGCCGGCGGGAATTGGAACTGGCCCAGTTCCTCCGGAGCCACCCACCGCCAATCGGCGCACTCGATCGTCTGCGGCTCTCCGGAGAGGATGCGGCACAAATAAAAATGAAGCCGGAGAGAGCGCTCCGGATATTGATGTTCGATCACCTGAAGCTTCCGGCCGACGGCGATCGGGACCGCCAACTCCTCCTGGATTTCCCTGGTCAGACAGGTCTCCAACGATTCCCCCGGATTTACTTTCCCGCCGGGAAATTCCCAGCATCCCCCGAAGGAGTCGCCGGCCTTCCGCTGGGCGATCAGATATTTTCCGTTCTGTTCAATGACGGCGACCGCGACATCGATCGGATCCTGATTAAGCAAGCAGCCGACCCCCATCCACCGGCAGAATGGCCCCGGTCACAAAGTCGGACCCCTCGAGAAAAAACAGGATCGCCTGAACCAGATCCTCCGGGGACCCGACCCGCTTGAGCAGAGTCCGGTCAAGCGCCCGTTTCTTCTCCCGGGTGGTCAACCCCGGCGGGAAAAGGATCGGGCCGGGAGCGATGGCGTTCACCTGGATTGACGGGGCCAGCGCCTTGGCCAACCCTTTGGTTAAAGTGACCAGCCCCCCCTTGGCCGCGCAGTAGGGCAGATAATTGGGCCAGGGAGAAAAAGCGGCGACATCGACGATGTTGATGATCTTCCCCGATCCCTGCCGCTTCATGATCGGGGCGACCGCCTGGGCAAACCGCCAAGGCCCGGTCAGGTTGGTAGACAACAGATCCTCCCATTGGGCTTCCGTCACCTGGTCCCACGGAGTCGGATAAAAAGAGGAGGCGCTGTTCACGAGAATATCGATCCGGTGAAATTTCGAGAGGACCGCCCGGACGGCACGCCGGACTTGCGCCCCCTCCCGCTGGTCCACCGGAAGAGCTAATCCCTTGACCCGGTGTTTCTGAATCGCCCGGACAGCGGCGGAAGCTTCCGCGCCGGAAGTCCGGTAGGTGATCGCCACATGGCAGCCCCGCCCGGCCAGTCCAAGCGCGATCGCCTTGCCGACCCGCTTGGCTCCTCCCGTCACCAGCGCCACCTTCCCCTTAAGTTTCATAGCGGCTGCCGCCCGGCGACTCCGGATTCCATATCATGCCAGAACCGGATCTGATCTTCGCCGTCCTTCCAGCAGAGACAAATGAGCTGTCCCTCCCTCTCCCCCAAGAAATCCACCAGCCCCTCTTCCAAACTTTTCAACTGCCCCCCCAGTTTATTGAGCCGCTCCAGATCCTGTTCAAACTCTTTGGCTCTGGCTTCCAGCAATTTCTCAAGCCGGGCAATCTGAATCTTGGCCCGGGGACTCACGGTCCCGTCTTCCCTCAGCCAAGAAAGTTCCTCGATTGCCTTCTCTTCTTCCGATCTCTTGATCTGTTCCTGAATCATTTGAAGTTTGCGGAGGATCTGCTGAACCTGCGGGATCAACCGGTTTGCCTCTTCCACGGTGAACAACCTGGGTCCTTTTTCCTGTTGAGCCATCTCCGCCTCAGCTCTCGACAAACTCGATCGGAACCCGCCGAGGGATGAGCCCTTCCTGGGCCGCCCAATCCAGCAGCCGCTGCATCGCCGCGGCCGCCTCCGGCCGGCACTCGACGCTCCAGCGGTTCACGTACATCCCAACGAACTGATCCGTTCTGGGAAGATCCAGCCCCCGGCTGTAATTCTGGGCGTAGGCCAGCGCTTCCTCCCGGTGGGCAAAGGCGTAATCCAAACTCCTCTTAAACCCATCGGCCAATTGGCGGATGAGGTCCGGCCCCAGGTCCCGGCGGATCACATTGACTCCCAGGGGAACCGGAAGGCCGGTCCGCGACTTCCACCATTCCCCAAGATCCAAAACCTTCTTCAAATCGGTGTCCAGATAGGTCAACTGCCCCTCATGGATGAGAATACCGGCATCCACCTTCCCTTCCTGAACGGCGGGCAAGATCTGGTCGAACGGCATCACCTGTTGAGAAACCTTTCCCACGGCTAACTGCAGCAGGAGTGCCGCCGTCGTCAGCCGCCCAGGCACCGCCACCCGCATCCGGGCAAGTTCCTTCAGATCCATGCTCTTCTTGGCGACGAGGATCGGCCCGTAGCCGTCCCCGACGCTGGAGCCGGTGGGCAGCAGAATGTATCGGGAGGCGCAGTAGGGATAGGCGGCGAGAGAGACCGCCGTCATCTCCAGCTCTCCCTCCATGGCCCGCTCATTCAACTGCTCAATCCCTTCCAAAAGGTGGCTGATGGTGATCCCGGGAATTTGGAGTTTCCCGTTGGTCAGGGCGTAGAAAAGGAAGGCGTCGTCCGGGTCCGGACTGTGGCCGATGCGGATGTTCACCCCGCCCCTGCGTGGGTAAGGACGACCAGGCGGCTTCGGCGAATCCTCCTCAAAAGGGAACGATAGGAACCGCCACACTGTTTCAAAGTATCCTCCCGTTCTTTAGCATCTTCAGCATCCTGAAAAGCCTCGTAGTAGATCAGCTTCATCGGAAAGTACCGCATGGTCGTCCTTGAAAGCCCATCCTGATGGGCTTTCACTCTCTGGCGTAAGTCCGAAGAACGTAAACGTACACCATGTTTCTCCTCATCCTTACGCCAGAGAGACCCACGCAGGGGCGGGGGTCACGGGTGCGGGACTCACGAATCGGGATACAGCCGGTCCAGGAACAGGGTGAGGGTCTTCTCCAGCGTCTGCTCGTGGCGGTCGACGTAGATCAGGATCAGGTTCCGCAGCATCCGGGCCAGGATCTCCCGGGGGCCGACCCCCTCCAGGAAATCGACCTGATAAGGATATCCGGCCTCAACGATAAACTGGACGCACTCCGGCCGGCTCAAGAACCGTCCCTCATTGAACGGATCGATGAACATCTCGGTCTTCGCGTCCTTGTATTTGATCATAAAATGCCCGGGGATCCCGGCCCCCTGGATTGGGATCTTCAACCGCTTGGCGATGAGCAGGTAAAGGACCGCCAGAGAGATCGGAATCCCCAGCTTCCGGTCCATGACCCGGTTTAAATAGCTGTTCTGCGGATCGAAATAATTGGACCAGTCTCCCCGGAACCCTTCGTCCTTGAAAAGAACCCGGTTCAAGACGAGCAGCTTCTCATGGCCGCTCGCGGCGGAGGCCAGGCCCGGGCGGACCCGCTCGGCGATCTCATCCAGCCGCTCCCGATACGGCTTGGGATCCAGGTCCGGATAGGAAACCTTGGCCAGGAGGAAGGCCCCGAATTCCAAGTCCATCTTTTCATCCGGCAGATCCGCCGTCTTCTGCCACTCTTTTCCAAGATGGGCCAGCCGGATCCTCTCCAAAACCCCTTTGGCTTCGACCCGGACCTTGGAGTCCTCGTGTTCCTGCACCGCCCGCTCCAGCAAAGGAACCGCCTGCTCCCCCATCTCCACCAGCCGGGTCCGGGCCACCTCGATGATTTCCGGATTCTCCTCGGCCAACAGCTTGATGAGGGCTAAAATATTGGATTCAGGTTCGGACATGAGGATAGCTTATCGGAGCCCCCGCTGTCTGTCAATCGCCGTCGAGGATTCCCCGCCTTCGAAGCTCTCCCCGCAGCGGCTCGGCCCCTTCAAAACGATGGGTCTGGAAACCCATCTTCCCCGCCGCCTCGATCAAGTCGCTCCGGTCGTCCACGTAGAAGGCCTCATGAGCCGGCACCCCGGCCATCTCCAGCGCCCGCCGGTAGATCGTCGGGTGGGGTTTCAAGAAACCGACCTCGTAGGAAAGGATCCAGCCTGTCATCTCATTGATGACAGGGAAACGGGCCCGGATATGTTCGAAGTGAGGCCGGTTGGTGTTTGAAATCAGGTAGCAGGGATACTGTCTCAACAATCGCCTCAAGATCTCCTGCGTCTGCCGGTCCTCCAAGAAGATGTTGTTCCAAACGGAAAGGAACTGCTCATACCCCAGCTTCAGACCGATCTCTTTCTTGACCCCCTCGTAGAAAATCCTGGTGGAGATCCGTCCCTCATCGTGATCGATCACCAGCGGCGATTCAAAAAAGAGCCGGTACAGCTCTTCGGGACCCGCCTTCGCGTGGGCCGCGATCTCTCCGGCGGCCGCCCGATGGTCGAACCGGACCAGGACGTTGCCCAAGTCAAAGAGGAAGGCGCGGACTTTTTTCTGGTCATTGCGAGGAGCCGCTGCAGATGTCATTTCGAGGCCGCCAGATCGAGAAATCTCGTTTTTAAAATCGAGATCTCTCGCCGCTTCGCGGCTCGAGATGACAGCAGCGGCTCGAACGAGCGGCGCCAATTCCTTCTCGATGATCCGGTCCACATCCTCGAGGGTGACGTGGCTGTACCACCGGTGATCCGGCTCCACCATCACATTGGGCCCCTGCGCGCACAAGTCCATGCAGCCGGAGGAGCTGACCCGGACCTTCCCCTTCAAGCCGTTGGCCTTCACGTAGGCCTTGAGCTTCTCCTTGATCGCCTCCCCGCCCCCATGCGCATGGCCCGCACAGCAGGTGACACCTGGATCCCGCCGATTCACGCAGATGAAGAGATGCTTCAGGTAAGGGGATGAGGTTGATTCCATTGGTAGAACTCAGGCGCCGGTGGCCATTACTGGCTCCGGTTTCCTGTGTCCCCCTTTCCAACCGTACGTGACCTTTTCGATCATACGGCTGACAGAGAGTCGTTCAGGCATTGGCTTTCACCAGAACAAGGCTGG
>JACQCH010000055.1 GCA_016201735.1 Candidatus Omnitrophota bacterium
GCCGCACCAGGCTAACGACTCGGGCACGGGAGTCTCCCAGCACTCCACTCTTGAATCGAGCTCTGGCGCGGAAGCATGGGAAGCTGTACGACTGGCTGAAACAAGTCTTGGTTTTCATGGCAACCAAGACCCTATCCTCCTCAGCCCAAACGTGTCAAGTTTTCAAAGAGCTTTTACCGTCGACAAAGGGCTAAAATCTACCCACACGAAACGGTGAAGACCCTCACTTTTAAAGAGCAGCGTCTCCCCGCTTTGCCCTGGCCGCCTGTGCGCTCTTGCTATCCCCTCGAAGCCACGCCTCGCGGCGCTCCTCGCTCCGCTTTGACCAAGTCGCCTGGTGCTCTTTAAAGAGCTCTGCGTCACCGCGCTCGATCAACGCAGCCAGTTCCTCCCGCTTGGCATCCGCCAGGTTCTTCGCCTCCGGCCACGTTTCTTTGACCTGACGCTTCAGTTCCTGAAGTGTCTGTCGCGGAGTTTGGATCCCCGTTTTGCCTTCCTTTAGGTCGGTGACGGTGCCTTTAGCGATTGCTTTTGCACTTGCCAGGCATGGGGTGAGTCTGCTAAAAATACAGAAGTGGATGGGGCACTCGGATCCGCGCATTACCATGCAGCACTACGCGCACCTGTCCCCCACTTTCGACGAGGACATCAACAAAATTGGGAAATCAGTGCCGGCGTAGCTCAACGGTAGAGCACCGCTTTCGTAAAGCGGACGTTGGAGGTTCAATTCCTCTCGCCGGCTTTTTCTTTCCAATCGATTTGCGCTGAGGATCCCGCAAACCGTCTTTATTACCAAGAGATTCTATAAGAACCCCCTCCATTAGGGCACATTCCTGGGCACACTCAAAAATTAACTCGTTTGAAATCAAACGGTTACGTCTCTAAACCCGCGTCTTACGAAACAGCTGCTCTACCAACTGAGCTACGGCGGCATCGAAAAGAATTATAGCCCTTTTCGAAGTTGTTTGTCAGTCACAGTGAATGGAATCAGCTGGGTTGGCTCCTCAAGAATGTCCAGAATTTTTTTCGCGCAGTAAACACGATTCCGTTCAGCCGTGCTGACTTCGGTGACAATCCCAAATTTTTCAAACCTCTCGACGGCACGTTGGACCGTCGTGAAGGCCACTTTAAACCGTTGAGCGGATTGCTTGAGCGTCAAATAAGGATTGGCCGCCAGATGGTCAATCAGGGTACTTCCTATTTTGAGGGGAATCTCTGCGATCGTTTTATGCCAGCTGTCCAGAAGTTTATTAATACGTTCCGCGCGACTCAGCGCATCTTCCGATTGCCGGGCCACTCCGTTTAAAAAGTACTGCAACCACTCGCTCCATTCTCCACGCTCAGTGACCCCCTGTAAGCGGTCATAATAATCCCGTCGGGTCGATTCAAAGAAGGCGCTCAAGTACAACAAGGGAGACGGAAGAATATTCCGCTCGATGAGAAACAGGGTAATCAGCAATCGACCGACCCGTCCATTGCCGTCCACAAAGGGATGGATCGCCTCAAATTGGGAATGGATCATTCCTGCCTGCACCAGCGGCGGCAACGACCGATCATGCAGAAATTTCTCCCATTCCCCCAGGCAGTTCATTAACTCCGAAGGCGGGGGGGGAACATACACAGCGTTCATGAGGGTGCATCCCGGAGAGCCGATCCAATTTTGCGATCGTCGGAATTGCCCAGGGGCAGCATAACCCCCTCGCACATCCTTCATCAATCTTTCGTGGAGTTCTCTCATCAGGCGTAACGACAAAGGGATCGCTTTCAGGCGCTTGATCCCATATTCGAGCGCGACGACGTAATTGCCTACCTCACGCAGATCATCGGGGCTTCGCTCCACCGCCGCACCAGCTTCCGCAGCCAGAAGTTCTCCCAAGCTGGACCGGGTACCCTCAATCCGGCTGGAAAGAACCGCTTCCCGGCGAATGAATGGGCGGATCAGCAGGTGGGGATTCGGCAGCCGCATACCTTCTCCTGCCAGTTTCCCGATCAAACGGTCGGCATCCGAGAGGGCTCGGGTAAGCTCTGGCGTCCAAGCGAGCTTCGGCAGCAGAGGATCTGGGATGTATGCCGCATATCCTTCCTGGCACCGAATGGTTCGCCCCGATGGTTTTGTCTGACGGGCCACCTTAATCTCCGAAAATAACGAGCATCCTTATTTTCGACATTATACTAAAATGAAAATAAAGAATCAAGGGATTTTCGAGGGGAGGGCGGCCGAGCTATGGCGGCGCAGAGACAGCACGGCCGATGCTCACCAAAAGTAAGGCCAGCCCGAAAGCGCAGACGATCGTGGCACCGGTGGGCAGGTCCCAGAAATAGGAAGCGACGATCCCGGCGACGCTGGTCAACACCCCCACCGCCCAGCCGACGGTCAAGCGCCGGCCGATCCCTTGGGCCAGCAGGACTCCGCAGATCGAGGGAACGATGAGGAAACTGAAAACCAGAAGAACCCCGGCCATCTCGACGGAGCTGGTGACCACGCAGCCGAAGGTAATATAGAAAAATAGATCCCACCAGCGGACCCGCAGCCCTTTTTCAAACGCTTGCCGTGGATTCTGGGAGATGAACAGCAGCTGGCGGCGAAACAGCCAGTGAAGGAAGCCGATCCCGCCGTAGATCACCGCGACTTTCCCCACCTCGGGCCAGCCGACCAACAGCAGATGCCCGACTAAGAGCGACTTCAACTCTTCCCCCCCCTCCGCGGCCCTGCTGAGGACAAGGATAGAGGCGGCGGCCGCCACGGCGTAGACCACCCCGATGATCGCTTCATGGGGAATCTTTTCTTCCTTAAGCCGGGTGACCGCGAAGATGACGGCGCCGAGAAATGTGAATCCGAGGGCAAAGAGATAATTCGCGTGGTGGTGAAGCCCGAATCCGAACAGGAAACCGACGGTTGCCCCGAGAGCGGCGATTTGAGCAAGGGCGAGATCGACAAAGATCACCTGCCGCTCGATGACGTGGAGCCCGAGGTAGGCATGGATGCCGGTCAAAACCAGACAGGCGGCGAACGGAGCCGCCATCAAATGAAAGAACTCCATCATGTTCCCCCTCCCAGCGCCTGGACCAGTTGATCAATGTTGTAATCGATCATGGAGAAATAATCCTTCGCCTGCGGCAGTTCACCCACGTTCTGGCAGAGGATCACCACCTTCGCCCCGACCCGGCGGGCCAGCGCCTCGGAGGAATCTCTCTGATAGTAGGTGGGTTGAATGATCGCCTGAATCTTATGCTGTCTCATGTACCCCTCCAGGAAACCGAGATGTTTGGGGCTGGGAGGAATCCCGGGCTTGGGCTCCAGGAACTGCTCTACCTTAAGGCCGGTGAACTGGGCGAAGTATGGCCATTCGGTGTGGTAGGCCACCACCTCCCTGCCCTGAAGCACAGCGGCTTTTTGTTTCCACTCGGCGATCTTCCGATCAATCCTCTTCAGGAACTCGGCCAGCCGCTGACGATACCGCTCGGCGTTCGCCGGGTCGACCTCGGAGAGCTTGCCGGCAATCTCCTGGGCCATGATCCGAGCGTTGTCCGGGTTCATCCAGTAATGGGGATTGCCGTAGATGTGGACGTCCCCCATCAGGCGGCTTAAGGGCTGTGTGGGAACCTCCAACAGGGAGATGCCGCGTGATAGGTCCAGCTCTCCCGCCGAACCAGGAAACAGATTAGGGTTGCCGGCAGCATCCAGCAGGGGACCCCGCCACGCCTCCAGATCAAGACCTGCATCAACGAGCAAATCGGCCTGTTTGACCCTCAAAACATCGCTGGGCTTGCACTCGATGAAGTGCGGGTTAAACCGGGGTGAGGCGACGTAGGAAGCCTTCACGTCCTCTCCGCCGATCTGTTTGACCAGGTCGGCAAACACCGATAGGGTCGCCACGACCTTGAGCGGCTTATCTGCAAGAACAGAAGTAGCCGAGGTGAGACTTGCGAGAAAAAACAGGGACAACATCGTAACAACCGTTCGTGCTGAGCCTGTCGAAGCACGAACGAAGTGGACCTTGCCCGTTCGCCCTTCGACAAGCTCAGGGCGAACGGGTGATTTTACTCGAGGATGCATCGATGATTCTCCTTGTCTTCAAATAAGACCGGTTACTGAAGCTGGTGCTTATGGGTCCCGATGGCGAACGTCCCCTGGAGGAACGCGGCATCTTCTGTTTTTTCGGTGGCGCTCCCCTTTTCCTCGTGCCGGACTTGCAGGCGCCAGCGGGCGAACTCGCTCTGGTAGAACGTGAGAAACGCGCTTAAGCCCTGATCCGCGTGGCGTGGATTGGCCGCGTCCACCAAACGGACATGGTCGGCCCGGACTCCGGCGGACCATCGGGGAGCAAACCGGTAATCGGCCAGCAGGTAGGTCCCCCACGGATGCCGGTCGAAACGGGTC
This sequence comes from Candidatus Omnitrophota bacterium, assembly GCA_016201735.1. GTDB lineage: Bacteria > Omnitrophota > Gorgyraeia > 1-14-0-20-64-10 > 1-14-0-20-64-10 > JACQCH01. The sequence goes on from JACQCH010000055.1 coordinate 4,382, forward strand.
GTCACCCCGGTAGTTGAATTGATGCTGAACGCCTCCTTCCGATTCTGGAGATAAAATTCTCCCTGGATCTTCAAGGGGTTGATCGGCGTTAGGTGATACAGGTAAGTGGCGTCGACCCCAAAAGCGTTGACCTCCATCGCGGCGTCCGCGTCCTTGGAACCGACCAGATGGGTCAGCCCTAATTCCAGACTGGAGAGATCGCTCAAATCCCTGAAGGTTTTCAGGTGCTCATAGAAGGTGGGCCGGCGGCGGGTCGATCCGAAGAGGGTTCCCCCTTCACCCACACCCCCTTCCAAAATCCCGATGCTGGGTTCCAACACCAAACCCCAAGGCCCTTCAACCGGTTTCGTGAAATCCACGCCGGTTCGGTTGAACCCTTCGCTCCCAAAATACCGGCGGATCACCAACGGCTCGTCCACCGTGGACAAGGAATCCCGGTGCATCGCCGCGGCCTTCCCAACTCGGGGGAAGAACCGGCCGATCCGTCCCTTCAAGTCCCACGGCAATCCCCAGCGGGTCAGGTACGCTTCCTCCACCCCCACCGCCTCAAAGTCGGAGAAGCTGAGGGTGGCGTCGTACCGGGAGTAAGGATCCACGTAATTCCCAAAGACCAGCTCAATCTCCCGGGCCGAGACCCGATTGTTGCCTTCGGTATCCCCCTTGCTTTCCGAGGCGGTGGCCACGATGTCCCCCACCACCCCGATCTCCGGAAGTATGGCGCCGATCTGGCTGCGGCTAGAGGAGGCCGCACCATCTCTAATCTCTAGGTCATGACCGGGGAGCCCCGTTCGCCCTGAGCTTGTCGAAGGGCGAACGTCTTGGCTGACTGCCGTTTGTGCTTCGACAGGCTCAGCACGAACGGTTGCTACCTTCCGCTCCAGTTCATCAATCCGGACCTGTTGTTTCTGGACGATCTCCCGCAGTTCCTTTAATTCCTTCCGGACCTCTTCATCAGGATGGGCCCACCCCAGACCGGGCAGGGTGAGAAGCCCCACGAATACAGAGAGACCGAGGCCGCAAATGAATAAATGCCGAAGCATAATTTCCTCCTTGGATCGTTTTATGAAATGGAAATGGTGAAGCGAAAAAGGTTCAGCGTCGGAAGCCGACGCGCGAGGGAATTAGACGGGAAGAGGAGGGGCTCGACTGCTGGGGGAAAGAAATGCCGGCTCAGATAAAAGCGGTTGGGCGGCGAAAACGATCTTTCCGGAAAAACTTGAAGGAGCGCCGCCGAGCGGAACCGGAGGCGCGACCAGCGGCTGAACCGACTGGGCGCGGCAGATCAGACAGTCGTGTCCCTTCATCCCCGCCGGATGAGAGTGAGGCAGAACCGAAAGAAAACTGGCCAGCAGGAATGCCGCCAGCGCGGCAAAGACGAGAAAACGGGACAGCCCCTTCATGGGAACAGCAGCTTAAAAATGAACATCGAAGCCATCCCTGCCAGGACACAGGAGACCACTTTCCAATTGAATCTTCGGTGCGCCTCCGGCAGAAGGTCTCCCGCCGCGATATAGATGAAGGCGCCGGCAATAAAAGCCAGCATCTTCTGCTGAAGCCCTGCGGGAATAAAACCGGCTAAAAGCGCTCCCAATGGATACAGGAGACCCGCCAAGGCCAGAACCAGGAGCATTCTCGGCCGGCTCCATTTGGCTTCCTGCATGATCAAGGCAGAGGTCATTCCCTGCGGGATTTCATGAAAGACCACGGCCAGGGTAATCGCCAATCCAAGGGAAGGACGAATCCCAAACCCTATCGCGATCCCTCCTCCATCCGTGATGTTGTCGAGGGCCATCCCCAAGACGGCAATGGGGCCGATCCGGTGCGTATCGCATTCCGGCTCTCCGCAGGCGTGGATCATCATGAACTTCTCCAACAGATAGAACGTCGCAAAACCCAGAGCCAGCAAAGGGGCGTCGGTCTTGAGATTAATTTCAGGCAGGATGTGAAAGAAGGTGGCCGACAACAGGATCCCGGCGGCAAAAGCGATGATGTACCTGGGCTGAACCTTAGCCATCCCTCCTTGAAGGGTAAACCACCCCGCCAGAAGATCGAAAGATCCAGCGACGAGGGCGTAGAGGGCGGGCATCATTTCTTCTTCTCGCAAACAATGGTCAGTTCATGGCAATCGCCGCACTCTTTCACGCTGTGCTGTTTGGAGAACTTGTCCCAGTGTTCTTTTTTGGAAGGGGTGAGAATGCCGGACCCCCGGCAAAGCGGACACGTGTTCTCGAGCGCCCGGAGCAGGGCCGTCCGAATAAAATTGGACCGATTCTCGATTCCTTTCATCAGCTCCAGCAAGGAGCCGTCGACCTTGAAAGTGACCACCTCGTGTTTTGTCATCGGATCCATAGTATTACGAAATAATACTATGTCAACAAAAAAACTGGGCGGGGCGGTAACCGATTATTTCAGCAGGGGCAGCTGGAGGAACAGGAGCAGGAACGCCAGCAGAAGGGTGGGGAGAGTCACCGCCAGCCCGGGGCCCAACCACTGTCCGAACCGGATTTGGTGTTTTTCTTTCTCGAGCATGCCGATGGCGACGATGTTGGCGGTGGAGCCGATCATCGTGGCGTTGCCGCCCAGGGTCCCGCCGAACAGGAGCGCCCACCAGAGGGGGCTAATCGGAAGACCGGCGGCGCCCAGATCGGCGACGATCGGGATAAAGGTGGCTACGACGAGGATGTTGTCGAGGAAAGCGGTGAGGACCGCGGAGATCCCAAGGATCAGAGCGAGCAATATCACTTGGTTCGTGCCGGCCACGGCCTTCAATCCTCCGGCGATCCGGTCGGTCACCCCGACGTAGCGAAGGGTCCCGACCGAAGCAAACAGCAGGATAAAGAAAGCCAGCGTCCACCAATCCACCCGCTTCTCCACCAGTTCGCGCGCCTTCTCCCGCTCGATGAGCAGGGCAATCCCGGCCATAAAGAACGGAACTCCCAAAAGCAGGGTGTTTTTGGGAAGCCGCAGAAGATCTTCCGCCGAGTGGTGGAAGATGAGTCCCAGGATCGTCAATCCAAAGAGCAGGCCGGCGATCCGGAATCCCTTCGGGTCGAACCGCCCTTCCTCAACGGCCTTCTCCCTGAATTTGGCTACTCCCTTGGCCATCTCCCGGAACGGACCTCGGTAATAAAGGGAACCGATCCCGATGGTGAGCCCCAAGTTCAGCAGGGCGACCGGGGTCGCCCTGCGCAAGAAATCGGAGAAGCTTAAGCCGGCCCGCAGGGCAATGAGCACCCCGATGGGGTTTCCCACGACGGTGGCGCTGGAGCCGATGTTGGTCGCCAGAACAATCATCACGATGAAAGGAAACGGCTCCAGCTTCAGCCGGCGGGTCAGGTGCAGGGTCAGCGACGTCATGAACAGGATCGAGGTTACCTCGTCCACCAAGGCCGCCGTCAACATCGCCAGGGCCATCATCACCGGAAAGAAAAGGGAGGCCCGGTGGCTGACGGCATCCAGCAGGCGCTCCAGCAGGACCTCGAAAAACTTCCGCTGTTCCAGGAAGCCGATCACGATCATCATCGCGACCAGGAACAGGATGATGTCCACGTTGGCGAACTCGATCAAGTGCGGGATGTCGATCACCCGGAAAGCCAGCAGGGCCGTCATCCCCAACAGGGCGAAGGCCAGCCGGAACTGCCAGTAGAAAAGGGTCCCCAAGATGAAGCTGGCGAAGATGGTGACGGCGAGGATCTGCGGGGAGGTGAGGTGGACGGCGACGCAGGCAGCGATGATCGCCCCCAAGAGGCCGAAGAACCAAGGGAGGGACTTCATCAAGGAGCGATCCCGTCGGCCAGCAGGGTAACCTGGTTGTGATGCACTTCGAGGAACCCGGCGCCGGTCGACTGGAAAATCTTCGACTGCCCGCCGGAGTCGCGGCAGATGATCTTTCCCGGGGTCAGCGTCGTCATGAGGGGGGCGTGGTTGGCGAGGATTCCTAAATATCCCAGCGCTCCCGGCGCCACGAGGGAGGCCGCCGACCCGGTGAACACGGTCCGTTCCGGCGTCAAGATCTCCAACTGAAATACTTTATCATTCACTTGACAGCGCCGACCTCTTGGAGCTTCTGCGCTGAGGCGCGTGGTGTCGCTTCCTCTTGCGACAGCCGCTCCCCCTGGGCAATCGCCTCTTCGATTCCGCCGCAGAGGTAGAAGGCCTGCTCCGGAAGGTGATCGAGCTCACCCTCGACGATCCTCTTGAATCCCTTGACCGTGTCGGCCAGCTTCACGTACTTGCCGGTCCGGCCGGTGAAGGCCTCCGCCACGAAGAACGGCTGGGAGAGGAACCGCTGAATCTTCCGGGCCCGGGCGACCGCCAGCTTATCCTCCTCGGAAAGCTCGTCGATCCCCAGGATCGCGATGATGTCCCTCAGATCCTTGTACCGCTGAAGGATCCGCTGGACCGACCGGGCCACCGCGTAATGTTCCTCCCCGACGATCTTCGGATCCAGGATCCGGGAGGTGGATTCCAGCGGGTCGACCGCCGGGTAGATCCCCAGCTCCGCGATCTGCCGGGAGAGAACCGTGGTGGCGTCCAGGTGGGAGAAGGTGGTCGCCGGCGCCGGGTCGGTCAGGTCGTCCGCCGGCACGTAGATCGCCTGGACCGAGGTAATCGATCCCCGCTTCGTCGAGGTGATCCGCTCCTGAAGCTGAGCCATCTCGGTCGCCAGGTTCGGCTGATATCCGACGGCGGAAGGCATCCGTCCCAGCAGGGTTGAAACTTCCGAGCCGGCCTGAACGAACCGGAAGATGTTGTCGATGAATAACAGGACGTCCCTCCCCTCCTCATCCCGGAAATATTCCGCCATGGTGAGCCCCGAAAGGGCCACCCGAAGCCGGGCGCCGGGCGGCTCGTTCATCTGCCCGAAGACGAGCGCAGTCTTCTTGACGACGCCCGACTCGTTTAATTCCAGCCAGAGGTCGTTTCCCTCGCGGGTCCGCTCCCCCACACCGGCGAACACCGAAACGCCGCCGTGCTCCGTCGCGATGTTCCGGATCAGCTCCATGAGGATCACGGTCTTTCCAACCCCGGCCCCGCCGAACATCCCAACCTTGCCTCCCTTGACATAAGGAGCCAGCAAGTCGATCACCTTGATGCCGGTCTCCAGGATCGTCGCCACCAGGGTCTGCTCGCTGAACGACGGGGGGTCTCGGTGAATCGGCGAGCGCTTCTCCGGCTCGGGCAGAGGCCCCTTCTGATCGATCGGCTCCCCCAACAGATTAAAGATCCTCCCCAAGGACTGTGGCCCGACGGGAACCGAGATGGCGGAGCCGGTATCCTTGGCCTTCATTCCCCGCACCAACCCTTCGGTGGAGGCCAGGGCGATGCAGCGGACCACGTTGTTCCCCACGTGCTGGGCCACCTCCAGCGTCAGATTGATCTTCTTCCCGGAATTCTCGATCTTGATTGCATTCAAAATCTTGGGCAGCGCGTCGTTGGGAAACTGAATGTCCACGCTGGGGCCAATCACCTGAACCACCACTCCTTCAGCCATTTTCTTAATCCTCTAATTTGTCATTCCCGCGAAAGCGGGAATCCGATCCTCGCTTCCGCGAGGATGACGCTTCGCGTCATTTGAGCGCCTCGGCGCCGCTGACCACCTCGATCAGCTCCTTGGTGATGGCGGCCTGCCGAACCTTGTTGCGAACCAGGGTCAGATTCTGAATCATCTCCGCCGCGTTATCGGTGGCATTCTTCATGGCGATCATCCGGGCGCTGTGCTCGGAGGTGAACGCCTCCAAAAGGATCCGCCGGAACTCCCCGGCAATGAACCGCTTCAACAGCTCCTCGGCGACCGGCTCTGGCCCGAAGGCCGTGGTGCGGCTTCCACTAGCCGCAGCCGCCGGAGCCGGCTCCACGATGATTTTCTCTGGCAATGCCGGAGAGGGAGGACGTTCTATCGGGAGGAACCGCTCCACCGCCGGTTTCCACCGCATCGCGGAGATGAACCGCGTGTATGCCACCCACCAGGAGGAAACGGTCCCGTTCAAGTAAAGCTCCTGCATCCACCGGGCCAGCGCCCCGGCCTTGGAGGATTCATAGCGGCCGCCCCAGTCCAAGATCTCTTTCGTTCTGCGGACTCCCCGGCGGGCTAAGGTTCGGGTCCCCTTCTTGCCGATCGTCACCAGGACGGCGGAGGGATTCTCCCGGAGGAAACCCTCGGCCGCGCTGAGGACCTTCTCGTTATAAGTTCCGCAGAGCCCGGTATCCGAGCTGACGATGATCAGCCCGGCGGGGGCGGTTCCGTTCGCCCTGAGCCTGTCGAAGGGTGAACGGTTCTTCACTCGGTCATGGTTCGACAAGCTCACCATGACCGGGAGTTGCTTCTCCAGCAGGGGATGCTCGAGGGTCGGGTGCGCCTCCAGGAGCCGGTTCGTGATCACCCGGAGCCGCTGGGCGTACGGCTTGAAATCCATCAGCTCCCCCTGGGCCCGGCGCAGTTTCGCTCCGGCGACCATCTGCATGGCGCGGGTGATCTTCTGCGTGTTGGCAACCGAGCGGATCCGCTGCCGCAGGATCCGTAAGTTTTGCATAACCATGAGCTCCGTGTCATTCCCGCGAAAGCGGGAATCAGATCCTCACTTTTGTGAGGATGACGCCGTTTTCAACTTCCCGATCGCTTCCTTGAGCTTCTGCTCCACCGCCGGCTCGATCATTTTTTTCGTCCGGATCTCATGGAGGATGTCCGGATAACTTTTCTCCACGAAGGCCCGCAGGGTCCTCTCGAACGCCCGCACCTGAGCCACGGGCAGATCATCCAGATATCCCTGAACGCCGGCGAAGACGCTGATCACCTGATCCTCCAGGGCCATCGGCTGGTACTGGTCCTGCTTTAAAAGCTCCACCATCCGTTCCCCTCGGGTGAGCTGCGCCTGGGTCGTCTTGTCCAGCTCCGAGCCGAACTGCGCGAAGGCCGCCAGCTCCCGGTACTGGGCCAGATCCAACCTTAAGCGCCCCGCCACCTGTTTCATCGCCTTGGTCTGGGCGTTGCCTCCGACGCGGGAGACCGAGAGCCCGACGTTGACCGCCGGGCGGACCCCGGAATAAAACAGGTCCGGCTCCAGGTAGATCTGCCCGTCGGTGATCGAGATCACGTTGGTCGGGATGTAGGCGGAGATGTCGCCGGCCTGCGTCTCGATGATCGGCAAAGCGGTCAAGCTGCCGCCGCCCAGATCTTCCCGGAGTTTCGCCGCCCGTTCCAAAAGCCGCGAGTGCAGGTAAAAGACGTCACCCGGGTAGGCCTCCCGACCCGGCGGCCGCCGCAAGAGCAGGGAAAGCTGGCGGTACGCCTGCGCGTGCTTGGACAGGTCGTCGTAGATGACCAGCGCGTGCTGTTTGTTATAGAGGAAGTACTCTCCCATCGCGCAGCCGGTGTAGGGGGCCAGGTACTGCAGGGGAGCCGGGTCCTCGGCGGTGGCGCTGACGATGATTGTGTGCGCCAGGGCTCCCTGTTTTTCCAAGGTCTGAGCGACCCCGACCAGGTTGGACAGTTTCTGCCCGATCGCCACGTAGATGCAGACCACCCCGGACTCCTTCTGGTTCAAGATCGCGTCCAAGACAATCGCGGTTTTCCCGGTCTGCCGGTCGCCGATGATCAGTTCCCGCTGGCCCCGCCCGATCGGGATCATCGCGTCGATCGCCTTCAAGCCGGTCATCAGCGGCTCCTTCACCGGCTGGCGCTGGATGACCGACGGAGCGCCGGCCTCGATGGAGCGGACCTCGTCGGCCACGATCGGCCCCTTGCCGTCTAACGGGCGCCCCAGGGCGTCCACCACTCGACCCAGCAGGGCCTTGCCGACGGGAACCTGCGCGATCTTCCCAGTCCGCTTCACCTGGTCCCCATCCTTCAGGCCCCGGTCGGATCCCAGGATCACCGCTCCCACCGAAGCGGCTTCCAAATTCAGGGCCAGCCCCATGATCCCGCCGGGAAACTCCAACAGTTCCCCCGCCATACAGTCATCCAGCCCGTAGATCCGGGCGATCCCGTCGCCCACCTGAAGGATCGTTCCGATCCCTTCCAGCTTCAGTTTGGATTTATATCCCTCCAGTTCCTGCTGCAGGATGGAGGTCACTTCCTCCGGTCGAATCGTCATTTAGATCCCTCGCTTCGCATCCGTCATCTCGAGGCCGAAGGCCGAGAGATCTCGTTTTCGAGATCCCTCACCTGCTTCGCAGGTTCGGGATGACGTTCGGCCATCGGACTTACGTTCCGTAAGTCCGGGCCTCACGTCACCTTCGCTTCCATCATTTGTCGTTGGATTTTTTGAAGAACCCCTTGAACGGATCCATCAAGGAGTATCGTCCCCGCGGCGATCCGGATCCCGCCGATCAGCTTCCTGTCCACCTGGCGCTCCAACACCACCCGCTTGCCCAACCGCTCCCCAACGGCCTGGGCCAGCCGCTGCGTCTCCGCGGAAGAGATCGGGTGCGCGGTCGTCACGACCCCGCGCAAAAGGCCCTGCCGTTCCTCCGAAACTTTCACCGCCTCCTCGGAAACCGCCGGAAGGTGGTCCACTCGGTCCCACTTTAATACCAGCTCGATCAAACTCATCGTTTCCGGCCCGACGGCGCCGCTGAAGGTCCGCGTCAAGAGATCCCGCTTCTCTCCTTCTCCTATCTCGGGCGAACCCAAAAATCTCTGAAGGTCCCGCGATCCCTCGTAGGCCTTGGCGACGATCTTCATTTCTTCCAATCCTCCCTCCAAACGATGGGATTTCTCCAGAACGCCGACAAAGGCCTCGGCGTAACGGCGGGCGGCCGCTGGATCAATCATGCTCTTTATCCAGCGTGTGGATCTCCTGAATGAACCCCTCGATCATCCGGCGGTCCGTTTCCTCATCCAGGTGCTGCTGGAGAACCTTGTGGGTGATCTGGATCGCCAGGTCCACCACCTGCTCTTTCAATTCCGATCGGGCCTTGGCCACCTCCATCGCCGCCGTCTCTTTCACCTTCTCCAGCGTCGTCCGGGCGTGGGCGCGGGCGTCTTCCTCGATCTCCATCCCGATCCGGCGCCCTTCGGAAATCGCCTGCTGGATTTTCCCCCGGGCCTCTTCCTCGATCTTCTCGAGGCGCTGCTGGTACTCGGCCTTGAGTTTTTCCAGTTCCTCCTTCGCCTGGTCGATGCCCCGGAATTCCGCCGCGATCTTCTCCCGCCGCTCGTCGATCAGCTTCAAAAGAGTCCCCCAGGCGAATTTCTTCAGGATCGCCAAAAGCAGAAGGAAAGCCAGGATATTAACGACGAACTGCGCCAATAATGCCATCCCGGCTAAACCTTCAGGAATCCGATCCCAAACAGGATGACCGTCACGAACACGTAGATCGTGAGGGCTTCAATGAAGGCACAGCCCAAGATCATCGCCCCCTGGATCTTGCCCGCCGCCTCCGGCTGACGCGCCATCGCTTCCATCGCGGCCGTGACCGCCCGGGCGAGTCCCGTCGCCGAGGCCATCGCGGCCAGCGCCAACCCAAACGGCAGTCCAAACCCCAACACCACCTTCGCCCAATCGACTGCGTGCGGTTCCATCGTTATCTTCGACTCCTTTTCTATTTAGTGCCCCCCGTGCTCCTCCTGGGGCAGCATCATGTAGATATAAATCATGCTCAGCATCGTAAACACCAGCGCCTGCACCACCGAGAAAATGACCGCCAACAGAACGAACGGCAGGTGCAGGGGGATTCCGATCGGCAGGTGAGACCAAGCGAAGGTTAGCGCACCCAGCATCACAAAAACACCCAGGAGCGTATCCTCCCCCATGATATTCCCAAAGAGCCGCAGGGCCAGGGACACGGGCCTTACGATCTCGCCGATCCCGTGGATGAACAACATCAGCGGGGACAGGATCCAACCCGCCGCGTCCCGCGGCTGGCCGATCATGTGATCCAGGTAACCGACGAGCCCCAGCCGCCGGATGCCGGTCCACTGCACGTAGAAAAAAACAGAAAATGCCAGCGCGAAGGTCATTTCAAACCGGGAGGTCGGGGATTTGAAGCCCGGCACGAGGCCGGCGAGATTCATGCTGAGGATAAAGAGGAACAGGGTTCCCAGGAAAGGCAGGTATCGGCGCCCTTCTTTTTTACCGAGCACCCCGCAGACCATGTTATCGAGCCCTTCGATCACCGCCTCGATAGCGACCTGCCGCCGCCGGCCAGGGACTAGGGACACTGACCTCGCCACAAAAGCCGCAACGGCCCCGACGATCCCGACGATCAGAAAAGCGAAAATAGCGTTCTCCCAGGTGTGAAGGAATTCGGTGACGGGGCCGTGTCCGACCCAATGCGTGATCAGGGTGATGAAGTTCGGGATCTCCGGCAGATGCGCCGGCGCCGCGGCTTCATGCATTCTCAAAAACCCTCAAGCCAACGAGACGCCGATAAATCCGAAACGCCAGCCCGATCAAACTCAATCCGAACCCGGCCAGCCATCCCAGCGGAGAGATTTTCACCACCACGAGGAAGAAGGCGAGGGATCCATACAGCCCCAGAAACTTCACCACGAGCCACCCGGCCAACCGCCAGCCCTTCCTGCCGGCCACCCAGCAGTCCGCCGTCCTATTCAAACACCAGGCGTTGGCCCACCCCCAGCCAGCCCCTATCAAGATCCCCAGTAGAAATTTTTCCGTCAACCCTTATCTTCCTTATTTTCCGGCTCTTCCGAGGTCCGGCGGATGAGGAGCCACGTCTCCCGGATCCCCGCCGCGAAGCCGGCCGCCAGCCCCAGAAGAGTGAAGATAGGCCGGGTATGGAACAGCCGATCCAGGGCCCAGCCGACGGCGCAACCGACCACCGGGGACAACCCCAGGGTGAGCGGGATCGAGAGAAGCGTCCCGACTCGTCGCATCCAATCGTAGGAATTCATGGGGGATTGCCGCATCGAAATCCGGGAAGCCCGGAGGGGGTTAGTATATCAGAAACCGGTTATTTGACAAATGCCGGTTTTTGTGGCATCATTACTATGTAATGAAAAGTAATGGAGGAGCCATGGAACGGTATACCGTACAGTGGACCGTGAGCATTCCGCCGCCTCTTTCCAAGCAGGCGCTGCGAGCCGCTAAGGATGAATCCCGAACCAAATCGGAACTCGTCCGGGAAGCCCTCCGGCATTACTTGGAAAACAGAGTCCTTCACCGCATCCGACACCGGCTGAGCAAAAGATTCCGGGCGATGGGGATCCAGTCCGAAGAAGACATTGAGCGCCTCATTGATGAGGGACGAACCTAAAAAGCTCCGGGTCGTCTGCGACACCAACGTTCTTCTTTCCTTATTCGGTTTTCCGGGCAGGAAGATCGACCTCTTATGGGAGATCGTTCAGGAAGGGCAGATCGAGCTTTTCTTGTCCGAGTTTATCTTGGAAGAGCTTTCGAGAAACCTCCGGAAAAAAGTCGGACTTGGATCGGAGGAAGTCCTGGAAACCATCCGTCTCTTGAAAAACCATGCTCAAATCATCTCGCCCAAAGAAAAGGTCGCCGTCATTCGGGAAAAGGAGGCGGATAACCGGATCTTGGAATGCGCGTTAGAGGCGAATGCTCAGGTTCTTGTGACGGGGAACTTCAAGCATATCCGCCCCTTGGGTTCTTTCCGGGGCATCGAGATTTTGACCCCCCGGGAATTCTTAGATAAATATTTCAATTAGGCCTGGACGGCGAGGACGAGGTAGCGCCGGCCCCTGGACTCAAACCCCCAGGCTCGGAAACACAGCCGCAAACTCCTGTCGGTCCATCCCGCTGGGCTCCTCCAGCCCGCCGGTGAGAGTGGAGATTAATTTCCCGCGAGCAGGGCTATTGGGATCATCGACTCCTTCGGGCTGCAGGGCGAAGGCGCGGCTGGTATGATTACATTAACGGAGAAGCCCCTCGGCCCAACGGTAGAAACGTTCGGTGAGTTTGGCCAACTCGGCGGCGTCGTGCTGAGTGATCGAACGATCCTCGTATTCGATCAGGTGCTTCTGACGGAGAATCCGGCGAAGTGTATCCGCTTTCTGCTTGGCATCGGAGACTTCGCCCAGAGACTCCAAGAGATTAACCGCGGCTTCATGATCTGAACTGGCGGAGCGCTGCTCGGTATACTGGACAAGCACCGCGTCGCAGGAGGAGATGGCGCAATGGACCGCGTTGAGTCCCGCCGCGTTCCACTGCTCTGTTTGTGTGGCATATCGCATCGACTCGAAGAATTCTGCGGCTCTCTTCAAGAGCAAATGAACAACCCGGACTTTTTGTTTCTTAGGGACCGCCCTCGTATTCATATGGGGTTGTCCACGATCGTATAGGATTCTATACGACATCCAAATCCTTACAGCCAGGGGAGGGAGCCGGCTTTCAGAGGCAGGGGTGAGACGGAGCCGGAGAGGGTGAGCCAAAAGCCGGGCCATAAGCCGATGAGAAACAGCCCGACGGTGCAGAACCCCAGGACCAGGTTCAGGGATCGGGAACGGGGAATCGGCCGGACCCCGGCGGGGACTGGATCCAGATACATCGTCTTGATGATCTTGACGTAGTAGAAGAGGGCGACGACGCTGTTTAAGGCGGCGATGATCGCCAGCCCGTAGGCCTGGGCTTGGATCGCGGCACCGAAGATCCACATCTTGGCGAAGAAGCCGGCCAGCGGCGGGATCCCCGCCAGGGAAAGAAGGGCCACGGTGATTGTGAAGGCCAGCACCGGCTCCCGCTGGCTTAAACCGGCGAAGGCGCCGATATCCTCCCGCCCGGTCGCGTTGCTGACCGCGATGACCCCCACAAAAGCACCCAGGTTCATCAGGGAATAGGCGATCAGGTAGTAGAGGGTGGCGGTCAGCCCGAGAGGCGTGGCCACGGCCAGACCGATTACCATCGTCCCTGCGTGGGCGATCGAGGAGTAGGCCAGCAGCCGCTTGACATTGGTCTGAACCAGGGCGATCAGGTTGGCCGTAGTCATCGTGAAGACCGAAAGAAGGACCAGAAGATCCGGCCACAGGGTGATCTCGGCGGATACACCGACCAAGAACACCCGGGTCAGCACCGCGAACCCTGCCAACTTCGGGCCCACCGAGAGAAACGCCGCGACCGGAGTCGGCGCCCCCTCGTAGGCGTCCGGCGCCCACATGTGAAACGGCACCAGGGCCACCTTGAACCCGATCCCGACCAGGAGCAGAAACAGGCTGATGCTCCCGACAAGCGGCGCCTCCCGCATCACCTGCTGGAACCGGGCCGTTAAGGAAGGAAGATCCATGACGCCGGTCAACCCGTACACCAGGGAAATCCCGTACAGCATGGCGCCGGTCGCCAGGGAGCCGAACAGGAAATATTTGAGACCCGCCTCGATGGAGAGGGATTCCTTCTTTAGAAATCCGGTCAACAGGTAGGAGAAGAGAGAGATCATCTCCAGCCCCAGATACACGAGGGCCAGGTGTTGGGCCGCCACCACCAGCATCAACGCGCCGGTCGCCAGAAGAAGCAGGGCGACCATTTCCCTCAGATGGTTCATTCCCTGACGGGAATATCCCATGATGCTCAGCGTGACCAGCCCCATCGAGACCAGGAGTATCATCTGGAAGAATATGCTGAACCGATCCTCCAGAATCATCCCGTAAAAGAGGGACTGCGCGAAGGGCTGCTGGATGAGCCGGGCGATCGTCAGATCAAATGCGGCCGCCAGGAAGATCAGGGTAAAAAAACCGAGCAGCCGGGCGGAGCGGATTCCCGGAAGGACCAGAAGGGCCAGCCCTCCGAGGGTGGCCGTAATTTCCGGGAGGATCCCGGCGAAGTCGGCGCTCACCACCCGAGGTTGCCGCCGAGCCGGAACAGCAGAGCCGAGAGGGCCGGCGTCTGCAGGTCCAGCGCCGTCTTGGGCCAGAGCCCGATCCAGAGAATGAAGGCCATCAGCGGTACCAGGGTGAAGATTTCGCGCGGGGAGATCTCAGCAAGATTCGCCCACTTCGGATTCAGCGGCCCCAAAAGGATTTTCTGCAGGGTCAAGAGGAAATAGGCCGCCCCCAACACCAGCCCCAACACCGAGGCCGAGGTGACGACCGGGTGCGTCGGGAAACAGCCCAACAGGGCCAAGAATTCACTGATGAATCCGGACAAGCCCGGCAGCCCCAAGCTCGCCAGCGCGAAGAAAGATAAAAGTCCCCCGTAGACCGGCACCCTAGCTCCCAGCCCGCCGAAGGCCTCCAACTCCCGGGTGTGGGCCCGGTCGTAGAGGACCCCGACCAGGAGGAACATCCCTCCGGTGATCATCCCATGGTTGAACATCTCGAGGGCCGCCCCATTAAATCCGGTCAGGGTCATGGCGCTGAAACCGAGCAGGACGAACCCCATGTGGCTGACCGAGGAATAGGCCACCAGCTTCTTGAAATCGGTCTGGGCCATCGCTACCAGCGCCCCGTAAACGATGTTGATCAATCCTAAGACTCCAAAGATCAAACTCCAATCCCGCGCGACCTGCGGCATCAGGGGGAACCCGATTCTTAAAAACCCGTATCCCCCCATTTTCAGGAGCACCCCGGCCAGGAGCACCGAGATCGGGGTTGGGGCTTCCACGTGCGCGTCCGGCAGCCAGGTGTGGAACGGAAAGATCGGAACCTTGATCGCGAAGGCGAGGAAGAATCCCAGGAAAACCCACCCCTGCGCCGCCGGAGACAACTGCAGCCCCTTCGAGATCAGCTCCGGGATAGAGAAGGTGTGCGGGGAAGAATGAAAAAAGCAGGTCAGGATCGAAAGCAGCATCAGCACCGACCCGGCCAATGTGTAGAGGAAGAACTTGATCGCCGCGTACTCCTTCCGGGGCCCGCCCCAGATCCCGATCAGGAAATACATCGGGACCAGCACAATCTCCCAGAAGATGTAGAAGAGAAACAGGTCGAGCGCCAGGAAGGTCCCCAGCATCCCGGTCACCAGCAGCAGGTAGAGGAAGAAATATTCCTTCCGGCGCTCCGGAATCGTAAAGGAAGCTACCGCCGCCACGAAACTCAACAGGCCCGTCAAGAAAACCAGCGGCAGGCTGATCCCGTCGATGCCGAGCGAATACCAAACGTTGATCGGGGGAATCCAGGAAATCTTTTCCTGCCATTGGAACCCGGCGGTCTGCGGATTGAAGTTGAGCAGGAGCAGGGTGGATAACACCAGCACCCCGAACGTCGCGGCAGCCGCCACCCCCTTGATCCAGAGGTCCCGGCCCTTGGGGAGAAAAAGGATGACGAGCCCGCCGGCAAGCGGCAGGAAGATGATGAGACTTAAAATACCCATCGGAATAATAGAAAGAGTGTAACGGCTCCGCTGGCGGCGATCAACAGATGGTTCTGCACGAGCCCCGTCTGCAGGAGGCGTAAGGCAGCCCCGGCCCGGCCCAGGGTGAGGCCCACCCCATTGACCGCCCCATCCACCAGGGTCCGGTCCACCCATCCCTTGAAGGCGCTCAAGGAAAGCCCCGCCGTCCCGGCCCGGTTCACCGCCCCGTCGACGACACCGGCGTCGAAGGAGAAGGAGCGCCGGGCCAGCCGCAGAACCGGCTGGATGATGAGCCGGTCGTAGATCTCATCGATGTAATACTTGTGGGAGACCAGTTCATAGACCGGCAGGAACAGCCGCCGCAGCGGCCCGGGCAGCAGATGAATCCCCAGCCCGTACCGAAGCAGGGCCAGCCCGATTCCACCGGCCGCCAACGCGATCGCCGCCGGCTGGATCCAAGCAACTTCGGTATCGGGTACCGAGGGGACACGTACCGATTCCGCCGCAGCGAGAAAATGTTGGAACCAATGTCCGGTGAATGCCGTTCCGATGAAACCGATCCCGGCGGCCCCGGCCATCAGGATCAGCAGGGGGATGGTCATGACGAGCGGTGATTCGTGAACGTCATCCTCGCGAAAGCGAGGATCGATTCCCGCTTTCGCGGGAATGACGTGTGATTTCCCGGCGAAAGTTAAAATCACCGCCCGGCTGATGTAAAAGGCGGTCAAGAAAGTGATCGCCAGCCCTATATAGAGGAAGAACGGATTGAAGCTGGCCAGCGCGCTTAAGATCTCCTCCTTGGACCAGAATCCGGAGAGAGGCGGAATCCCAGCCATGGCGACGGCCGCCACGGTGAAGGTGAGGGCCGTGACCGGCATGGATTTCCACAATCCTCCCATCTTGGTCACATCCTGATGATGGACCGCGTGGATCACCGAGCCGGCCCCGAGGAACAGGAGGGCCTTGAACCAGGCGTGCGTCACCAGATGAAACATGCCGGCGAAGGAAGAGCCGGCCCCCAAGCCCATCATCATGAATCCAAGCTGGCTCAACGTCGAGTAGGCCAGGATCCTTTTCAAGTCGGTCTGCGTGCAGGCGATCGTCGCGGCGAAGAAACTGGTGATCCCGCCGACCATCGCCACGGAGAACATCACCTGTGGATTGGGAAGAAACAATGGCATCGTCCGGGCCACGAGGTAAATCCCGGCGGCCACCATCGTCGCCGCGTGGATCAGCGCGGAAACCGGAGTCGGCCCCTCCATCGCGTCCGGCAGCCAAACGTGGAGAGGAAATTGCGCCGATTTCCCCACCGCTCCCCAGAAAATCAGAAGCGCCGCCGCAGGCGCCCACGCTCCCAAGGCGGCCGCCTTCGATTCCAGCCCGGTCAAACTTAAATCGCCGGTCAATTTCGCGATGAGCAGAATCCCTCCCAGCAGCCCCAAGTCCCCCACCCGCGTGGTGAGAAACGCCTTCTTCCCTGCGTTCGCCGCCGCCGGCCGCTCGAACCAGAAACTGATCAACAGATACGAGCAGAGCCCCACCCCTTCCCACCCGATGTAAAGAAGAAGCAGGTTGTCGGCCAGCACCAGGGTCAGCATGGCGCTGAAGAATAAGGAAAGATACGCGAAGAACCGGCTGAACCGGGGATCCTCTCCCATGTAGCCGATCGAATAAAGCATGATGAGCCAGCCGACCACCGTCACCACCCCGCACATCGTGGCCGAGAGCGGATCCATCAGAAATCCGATCCGAAGAGGGTGCTCTCCAATAGGCAGCCAGATCCAGGAAAACCGCAGAGGATCGTGGGCCGCCAGGAGCAGGAAAAAAGACCGAACGGAAAAATAGAGAGAGCCGGCCAGGGCAAGAAGACTCACGCCGGCGGAAAATTTCCCGAGCCGGCGGCCGAACAGGATCAGAACAACGAAAGCGGCGAGTGGAAGAAACGGGATAAGAAGCAACGTCATTGCGAGCCCCTTAGCCCTTCAATAATTTGATCTCGTCGGCCGAGATCGTCTGCCGGTGCCGGAAGATCGCCAGGATCAGGGCCAGCCCCACCACCGCCCCCGCGGCCGCCACCCCGATGACGAACAGGGCCGTCACCTGGCCCAGCCCGTCCCTCGACCCCCAGGCCCGGTTGAACGCGACCAGGTTCAGGTTCGCGCTGTTTAAAATGAGCTCGATCGACATCAAAATCCCGATCGCGTTGCGGCGGGTGAGTACCCCGAAAAGTCCCAGGGCAAACAGCCCGGCCGAGACGACAAGGACGTGTGGAAGCGGCACAATCACCTTAACGGCACCGACCGGTCATGGTGAGCCTGTCGAACCATGACCGATCATCCTTCGACAAATCCTGCCCCCGACTCGATCGGGGGCTCAGGATGATCGGGAGCATTATTCCTCCTCCTTCCGGGCGATCACGATCGCTCCCACTAGAGCACCGAGCAGGAGCACGGACAGCAGTTCGAAGGGAAGCAGATAGACCGACAGCAGAGATCGGCCCAGGATTTTCAGAGAAACCGCCGCTGAAACGGCCGAGGCCGCCGGAGCCGCCTCTATTTTCCAGGAGCTGTTTAAAAAGATCCAACCCAAGGCCAGCCCCAGCCCCAGCGCCAACACAAAGGCAAGGCCGGCCTGCCGGTTCCAGCGGGGGAGGGTCGGATCGGCGATCCGGGCGGTCAGCATCACCCCGAAGATGATCAGGGTGAGGATCGCCCCGACGTAGATCAACAACTGAGTCACCGCCAGGAACTCCGCCTCCAGGAAAAGATACAGGACCGCCACCCCGAACAGGGCGCCGGCCAGCCCTAACGCGGACCGGAACAGATTCCGGGCGCTCACCGTCACCCATCCGGCCAGCAGGGTGCCCGCGGCGACGACATAAAAGGCCGCCTTCGCGGCCAGTTCCAGCGGACCCATTGAATCCGGCATAATGTTCCTCATTATACACGGATATGCTACAATTCCCCTTTATGAAAACAGACCTCGCGATCCGGCGGACCGGCACTAAAATCCTTTACCGAGGCAGGGTGGCTCGTTTGACCCTGGACAGCTTCCGGACCGAAACGGGTCGGGTTTTCCGACGGGAAACCTTCCGGCACCCGCCCTCGGTGGTGATCGTTCCGATGATGGGAAAAGATCGCGTGCTCCTCATCCGGCAGTTCCGCCATGCGCTGGGTACGTACATCTATGAGATCCCGGCCGGCACCAGCGAGGTCGGCGAAACGCTCCTCTCCTGCGCCAAGCGGGAGCTGGCGGAGGAGACCAGCACCCGGGCCGGCCGCTGGGAGCGGCTCTTAGAATTCTATCCGGCGCCGGGCGTTTCAACGGAGCGGATGGTTCTTTACCGGGCCAGCGGCTTATCGGTCTTGGCTCACAAGGTCGCTATGGACAAGGACGAGTACATCAGCCCCTGGATCGTTCCAGCCCGCACAGCGGTTGAAATGATCCGAAAAAATAAGATCGTCGACGCCAAGTCGATCCTCGGCATCCTCATGGGGCTGGAAAGGATTCGATGGTAAACCCGAAAACGGAATTCCTCCAAAAGGTCCGGACCCTTTGCAAGCAGAACCTCCGGTACAAGCCGGAGGCGTACACGTTCGTGCTGGCGGCCCTGCATTTCACCGTCAGCCGACTGCCCCAGCGCCGGCACGACTCAGAGATTACAAGTGGTGCGGCCTCCTCTAGCCGCAGCCACGTCACCGGCCAGGAACTGCTCGAGGGGATCCGGATCTACGGGATGGACCAATTCGGCCCCTTGACCCGCCAGGTGTTCGAACATTGGGGGGTCCAGTCCACGGAAGATTTCGGCCGGATCGTCTTTTCCCTGGTGGACATCCAGCTCCTCGGCAAAACCGACGAGGATTCCCTCGCCGATTTCCAGGGAGTCTACAATTTCGCCCAGGCCTTCAACCCTCAGCCCCTCTTCAAACTCTCCGATACCGGTTGGTTAGTCTAGAAAAACTTCGTTCAGCCATACTTTAGATAACAGTCCCATGAAAACCATTCGCTCGCTCCTTGCCGGCTTCCTTACGATTCATGTTATATCTTGTTTTATCATGTCTTTTCTGGTAAACTCTTTTAATGGAGGGCTAATCCCATGGTTAAATATTCGACCCAATTGCATGATAGAGACGCGCGCGTTTTGAGGCGCCTTTCGGAGCAGACCCGAATTCCACAGTCAAAGCTTTTGGAAGAGGCCATCCATCTCCTGGAAGCACAATTTGCTAATGATGTGGTCACGCCAGAGTTTCGGCGACTCGTAGATCAGTCTATTCAGAGGAATCTGCCCTTGCTTAAACGGCTGGCCGAGTGAAATATCTCGGTTACCGGCAAGTTCTTTGGATTTACCGCCGGGTAATGGAAGAAACCGGCGGCAGCCCCGGCCTTAGGGACGAGGGTTTGCTTCGGTCTGCTCTTGCGCGCCCGAAGGCCACCTTTGGAGCCGAAGATCTATATCCCGCCATTTTTGAAAAGGCTGGTGCACTGCTTGAATCTCTCGTGCGAAACCATCCTTTCCTAGACGGCAACAAACGAATGGCGTGGGAGTGTTTCGATCTTTTCCTTGAAATTAATGGCTATCGCATCACAGCATCCCGTCAACAGGGTTACGCCCTCATGATGCAAATCATCGAGAGGCAAGTTACTGTTCAAGACGTAGCTGATTGGCTGAAGAAGCACACTCACCACCTATAATTTCCTCTCATGAATCCAGCGCATCGGTGCGGGACGGTGGCCTTGATCGGCCGGCCCAATGTGGGCAAGTCGACCCTGCTCAACCGGTTCCTTGGGCAGAAGATCGCCATCGTCTCGCCCAAACCCGAAACCACCCGGGACCGGCTCTTGGGAATCCTCACTCTCGCCGACGCCCAGATCCTGTTCCTCGATACCCCCGGAATCTACCGGGGCGCGAAGACCCTGATGGCCAAGCACCAGGTGGGGCAGGCCCGGGAGGCCTTGGAGGCGGCGGACGTCCTGCTCCTGATGACGGAAGCCCACGTCGGCGTCACCGACGGCGACCGGGAAATTATTCCGCTGCTTCCCCGAAAGGAAGAAACGCCGGTCTTTTTGGCGATCAATAAAGTGGACCGGATCGAGAGGAAATTGGTCCTGCCGCAGATCGAGGCGTTCAGCCAGATCTACCCGTTCCGGGAGATCTTCCCGATCTCCGCAAAGAAAGGGACCACCGCCCAGCCGCTCCTGGAGGCCTTAAAGAAAGCCCTGCCGGAAGGGCCCGCCCTGTATCCGTCGGATCAGGTGACCGACCGGCCGGTCCGGGAGTTGGCCGGGGAACTGATCCGGGAAAAGACGCTCATCTTCACGCACGAAGAAATCCCGCACGCCGTGGCTGTGATGATCGAGGAATGGCGCTCCGGCCAGCCCTCCAGCCGAGGGCCAAATCCGGCGACGGCGGCCCCGACCACTTACATCCGGGCCACCCTTTATCTGGAACGGGAATCCCAAAAAGGGATTTTAATCGGTAAAGAGGGGGGCCTGTTGAAAAGGATCGGCCAAACCGCTCGGCTGGAGATCGAAAAGCTTCTCGAAGGACCGGTTTTTCTGGACCTGTGGGTCAAGGTGGCTCCCAATTGGAGGAAGAATCCAAGGGATCTCAAGCGGTTTGGATACGGATAATCCTATGCTATCATGGAGCCCGTGACCCCGCCCCTCCGTTTCCTGCGCTGTCGAGCAGCGCAGGCTAAGGGAATGAGGTTCGACAGCGCCTGTGCCGAGCTGTGGCTCGGCACTATGAAAAGCCAAATGGCTTTTCATAGAAACGGAGGGGCGGGGTGAGACCCAAGAACCAACTGGAGCATGCAGACTCATCTAATAATAAGCGTTCCCTGCTCCGGCAGATCTCCATCTTCGCCAATCTCACTGACACCCAGCTTAATTTCATCGCCGTCCGATCCCGCCTCGTCGAATACGAAAAGAACGACCGGATTTACTCGCAAGGGGATCCACCCGACGCATTCTACGGCTTGATCAGCGGCCGGGTGCGGGTCCTGGCAAAAAGGCCGGGCGGGAAGGAGACCCCGCTGGAGATCCTTCACCGGGGCGACTATTTCGGGACGATTTCCCTCTTGACCAAAGAACCCCACTCGGTCACCTCCGAAGTGATGAACGATTCGATCCTCTTGAAAATCAAGCGGGCCGAATTCGAAACGATCCTGAAAGAGATCCCGGAAGTCGCCATCCACCTGTCCACCACCCTCTCCCGGCGGCTGAGACAGAAGGACCTGCCGGAGAAACGGGTGTTCGAATCAACCCTGATCTCCATCTACAGCCCTTTAAGGGAAACGGGACGAACGATGTACGCCGTTAATCTGGCCGTTTCCCTGAGGAAGGAGACCGGGAAACGGGTGATCCTCGTCGACATCAGCCCCTCCGGCACGGAAATCTGCCAGGCCCTGGGGGTGACGAGTTTCCCGCCGCCCATTCATCTCAAGGGAGTCGCTTTCGACCAATCCCGGGTCGCTCAAGTCTTTATGGAACATCCCTCGATCGGGATTGACACCTTAAACGTCGCTCACGATCCGAAGGTGCTTTCCGATATGACACAGGTCACCCCCTTACTCTCTTATCTGGCGAACCTGTACCATTTCGTGATCACCGACCTGCCCCACGAGATGGATCGGACCGTGTTCAAAGCGCTGGTCCAAACCGACTGGATCCACCTCGTCTGTGAGTCGACCGAGGAGCACCTCACCGCCACCGGGAAATTTATCCAGGATCTGGAGAGGACGATTCAGCAGGCCCGGGACCGGGTGAAGGTCGTGGTCAATGAATCCTCCATCCGGGTCGACCCGGAAGAACGGACTCACCTCTTGGGACACCGGGTCTACGCCACCCTCCCCTCGGTCGCGGCCCCGACGGCGCCGGGGCACCCGATCGTTCTGGCCCACCCGGATTGGGAGTACGCCCAAGCGATCCGGCGGGTGAGCCGGGAGATCGGCGAGGTGTTGGTGGGTCTCGTGCTCGGGTCCGGGGCCGCCATGGGGCTTTCTCACATCGGGGTTTTAAGGGTGCTGGAACGGGAGCGGATCCCGATCGACATCGTGGCCGGCTCCTCGATCGGGGCGCTGGTGGGGGCCCTCTGGGCGGCAGGGTTCTCCTCTCAGCAGTTGGAGGAGATCGCCGGCTGGTTTCGGTCGAAACGGTCCCTCTTGAAACTGGCGGATCCGGCCATCCCGAAATTCGGGATCTTAGCCGGCTTACAAGTCACCCGGCTCCTGAAGCAACAGCTGGGAAACAAAACCTTCCGGGACCTGAAGGTCCCCATGAAGATCACCGCCTGCGACTACGCCCGCCGGGAGCTGGTGGTGATCGACGAGGGATCCCTGGTTCAGGCGATCCGGGCTTCGGTCTCAATCCCGGCGATCTTTGAACCGGTTCGGGTGAATGGCCGGTGGCTGATCGACGGCGGCGTCCTGGATCCGGTCCCGGTAGATGTCTTGACCCGGATGGGAGTCCATAAGATCATCGCGGTGAATACCCTGCCTAGCCCGGAGGACATCCACCGTCGGCATCAGGAATTGGCGGAGGAACGGGATCGTCTCCGCCGGGAAGCGGAATCCAAGGGACGGCTTCAGATCTTGAGCTTCCGCTTAAGGCGAAAATGGTGGCAATGGCTGGATTCCAACATCTTCGACGTCATCATGCACACCATGCAGGGGATGGAATACATCTTGGCGGAGGCCGGATGCGCCCAGGCGGACGTCGCCCTTCATCCGACGATTCCCCGGGTCAACTGGTTCGAGTTCTACAACGTGGACCAGTTGATTCATCGGGGAGAGGAAGAGACGGAGGCGCACCTGCCAGCGATTAAAAAATTAATATCGGAGTAAGGAGAACTCTTCATGGCGATCTATAAAGTCGGCGTGGTCGGCGCGGGCACGATGGGAGCGGGGATCGCTCAGGTGATCTCTTACAGCGGAATCCCGGTTGTCTTAAAGGAAGTCAACGAGGAGTTCCTCCAGCGGGGCGTGAACACGATCCGGAAAATCTACGAGGGGCGGGTGGCGAAGGGCCGGATGACCCCGGAGGAGCTGGAGCAGAAGATGAAGCTGATCACCCCCACCACCTCGGACGATCCGTTCAAGGAGGTGGATCTGGTGATCGAGGCGGTCCCGGAATTGATGAAGATCAAGGAGCCGGTCTTCCGGAAAATGGACGAGATCTGCTCCCCCGGAACGATCCTGGCCTCCAACACCTCGGCCCTGTCGATCTCCGGATTAGGAGCCATCACGAAGCGGCCCTCTCAAGTGGTGGGGCTTCATTTTTTCTATCCGGCTCATGTGATGAAGCTGGTCGAGGTGATCCCGGGCCTGGCCACCAGCGACGAGACGGTGGAGGCGGTCACCACCTTCGCCGAATCCCTGCGGAAATTCCCGGTCCGGGTCAAAGAGTGTCCCGGTTTCCTCGTCAACCGTCTGCTCATGCCGTATTTAAATGAAGCGGTCCTCTGCCTCCAGGAAGGGGCGGCCGGGATCGAGGAGATCGACCAGGCGATGAAGGCCTTGGGCTGGCCGATGGGCCCCTTTACGCTCACCGACGCCCTGGGGATGGACATCTGCGCCGAGGCGGGAAAGGTCCTCTGGCAGGGGTACGGCCAGCGGATGCAGCCGGCGGAACTTTGGAGCCGTATGCTGGAATTCAAGCGCCTGGGCCGCAAAGGGGGACGGGGCTTCTACGATTATTCATCGGCGGGACCGACGGAAACCGGCAAACCGGACCCGGAACTTCAAAAGGAGGTTCAGGCGCTCCAAGTCAAGACGGGCCCTTCGACAAGCTCAGGGCGAACGGTTTTCTCGCCGGAGCGGCTGATGCTTCTCATCATCAACGAGGCGGTGCTGGCTCTTCAAGAAGGAATCTCCTCCGCCAGCGAAATCGAAACCGCGGTGGTGGCCGGTTTGGGCTATTCCCCTTCCAAGGGAGGGCTTCTGCACACCGCCGACGCGATCGGAATCGATACCCTCGTGGAGGGGTTGGACAAATTCACCCAGGCGCTGGGATTCCGGTTCCATCCGGCCTACCGGCTCAGAACCATGCGGAACGCCGGCTTTCTCGGCGTCAAATCGAAACAAGGCTTCTTTACTTATTAGGAGGCGTCATGGCTGAATATCAGTTCCTGGGCGTTTCCACCGAGGAGAAAATCTGCACATTGACCATCAGCAACCCGCCGGCAAACCTGCTTTCCAAGGCGGTCCTGACGGAACTCGACGGTTTCCTGGACGGGTTGGGACCCGTCCCGGAACCGAAGGTGCTCATCCTAACCGGGGCCGGAACCTTCTTCATCGTCGGGGCAGACATCAAGGAAATTTCGGAGCTGAAAAATTCCGCCCAAGGGACCGAGGCGGCCACCTTGGGGCAGAGGGTGTTCAACAAGCTGGAGAACCTGCCGATTCCGACCATCGCCGCCATCAACGGCCATTGCCTGGGCGGAGGCAACGAGATGGCCATGTCCTGCTCGATCCGGATCGCCAGCGACCGGGCCCGGATCGGCCAGCCGGAGATCAATCTGGGGATCATGCCTGGGTTCGGCGGAACGCAGCGGCTGGCCCGGATCGTCGGCAAAGCGAAGGCCCTGGAACTGAACCTGACAGGGGAGATGTTGAACGCCAAAGAGGCCTTCGAGATCGGCCTGGTCAACCGGCTCGTTCCCGAAGCCGAGGTGATGAAGCAGGCGATGGGATTGGCCAAGAAGATCGCCTCCAAAAGCCGCCCCGCCGTCGAGGGGATCTTGAAGGCAACCCGGGAGGGGCTGGGGCGGCCGCTCGAGGAGGGGTTGAAGCTGGAGGCGGCGCTGTTCGGCCAGCTCTGTGAAACTTCAGACATGCGGGAGGGTTTGAAATCCTTCCTCGAGAAACGTCAGCCAAAATTCCAGGACCGATGAACCTGAAAAACCCGTGAATCGGTGCATTCTTTCAGCCGTCTCGACGAGGCCCGTGGTTTTGACTTCGACAACTTCGTGTGATTTCACGGGATTCGGAGTCTTCGGATTTGCGCCAGCGCCTTGAAGAACCTCTGGCGA
>JACQCH010000046.1 GCA_016201735.1 Candidatus Omnitrophota bacterium
ACACCGCGGATTTTATTCGGTACCAGGTACAAACTTGTACCTGGTACCGTTAAGATGGTAGGGGAGCGTGCTGCAGTAGGGTGAAGGCGGACCGGAAGGACCGCTGGACGAGGCAGCAGTGAGGATCCTGGTATGAGTAGCGAAAATGCCGATGAGAAATCGGCACGCCGAAAGTCTAAGGTTTCCTGGGGAAGGTTCGTCCGCCCAGGGTTAGGCGATCCTAAGCTGAGGCCGAAAGGCGTAAGCGATGGAATGCCGGTGAATATTCCGGCCCCTCCTGGCGATGCGCTTGAGTGGGATTGGTGACGCAGGGGGCTATGGTATCCCGGGTGCTGGATGTCCCGGGCCAACCCGGTAGGCCCGCAAGGGTCGAGAGGGGATGGGGAGTCACGGGGATACCCAAGACAAACTACCAAAGGCCGCACTGCCAAGAAATAGCTGATTCCGCGAGGTATCATCGGGAGTTCGTACCGCAATCCGACACAGGTAGACTAGCAGAACATGCTAAGGCGCGCGAGAGAACGCTCGCTAAGGAACTCGGCAAAATGGCCCCGTAACTTCGGAATAAGGGGTGGTCTGATGGATGAAGTGGTTTACCCATGGAGTTCGTCAGACTCACAGTAAAGAGAGCTGTATGACTGTTTAGTAAAAACCCATCTCTCTGCTAAGTCGTAAGACGACGTATAGGGAGTGACACCTGCCCGGTGCTGGAAGGTTAAGGGGATGCGTCATGGAGCCGCAAGGTTCCGGAAGCGTTGAACTGAAGCCCCAGTAAACGGCGGCCGTAACTATAACGGTCCTAAGGTAGCGAAATTCCTTGTCGGGTAAGTTCCGACCCGCACGAATGGTGTAACAATACAGCTGCTGTCTCAGCGAGCGACTCGGCGAAATTGTAGTGGCGGTGAAGATGCCGTCTACCCACGAGTAGACGAAAAGACCCCGGAACCTTGACTGTACCCTGGTCTGGAATGTTGGTCCGGTCTGCGTAGGATAGGTGGGAGGCTTTGAAGCGGAGCTCTCGGGCTCCGCAGAGCCAACGGTGAAATACCACCCTGGTCGTACGAACGTTCTAACCGGTCCTCTGTAGGGATCGGGACAGGGCCAGGCGGGCAGTTTGACTGGGGCGGTTTCCTCCTAAAGGATAACGGAGGAGCACCAAGGTCCCCTCAGCGCGGTTGGCAATCGCGCGTCGAGTGTAAGGGCATAAGGGGGCTTGACTGCGAGTCCGACAGGACAAGCAGGGACGAAAGTCGGTCCTAGTGATCCGGCGGTGGCTAGTGGGAGCGCCGTCGCTCAACGAATAATAGGTACTCCGGGGATAACAGGCTTATCGGGCCCGAGAGTTCACATCGACGGCCCGGTTTGGCACCTCGATGTCGGCTCATCGCATCCTGGGGGTGGAGAAGCTCCCAAGGGTCCGGCTGTTCGCCGGTTAAAGCGGTACGCGAGCTGGGTTTAGAACGTCGTGAGACAGTTCGGTCTCTATCTCTCGTGGGCGTTAGGAATCTTGACGGGGGTTGTCCGTAGTACGAGAGGACCCGGACAAACGAACCGCTGGTGTCTCAGTTGTGCCGCCAGGCGCAAAGGCTGGGTAGCCATGTTCGGTCGGGATAAGCGCTGAACGCATCTAAGCGCCAAGCCCACCCGAAGATAAGGATTCCCGGACCGCAAGGTCCCTAAAGGCCCCTGGAAGATTACCAGGTTGATAGGCTGGAGGTGGAAGGGGGGCGACCCCTGTAGCTGACCAGTACTAATCGGCCGTGCGGCTTGACCACCATTTTTCTTAGCGTCAGGTGTGACGTAACCGTGCAGTTAGTTGTCCGGATCTTTTCCGGGCGCCCATACCGCGGGGGCCACACCCGTTCCCATTCCGAATACGGTCGTTAAGCCCCGCAGGGCCGATGGTACTTGGCTGGCAACGGCCTGGGAGAGTAGGTCAGTGCCCGGTTTAATTTTAAACGCCCTCTGGTTTTCCAGAGGGCGTTTTTCTTGGTATACTGTGGTTTCGATGTCAGGGCATTCCAAGTGGGCCAGCATCAAGCATAAGAAAGGCGCTGCCGACGCCAAGCGGGGTCAGCTTTTCACCAAGCTGATCAAAGAAATCACCGCGGCGGCGAAGGCCGGAGGGGGCAGCGTCGATGGGAATCCCCGCCTGCGTCTGGCGCTCGCCAAGGGCAAAGAGGCCAACATGCCCAAGGACAATATCGAGAAAGCGATCAAGCGGGGCACGGGAGAGTTGCCGGGTGTTATCTATGAAGAGGTCGTTTACGAAGGGTATGCCCCGGGAGGAGTCGCGGTTCTTGTGGAAGCCCTGACCGACAGTAAGAATCGGACCACAGCCGAAGTCCGCAACATCTTCACGAAAAACGGCGGCAACATGGCTGGCTCCGGGTCGGTTGCCTGGATTTTCCAGAAAAAGGGATATATCCTCGTCGATAAAACCAAGGTCGAGGAAGAGCGCCTCATGGAACTAGTCTTAAACGCCGGGGCGGAGGATTTGAAAACGGTGGATGCGCTGTATGAAATTACCACCCCGATGAAGGATTTGGAGGTGGTCAAGCAGGCGCTGACCCAGGCCGGCATCGGATGGCAGTCGGCGGAGCTGACGATGCTGCCTTCCTCTACCGTTCCGGTTAAGGATGAAGCGGCTGCTAGAAAGATCCTGGCTTTCATGGAATCTTTGGAAGAGCACGACGACGTTTCCCACGCCTACGCCAATTTCGACATCCCGGACGCGATCTTAGCCGAAGCGGCCAAGTAGTAAGTTGACACCTATTCCCGGCGGGGCTATCCTACTCGTATGCGGATCCTGGGGATCGATCCCGGGCTGGACGCCACCGGCTACGGGCTCATCGAAGTCAACGGAACTCAAAAAGCCAGACTGGTTGAAGCGGGGTTGATCCGCACCAAGACGGGCAACCCGCTCCCCCACCGGTTGGCGGCTGTCGCCCGGGAACTGCAAATCATCCTCACCCAACACAGGCCAGATTTCATGGCCGTCGAGGATCTTTACAGCTACTATAAAACTCCGAAACCAGCCATCCTGATGGGACACGTCCGGGGAGTCCTCTTGTCTACCGCCGCACTTGCCAAGATTCCAGTGAGGAGTTATCTGCCTACCCGGATCAAGAAGGCGGTCGTGGGTAAGGGGCATGCCCCGAAGCTGCAGATTGCCCGGATGGTCCAGATGCGCCTGGGCCTGAACGGCGGCCAGGTTCCGGCGGACGTCACCGACGCATTGGCGGTGGCCCTCTGCCATCTGGATACGGTGAAGGGTTGGGGATGGAGAGGAAATGATTAGCCGCCTGCACGGCACGCTGGTGGATCGCCGTGAACTGAAGATATTCTTGGAGACCAATGGGTTGACGTATGAAGTCTGGGTTCCGGTTTCTATCCTGCGGGGCTTGGACCGCCACATCAGTCCGGACGGAAAGCTTCGGCTCATCACCTTTCATTATCATCACGTGGAACCCTCACGGGCCATCCCGATCCTGATCGGCTTCATCAACGAGGTGGAGCGGGATTTCTTTGAAACCTTCATCACGGTTTCAGGGATCGGGCCGAAGGCGGCGGTGAAGGCAATCAACCAGCCGATTCCCATGATCGCCCGGGCGATCGATGACGGGAACCTGGATTTTTTGCGCTCTCTCCCCGGGATCGGGCCTCAGCGGGCCAAGGAGATCGTCGCCAAGCTCCAGGGGAAGGTGGGCAAATACGCGCTGATTCCCGAAGAGGAGCGGCGTCCGGCGGAGGTTCCCGCCTCCAATGCGGGGGCGGAGGCGCTGGAGGTGCTTCTCCAGCTTCAGTACCGCCGGAACGAGGCGCAGGCGATGATCAAGAACGCGTTGGACCGGAATGCCAATCTCACCACGGTCGAAGAGATCTTAAACGAGGTGTACAAACAGAAGGTGAAGGGCAACTAGAAATGACAGATGCCGACCCAGCCCTGTTGAATTCCCAACGAGAAGTTCTCCTGACGGGGAATGAAACCGATGAGGACCGTGTCCTAAACCTGTCGCTGCGCCCGCAGACGTTGGAGGAGTTTATCGGCCAGGCCGAATTGGTGGAAAATTTGAAGGTTGCCATTGAGGCGGCCAAACAGCGGTCGGAGCCGTTGGAACACCTGCTGTTCAGCGGGCCGCAGGGATTGGGCAAGACCACGATGGCGTACATCATCGCCCACGAGATGGGGACGAAGATCACGGCGACCTCCGGGCCGGCCATCGAGCGGGCGGGAGACTTGATCGGGATCCTGACTAATCTCGCGGAGGGGGACATCCTGTTCATCGACGAGATCCACCGGCTCTCCAAGGTGGTGGAGGAGTTCCTTTATCCGGCGATGGAGCAGTTCCAGATTGATTTCATCATTGATAAAGGCCCGTACGCCAAGACGATCAAGTTCAACCTGAAACGGTTCACCCTGATTGGGGCGACGACCCGCTCCGGGCTGCTCTCCTCTCCGCTCCGGGCCCGGTTTGGATTGGCGTACCATCTGAATTTCTACGATCCATCGGATCTGATCCGAATCTTAGAGAGGTCGGCGCGGCTTTTGGGGATTTCGATTGAGCCGGAAGGATCTCTGGAGATCGCCCGGCGGGCCCGGGGGACTCCTCGGGTGGCCAACCGGCTTCTTAGGCGGGTACGGGATTATGCCCAGGTGAAAGGAGACGGCCGGGTGACTCCGGCGACCGCGCAGACCGCCTTGAATAATCAGGGGATCGATCCGATGGGATTGGATGAGGTGGACCGGCGGGTCTTGAAGGTGATCCTGGAACAGTACAACGGGGGACCGGTCGGGTTGGAAGCCTTGGCGGCGACCTTGAATGAAGAAGCGGACACGCTCGTCGATGTGGTGGAGCCGTACCTTTTGAAGACCGGGTTTTTGCGCAGAACCCCGAGGGGCCGGGAAGCGACCCGGGCGGCCAGCGACCATCTAGGGATGTCCCCGAAGCGTTTGATCTAATGCCTCTTGGGAAATGGTTGATCGTTTCAGGATTGATTTTGGTAGCCGTCGGCGTCGCGCTCACCTTTGCCCCTAAACTTCCGTGGCTGGGACGGCTGCCTGGCGACATCCTGATCCAGCGGGAAAGATTTACCTTCTCGTTCCCCCTGACCACCTGTCTCATCTTAAGCTTGCTGCTCACCCTGGTGGCGAACCTGTTTTTCCATCGATGAAGAAAGCCTTCGTTCGTTTCGGGTTATTTCCGGCGAGTTTCTCTTGGGTTTTGCTAAGCGCTGCGATCGCGGCGGAGGAGCCGACGGTTCGGATAGCGATCCTCCAGGAAGTTCCCAGTGTCCGGGTGACTGTTCTGGCTCCGTGTCGGGCGACCGATTTCTCGACGGGGAAGTTGATCGGCCAGTGGCCGAATCTGAAATGGCAGGGGGTGGAAGCCGGAAATCCGGGCTTAAAAATCGGCCCGATCCAGACCGAGTCGCAGACGGTCCTCTTGGAAACCACGAACGATTCCATCCTCCGGATCGACGCCCGGCCTTACCGGGGAGATCTGATCTTTACCCGGACTCCCGCTGGACGCCTGACCGTCATTAATCGGCTCGGCTTGGAGGAGTATCTGGTTGGTGCCTTAGCCAGCGAGGTGAGTTCCGACTGGCCGATGGAGGCGCTCAAGGCCCATGCGGTGGTTTCCCGGACGATGGTAGCGCACCGGGTCTGGATCCAGAAGGGAAGTCCTTTCGACGTGACGGCGGACACGGCGACCCATCTGTATTATGGAGTGGCTTCCGAGCGGCAGCGGACCAAAGAAGCAGTGGAGGCAACCCGGGGGCAGGTGTTGGCCTACGAGGGGGAACTTCTCTCCGCGACCTTTCATGCCAACTGCGGCGGACACACGGAGGATGCCTCGGAGTTGTGGCAGGTCAAGGGGGATCCGGCTCCACTCAAAGGCAGGGCCGATCCGTACTGCCGGGGTTTGAAACATTTCCGTTGGCAGGCCGATCTCTCTTCGACGGCTTTTATCAATGCGTTGGGGAAAACGGCTGAAGGAATCGGCGACTTTAAGGAGTGTGAGATTCTGGAGCGAAATGCCTCGGGCCGGGTGCGGGCAATCCGAATCAGAGGAGCCGGCGGCAGCGCCCTCTTTTCGGGCCGTGATTTTCGAAAACTCCTGGGGTCGAACCGGCTGCGAAGTTTAAACTTTACTGTGAACCGATCTGGCCGAAGGGTTATGTTCGATGGATTTGGATGGGGCCATGGGGTGGGCTTGTGCCAGTGGGGGGCTTACGGGATGGCTCGTCGGGGCAAGACCATGGATGAGATTCTCAGCTTCTATTTCCCCAGCGCTAAGCCTCGAAACCTCAAAGGGTTGCCCGGTTTTGTAAGTAGTAATTAAATCTTGTTTAATCACTTGAATTCCCGGCAGGAGGGCAGGTATACTTGAGGTATGATGAGGGATCATAAGAAACATTCCATAAGAGGAGATATTTTTTTGTCCCGAGTCATCGCTGTTTTCCTAAGTCTAAGTCTTACTCCGCCTTTCCCTGCCTTCGCTCTGCGGCCGCTTCAGACCGGAAACAACGCCGGTCTGGAAGAGGAGGTCGCCGTTGCCCTCACAAAAGGTC
The DNA here is from genome assembly GCA_016201735.1 of Candidatus Omnitrophota bacterium. GTDB lineage: Bacteria > Omnitrophota > Gorgyraeia > 1-14-0-20-64-10 > 1-14-0-20-64-10 > JACQCH01. The sequence continues at coordinate 6,577 of JACQCH010000046.1, forward strand.
AAAAGCTGATCGCCGCCGGGCTGGAGGAGGCGGTGGGCATTGAACGAATCCCTCTGGATCAAAACCTTACGAAAGAGTTCGAGGAAAATGGAAAGAAGTGGGTTGGTTTGAAGATTCTCCCTGCAGCAGTGAGGATTCCGGTAAGGGCATGGTCAGCTCTTGCTTATGGAAGACTACAACTCAAAGTGTCCAACTTCCCTTCCTTGTTGATCCAACGGTCCGGCAATTCCGAGGATTTCGAGGTCGTTAACATGGTTGGAAACAGCATATCTCTGAAGCCGGGGGAAGCCATGACGGCTGGGAAGAAAATTGCTGGTGAGGATGGGAAAAGAAAAGAGGTAGGAGTGAAGATTTTTCTGGATAAACGGAAAGAAAACATTGATTTGACCCGTCTGGGAGAAACGGACTTATTCCTCCATCGGTACCAGCTGAAGCTTCTACAGGATGGGTCAAGGCCTTCCGGTCCCGTGGACAGAAATATTTTGGCCGCTCTCCAGGATGGAGCAGAAAGGGAAATCGTCAAGGGCAGATCTTCCGCCGGGTTGGAGGAGGACGAGAAATTTCTGGAAGTTCCACAGCTCGGGGTGCGGGCGCAGGCGTTGCGGGAAATAGGAAACAGACCTCCCCCGCAGCAGGATTCTTTTGCCCTGGGGCCGGTCGGCCGGCCGGAGCAGGATCCGCTTGGAGTTGTAGCCATTGTGGCCGATGGAATAGGTGGGTCAGACAAGGGAGACGAGGCCAGCAAGATAGCCGTCGAGACGGTTTCAAACTACGTGAGGCAGGAATCGTTTCTGAAATTACTCGAACAGTACCGGAATCTGCCCGAGAATCAGCGGCCGGTTTGGCGGAATGAGATGGAAAACGGGCTTGGTCACGCGGTAAAGGAAGCGCATCAGAAAGTCGTCGCGCGGTCGAAGGAATATTCAACACAGGAAAACAGGGAAATCCGAATCGGTACGACGGTAGTCGCTGTTTTAATGATCGGCAATGAAGCGTTTGTTGCAAGCGTCGGTGACAGCCGGCTTTACCATTATGGTCAGGGCCAGTTGATGCTGTTGACGCAGAACGACAGTCTGGCCTGGCGGAATGTGCTCAACAAGAGGTCGAACTTAAGCAATTTAGATATCGATAGAGAAGCAGAGAAACGATCTCCTTTTGAAAGAAGGGTGTTGACACAATATGTGGGAAATCTCAACAAGGAGCCTGAGGTCAATCTAAATGGAATCATTCTGAGTCCAGGAGACCGCCTACTGCTTTGCTCCGATGGGATTTGGGGATCGGTGCCTGAGGGAGAGTTAACTTCAAGTCTCGCGGCGGCAGGCAGCCCGGCAGAAAAAATCGCCGGAGAGCTAATGTCGAAAGCTCAACGAGGCAGAGACAACCGGACCGCCGTCGTCATCGATTTTCAAGGGGTTCCTCCCTCTGCGGCTGCGGCCATTCCCTCCCCCGCCGCCGGGATGGAGGAGGTGGCACGAGACATTGCTCGTCTCTCCAATCCGAATTCTGTTGTCCACCGGGATGCCGCATGGGCTCTGTGGAGCGCCGCTCAAAACCCCCAAACCCCGGCGGGATCGTTGTCTGAAATAGTTTCAGCGCTGATCGGCTCCCTGGATCCGGCCCATGAAACTGACGCTGTTGTCCGCCGGGATGCCGCATGGGCTCTGAGGAGCGCCGCTCAAAACCCCCAAACCCCGGCGGGATCGTTGTCTGAAATAGTTTCAGCGCTGATCGGCTCCCTGGATCCGGCCCATGAAACTGACGCTGTTGTCCGCCGGAATGCCGCAGGGGTTCTGATCGAGCTGGCGGTCTATGATCCGGCACGGTTGGATCAGATGGGGATTACCTTTCAGGCGCTTGGATTTCCGGAGGGAGTAGATAAGGATGCGCTGGTTAGGTTTGGCACGGGCTGGCGCAGCATTCAGGGGGAGCGAGATTACCCGGATTTGAGTTTAGGGGCTCGGGCGGCCCTGCGGCGGAATCTGCTGCTGGCCGTCCGGCAGTCTTCTTCTCGGGAAGGTCTCGTTGGGTTAGGTCAACGGAGGATGGCTCATCTGAACCGCCTGGAGAGACTGGATCAGACCCTGGGCCTGCCTTCGATAGGAGCGGAGATTCATTTGAGCCCGGAAGAGGGGGCGAGGGCCGCTCCGGTGGCCTTGAACCTGGCCGCCGGCGTGGGTCCTCACCGGCTGGTTCCGGTCCAGCCGGAGGGATCGGATCTTCTGGACCATCGGCTTTTGCCGGGGACGCTGAGCAGTTTTTCCACGCTCCTTCGTCAATATCTGGAATCCACCGAGGTGAAGAGACTGGGGACAGTGGTCGGCCATTACAGCGTCGGAGCGGATTTAAAGGGGGATGTGGCCGCGATCGTACTGGCCCTCTTTTTTGGAGATCCCGAACATCCCTGGGCTCCCCGAAAAGCGGTTGGGAGCGCTATCGCGGGTGTTCCGGGTCAGAACAGCTATCGGGGAGAGAGTTTGCATCTGCAGACGGGGCTCAAGACCGACATCCTGCAGAGCAACCTGGATGTGCGGCCGTCGATGGTGGATGGGGAGATTTTGGCTGACGACGATCTGGAAGCGGTGGCGCTGTTGTCCAAGGGGTCGACCGATCCGCAGATGCGGGCCATCTTCAACCAGTTTCTCGAGAAGTTTGGCGGATGGTTGCAGGAGGTGGGAGGGTCTGAATTACAGGGTAGTGTCCGTGCCGCCAGGGACCACATCGCCACCCACTCCGGGCAGGGGGAAGGGACCAGCCGCGATTTGGATAATGCGAGTTATTTGATTTTTGAGAAGCTGCACGGGATCTCGCCGGATGACCATTGGAAGATCACACAAGAGTTGGCGGCGATAGAGGACAGAGTCTCCGGAGCCCAGGGGGAGGGCCGGGAGCCGCTGCGGCAACTTCTTGCATCGAATGGCCGGGCGCGTCCCCGGCGGGAAGCATTGAAGGGGATTCTCGATGACACGTTAGGCCGGATACGGTTGGCGCTTCTGGTCGATCCAACGGTGGTCGAGGCCGTTGGGAACTATCGGCGGGGCCTCAGCCGAGGGGAATCTTTAGAGGCGTTGGACAAGCTTTACGAGACGGCCGCGCGGAGCATCCCTCTGGCGATCCATGCCCCCGGCCTTACTCCGGAGAAGAGGGGCCGTCTGATGGCTCTGCTGGAAGCCCTCAACCCCCCTGAGAATCTGGTGGACGTGAATAAGCTGCGGGCCGCTCTTCAGAAGAAGAATGGAGAAGAAACTCCCCCCGCCGCCGGGATGGAGGAGATTGACGCCAAGGTGATTGAAGAAGTGGCGCACATCCTTCGGAATCTTCCTCCTTTGACCGAACCCGCCTTGACTGGGAAGGCCAGCATCCTTTACTACGACGCGGTTCTGGCTTCGCTGTTCTTTTTGAAGATTCCATCCTCTGTTTTGTCTCCGAATGTGGCGGTGGTGGATCCGGACAGGTACAAAACTCTTCGAAAGATTGCTGAAAGCGCTGGGTTTTCTGATGAGGAAATTCAGCGCTGGGAGTCCCGATACCTCGTCCGATACGACCCCAATTCCAGCGATCCTGAAATGCCGAAAAATCTCCTCGAGGGCCGGTTTCAGGCAGTCAATAAGATTACCAATCGGATCACGATTGATCCTGCCTTGATCCAAATCCAACACATTCCCACTTTGATGGGAGCCGTGAATGAATTCGGCGCCAAATTAAAAGAGGTGCTGAACTCCTTCGGACTTTCCGTCCTGGGAGATACGCTGGATCAGTCCGCCATCGAAGCGCTGTATCAAGCCATCCAAGCTTAAGCTCAAGCCTGCGCTAATTATTCTTCTCTCCATCCTCTGTTATAATGAGGGGAAATGCTGACCTACGAGCTGCCGAGAGAATTGATCGCGCAGAGGCCGTGCGAGCCCCGTAAAATCGGTTGAATAGGCACATATCAATATGGTAATATTCACATAGAGGATATGCCCCAGGAGGGAATTTATATGCGGACAACCATTGAGCTTCCAGACGACCTTGTTGCCGAAGCAATGAGGGTTTCGCACGTTAAGACGAAAACGACGGTGATTACCCTCGGGCTTCAAGAGCTGATCAACAAGCATCGCATCGAGGCATTGCGTTCTCTTCGGGGTAAGATCGATCTGTCCATAGACGTTCGCAAATCCCGAGGTCGCTAAAGATTGTCCGAATTGGAAGGCATACTTGCCGACACTTCGATCTGGGTCCACTTCTTCCGATCTGCCGGAAGCCGGGAAGCCGCTCATTTAGACGGCCTGCTTCAGGCCCGGCTGGTGAGGACTTGCCCTCCGATTCGGGTGGAGGTGATATCGGGTGCGCGGACCGAACGGGAACGAATGCAATTGCGCGAATTGTTTAGTGCCATCCCTTCTCTGGATCTCCCCGACGATTTTTGGGGACGTATCGAAGAAAGCCGGTTTTCACTTGCCCGCAAGGGGATCCAGGCCAAACTCATTGATTTAATGATCGCCGCCGTTACGCAGCACCATAACGTCCCTCTCTGGACGCTGGATGATGATTTCTCTTTGATCCGGAGCATCGTTCCATTCCCCCGATATATTCCTGAAGTTTAAGTGCTGACCTACGACCTTCCGAAGGAGCTGATCGCGCAGAGGCCGTGCGAGCCCCGGGATTCCGCCCGCCTGCTGGTGCTGGATCGATCAACCGGTCGGATGGACCATCGCCTCTTTCAGGATCTACCTGCCTTCCTTCATCCTGGAGACTGCCTGATTTTAAATGACACGAAGGTCCTGCTGGCTCGGCTTTATGGAAAGAGGGCCGATACCGGCGGAAAGGTGGAACTGCTCATCCTTCGACAAAGCCTGCCCCCGACTCGATCGGGGGCTCAGGATGAGCGGGGTTGCGTTTACCGGTGCTTGGGACAGCCGGGGAAGCGGTTGAGGCCGGGCACGAAACTTCTGTTTGACCACGGATCGATCCGGGGGGAGGTGGTTGCCTCGGAAGCGGGAGAGAAACAGGTGAGATTCGAGGGAAAAACAGACCAGATCTTCTCTCAGTTAGGTGAAATTCCACTGCCCCCCTACATCCGGCGGCCGGTGGAACCGCGGGATGCGGAATGGTATCAGACGGTTTTCGCCCGGGAGCCGGGGGCGGTGGCGGCGCCGACGGCGGGGCTTCATTTCACCGAGGAGCTGCTGGACAGGATACGGGCGGCGGGGGTCCGGGTCGCTTTTGTGACGCTCCACGTCGGGTGGGGGACGTTCAAACCGGTCGGAGAAAAAGAGATTCAGGATGGGCGGCTGCACGAAGAATGGTTCCGGGTCCCGCCGGAGACGATCGAGGCGATCGAAGAGACCAAGAAGAAAGGCGGGCGCGTCATCGCTGTCGGGACGACGGTGGTGAGGACATTGGAGACGTTCGCCCTTCGACAAGCTCAGGGCGAACGAACAATCGAGGGAACGACCGATCTATTCATCCGGCCGGGGTTCGAGTTCCGTGTCGTGGATGCGATGGTAACGAACTTTCATCTGCCGGGCACCAGCCTGCTCCTGCTGGTGGCGGCGTTCGCGGGGGAGGAAAAAATCTTGAGTGCTTATCAGGAAGCGGTCCGCCAGAAATATCGCTTTTACTCGTACGGCGACGCGATGTTCATTCAATGATTGAGCCGTTTGAAGGGACCTCGCCGAAGATCGATCCGACCGCCTGGGTCCATCCGCAGGCCCTGGTGATCGGCCGGGTGATATTGGGGCCGAGGGTTTCGATCTGGCCGGGGGCGGTGCTGCGGGGGGACATCGAGCCGATTGAAGTCGGAGAGGAGAGCAACGTTCAGGATCTGTGCGTCGCACACACCAGCGGCGGAGTTTCCCCGGTCCGGATCGGCAAGCGGGTGGTCGTCGGCCACCGGGTGATCCTGCACGGGGCGATCATCGGAGACGACGCGCTGGTCGGGATGGGTTCGATCCTTCTCGATGGAAGCGAGTTGGGGGCCGGCTCGATCCTGGCCGCCGGCGCGCTCCTGACCGAGGGGACTAAAATCCCGCCGGGGCAGTTGGCGATCGGGATTCCGGCCAGGGTGATCCGACCGGTCACGGCGGAGGAGACCCGCCGGATCCGGGAGGGAGCGAAGGAGTATCTCAGGTTGATGGCGGCGTATCAGAAAGGTAAAGTGTAAAGATGAGTGTGTGCCCGTTCATCCTGAGCCCCCGATCGAGTCGGGGGCATGCTTTGTCGAAGGATGAACAAGATGATCCCTTATCCTTCGTGCTTCGACAGGCTCAGCACGAACGCCTATTCAGATGTTTCAAGTAACGGCTCAAGATTCCAGCTCGAAGGCCCGTGTCGGGGTGCTCACCACCCCGCACGGCCCGGTGAACACTCCTTGCTTCATGCCGGTCGGGACGCAGGGGACGGTGAAAGGCCTGACCGTGCAGGATCTCAAAAGCTGTGGGATCGAGATGATCTTAAGCAACGTGTATCATCTCTCTCTGCGGCCGGGCCAGAAGATTTTGGAAACGGCCGGGGGTCTGCACCGATTCATGGGATGGGAGGGACCGATCTTGACTGACTCGGGCGGCTACCAGGTTTTCAGCTTGGCCTCTCTGAGGAAGGTGAACGACGAGGGGGTAATCTTCTCCTCCCATGTGGATGGAGCGATTCACCATCTGACGCCGGAGAAGGTAATCGAGTTTCAATTGGCGATCGGCAGCGACGTGGTGATTCCTCTGGATGAATGCGTCCGGTACCCGGCGGAACGGCAGGAGGCGGAGGAGGCGCTGAATCGGACGATTCAATGGGCCAAACGGTCTAAGGAACAGTTCATGCTTCGACAAGCTCAGCATGAACGGTCTGGTGTATCCACCGTTCGTGGTGAGCCCGTCGAACCACGAGCGGGACCGCTGCTGTTTGGGATCGTGCAGGGGGCGACGTATCCGGATCTGCGCAGGGCGGCGGTGGATCAGCTTCTGGGGATCGGGTTCGACGGCTACTGTTTAGGGGGATTCAGCGTCGGGGAGCCGCGGGGGCTGTTGTTCGATCTGTTGGGGCCGGTGGCCGGTTCCCTGCCGGTGGATCGGCCCCGATACCTGATGGGGATGGGAGAGCCGCTGGATCTCGTCGAGGCGGCGGCCAACGGGGTGGACCTGTTCGACTGCGTGATCCCGACCCGCCACGGCCGCAACGGTCTGGCCTATACCTGGGCCGGCCGGCTGAATTTGAGGAACGCCGTTTACGCGGAGGATCCCCGCCCGCTGGACGAGTCATGCGAATGCGAGGCCTGCCGGACCACCTCCCGCATGTACATCCGCCATCTGTTCCAGACCCAGGAACTGCTGGGCCTGCGCCTTCTTTCATTCCATAATGTTTGGTTCTATAGTAAACTCATCTGCGCGATTCGGCAGGCGATCCTGGGAAAGAATCTGTCGGCGCTGCAGGCCCGCTTAGCCGAAGTTTATCAACCAACCTTGGAGAGAATGGTGAAATGACCCCGCCCCTCCGGAGTGTGCCCTCGGCTGTGAGGGTGGGTTCTTTAAAATTTGAGGAGACACGACACATGCTTTACAAAAAGAGCGGCCAATTTGAGAGGGAGACAGCCGAGGGCACCTGTGCCTTCGGCACAGCGCCTGCCTTTGGCAGGCGGAACTCCGGAGGGGCGGGGTGATGCCCAATCCGATGGTGAATTTACTCCCCATTGTCCTGATTTTTTTTGTGATGTACTTCCTGCTGATCCGCCCGCAGCAGCAGCAGCAGAAAAAGACGGAGAAGATGCAGGGTGGTCTGAAGAAGAACGATTCCGTGGTGACGTACGGGGGGATCCACGGGGTCGTGGTCAACGTCAAGCCCGACACCGTGACCCTCCGGGCGGATGAGAATGTCCGTCTCGAAGTGGACAAGAGCGCCATTTCGCGCCTTGAGAAAGAGGGATAAAATTCGATCATGATGTATCGCCGCCTGACCCCCTGGATTCTCACCATCTTGGCGGTCACCCTGCTGGCTGCTTGGAACGCTTTCCCCTTGAAGGAGCGGATCGCCCTGGGGTTGGACCTCCAGGGAGGGATGCACCTGGTCCTCAAGGTGGATACCAACAAGCTCCCCAAGGAAGCGCGGGCCGACGCCCCGGAGCGGGCGCTGGAGGTGATCCGGAACCGGATCGACCAGTTCGGTGTCAAGGAACCTTCCATCAATCGGCAGGGGGAGGATGAGATCGTCGTCCAGCTGCCCGGCGTCACCGAGCGGGAACGGGCCCTGGAGATCATCGGACGGACGGCCCACCTGGAGTTCAAGCTGGTTGCCGACGATCCGGAGCACTTCAAGCAGGCGCTGGCGGGGGATGTTCCCTCCGGTTTTGAGCTGAAAGACTCCGAAGGAGGAGAGAAACTTCTCCTTCATTCGGAGGCGCTGCTGACCGGCGCCACCCTGGCGTCGGCTCAGGTTCAGTTCGACCAGAGAAGGTTTAACGCCCCCGCGGTGGGATTGCGGTTCAACACCGACGGGGCCAAGGCCTTCGCCAAGGCGACTTCCGAGAATGTGGGCCGGCGCCTGGCGATCGTTCTCGATGGAAAGGTCCAGTCGGCTCCCCGGATCCAGGAGGCAATCCCCGGCGGAGAGGCGGTGATCTCCGGCCGCTTTACTCCCCAGGAGGCGGCTGATCTGGCGCTGGTCCTTCGGGTCGGGGCGCTCCCGGCCCCGGTTACCATCGAGGAGGAGCGGACCGTCGGACCCCTCTTAGGATCCGATTCCGTCCGGACCGGATTGAGAGCGGTCGTGATCGGCCTGGGATTGGTCTTCCTTTTCATGATGGCCTACTATCTTCTGGCCGGGGTGATCGCCAACATCGCCCTGATGTTGAACGGCCTTCTGATCCTGGGCGGCTTAGGGATGCTCCACTCGACTTTGACCTTACCCGGTATCGCCGGAATCGTGCTCACACTCGGTATGGCGGTGGATGCCAATGTCCTCATCTATGAGCGGATGAGAGAAGAGATGAAGTTAAACCGGCCGATCCGGCAGGTGATCGCCAACGGCTACGACCGGGCCTTCAGCGCCATCTTCGATTCCAATTTCACGACGCTGATCTCCTCCTTCCTGCTGTTCCAGTTCGGCACCGGGCCGATCCGGGGCTTCGCCGTGACCACAACGATCGGTTTGATCGCCAGCATGTTCACGGCTATCGTGGTCACCCGGGTTATTTTTGAAGCTCTCTATCGATCGGGGTGGCTGACCCGGGTGCGGATGCTGCAGCTCATCGGCCAGACCCGGATTGATTTCTTAAAGCCGCGGAAGATCTGCTACACGGTGACCCTGCTTCTGACGATCGGCGGGCTGATCCTGTTCTTCAAGCAGGGGGAGCGGGCCTACGGCGTCGACTTCAGCGGAGGCCAGGTCCAGCAGTATCACTTTGATCGGCCCGTCTCCATGGGGAAGGTCCGGGAGGCCCTGCGGGAGATCGACCTGGGAGAAGCCTCCATTCAACAGTTCGGCAATCCCAACGAGATCCTTGTTCGGACATCGGTCGACACGGTCAAGGGTGTCCAGCAGAAATTCCAGATCACCTTTCCGGATAACCGGTTTCAGCTGACGCGGGTGGAACATGTCGGCCCCTCGGTGGGAAAGGATCTAAGGCGGCGGGCCACCCTGGCTATCTTCTGGGCGATCCTCTCGATCAGCGTCTACGTGGCATACCGGTTCCGGGAATGGAGCTTCGGCGTCGCCGGCGTCGTGGCTCTTTTGCATGACGTGTTAATCGCGGTGGGAGCATTGGCCTTGACCCATCGGCAGATGTCGCTGACGCTCATTGCGGCCCTGCTGACCATCGCCGGCTACTCGATCAACGATACCATCGTGACCTACGACCGGATCCGGGAACTCCGGCGGACGGTCCGGAAGATAAGCTTCCCCGACCTGATCAACCTGGCGGTCAACCAGACCCTGGGCCGCACCATTCTGACCACCGGTGTCACTCTGCTGACGGTCATCGCCCTCTTCTTATTCGGCGGGCCGGTCCTCAACGATTTTGCCTTCGCGCTTCTGGTGGGCTTTACCTCCGGGGCCTACTCCACCGTTTACATCGCAAGCCCCCTCCTTCTGGCCTGGGAAAGAAAAAAGAGGTAAGATGCGCAGGGTCTGGCGAATCAGGCCGGTCGATGAATTGCTGGTCAGCCGGCTTGCCCAAACCCTGGATCTGCCCCGGATTATCGCGGAGGTCCTCTTTCACCGGGGCGCCGTGTCTGCCTCAGAAGCCGCTGATTTCCTTCTCTCCGATTTGAGCTCCCTGCCGGATCCTGCCCGGATGCTCAACTTGGAGAAAGCGGTCCACCTGATTCGGCAGGCCCTCTCCCGGAAAGAAAAAATCATTGTTGTGGGAGATTATGACGTGGATGGCTTGACCAGCACGGCGATCCTGATCCGGGTTCTCAGAGGGCTGGGCGGGGATCTCTCCTGGCATATCCCCCATCGGATGACGGATGGTTATGGTCTTAAGGCCCCGGTGATCCGAGAGGCGGCAGGTAAAGGGGTCAAGTTGTTGATGACGGTCGACTGCGGGACCACCAGCTTTAAGGAACTGGCGTTGGCCAAACAGCTGGGGATGGAAACGGTGGTGGTCGATCATCACGAACTTTCGCCCGAGGGGAAACCGCCGGCTTCCGCCCTCTTAAATCCTCTGCAGGAGGACTGCGGCTATCCCAACAAGGGTCTGGCTTCCGTCGGAGTTGCCTTCACCTTGGCTCGGGGTTTATTAATGAATTCGGTACCCGGTACCGCTTTCGACCACCTGGATTTGGTCGCCCTGGGAACGATCGCCGATCTATCTCCCTTGGTGGGAGAGAACCGGGTTCTGGTCAAGGCAGGTCTTCATCGACTGCAGGGAACCCGGAAGGTCGGTTTACGGGCCCTCTTATCCCAGTCGAGGATGGATGGGCGCCGGCTGACGGCGGAGGATGTGAGTTTTACCTTGGCCCCCCGGCTCAACGCCATGGGCCGGCTCGGCAGCGCCGAACTCTCTCTCGAGCTTCTCATCACCGAGGATCCCGTGCGGGCCCAATCGATCGTCAAATCGATGGCGCAGCAGAACAAGGCTCGGGCCGCTTTTGAGAGAGAGGCCTTTCGGCGGGCGTTATCCAAGGTGGAGCGGGAGGTCAACTTCGCCCGGGAACGGGTGATCGTCTTAGAGGATGAGCGGATGAATCCGGGAGTGGCGGGGATCATCGCGACCCGGCTTACCCACCGGTTCCACCGCCCCACGGTGGCGATCGCTTTAAACGGCCCCGTTTGCCGGGGCTCGGCCCGGTCCATCCCCGCATTTCCTTTGCTGGAGGCCTTTGAACAGGTCAAGGAACATCTCCTGGAGTTCGGCGGGCACTCTGCCGCGGCCGGTTTAACGATCGCCCGGGAGCAGATCGGGCCGTTCCGGCAGGCCCTGAATCGGGTCGCCCAGGAGCGGATCGATCCTCAAATGCTCACCCCTTCACTCGATGTGGATGCCCATCTTCCTCTGGCTTCTCTCACCGATGACTTCATGCGGGACCTGGAGCTTTTGGCCCCGTTCGGGATCGGGAATCCCAGGCCGATTTTCGTATCGGAGGATGCCCGGATTCCACTGGAACGGAAAGAGACCGAATTCTCTCCGTTTGGGATCCGTTTTCAGGTGGAGGATGGCCAGGGCAGGCTTTTCATGGTGCTGCAACCCCGCCAGAATCTGGAGGAAGGCTGGAACTTGCGTCGCCTCCGGGGAGGCCCGGTGAATCTGGCCTATTCGCCGATTCAACGCCGGGAGGGGGATAGTTTAAGGCTCGAGCTTCGGCTCCACGACCTGAAGCTGCCCTAGCACGTTTTTGGTGTCAAATTTTTCCCTCGATCTGTTCCAGCGGTACGCTCCCGAAGAAGCGGCTGTCCTGGCTGTTTTCCCGGTTGTCTCCCAGAACAAAGATCTGATTTTTCTCGATAAGGAACGGTTTCCTGTCCGGGAAGGTGGATCCCAGCGCATACGGTTCCTCCAGTGGTTTTCCGTTGATCCAAACTCGCCCGCCGGCGATCGACAGGGTTTCTCCTCCCAGGCCGATCACCCTTTTCACGTAGCGCCAGCGTTGATTCTTGGGTTGGCGTAAGACCACGATATCTCCCCGCTTAAGGCCGGAGAGGCGGAGGCTGATTTTATCGATCAGGAAATAATGGCCTTCCCGCAGGATGGGAAGCATGCTCACATCGGTGACCAGGCCGGTGGTCATGACGTACCGTTCCAGGAGGAAAAACAGAGGGATCGAGAGAATAAGGATCAGCGCCCATCGTTTCGTCAGCCTGCGCCGTTCGCCTTTGACGAACCGCCAGTTGAAGAAGGACCTGCGGTCGCGCGTTGGGGTGGACATGAATGGTCGTTACACTATAACATAAGGAAGGTGGCCGATGCCTAAACGACAAGGAATCTTCCAAAAGGGATGGATCGTTCTCTTCCTGCTGACCGCGGCGGCGGGAGCCGGTTTTTTTCCTCACGCCGGCCAGTTCCTCATTGCCGAAGACCCGTTTACCCAGGCCGACATGGCGCTGGTCCTTTCGGGAATCCCCGTCGACCGCTCTCTGGGCGCTCGAGATCTCTATCGGCAGAATCGGATCGGTCGGATTCTGGTGATCCCCGAATTTAAGGTTCCTGTTAATCAAGAGTTGGTTAAGCTGGGGTTGATAACTCCAGGTCCTCTCCAGCCACCCTGGTCGGAACGGATTCTGATCGCTTCCGGCGTGCCCAGGGAGAAGATATTTTTTCTGCCGGAGCCGGTTGACGGAACCATCAACGAAGCCCTCCAGGTGCGGCGGTACCTGAGGGAAAAAGGTTTTACCGATGGGAAGACCCCAACGAGTCTGGTCTTGGTGACCTCCCGGTACGCTTCCCGCCGGGCCCGGTTCATTTTCCAATGGATTCTTCGCGGCGAGAAAGTGAAGGTGCTGTCGTTTCCGACCCCTTACGGTTCGTATGAGCCGGATCAATGGTGGCGAAAACCCCGGCAGGCCCTTTCGGTGGTGATGGAGTACCAGAAATTCTTGTGCAACGGGTTGACGCTCCTGTTCCGGTTTTATTGACCCCGCCCCTGCGGAGTTGTGCCCTCGGCGGGATAAGATTTCTGAGAAGCGAGGAGATACCGTAGGTGTTTGGAGGAAAGATTGTGTTCGAGCCAAGAGAGGCCGAGGGCACTTGTGCCTTCGGCACAGCGGTTCCATCCCTGCAGGGATGGAACCGGGACTCCGCAGGGGCGGGGTGACCCCATGCTTACCCCGATGATGGAGCAGTACCGATCCATCAAGAAGACGCTCTCCGGCGATACGGTCCTCTTCTTCCGGCTGGGAGACTTCTACGAGATGTTCTTCGAAGATGCCGTCCGGGCCTCGGAGATCCTCAACATCACCTTAACCGGCAGGGAGGGGGGATCGGCCGGCCGGGTGCCGATGTGCGGGGTTCCCTATCATTCTTTTCAGCCGTACGTCCGGGCCCTGCTGGACCGGAATTTGAAGGTGGCGATCTGCGAACAGATCGGGGATCCCCGGGCGGCGAAAGGGCTGGTGGAACGGAAGGTCACTCGGATCATCACGCCGGCCACCTTTCTCGATGAAGAGACCCAGCGGGTCCGTCCGGAATATCTTGTGGCGGTCGTGGCTGCGGTCGGCCGAGCTCTTTACGCCATTGCGGCGCTGGACCTGGGGACGGGGGAGTTTTCCGTTCGGGAGGTTGTTCCGGACCGGCTGGGCCATACCTTGGCTCTGCTCGGACCTCGGGAGCTGATTCTGCCCAGAAGTTTAGCCGAGGGGGAGCTTTCGCAGGCCTCTTTTCCTAAGGAAGGCCCCCGCGCCAGCGTGACGGTCTATGAGGATTGGGTCTTTGAGCCGCAGGAAGCGCTGCGCCTGTTGAAAGAGAGATTTCAATGGGTCTCTGATCGGAGCGTCTCCTTCCACGATCATCCGTTGGCCGTCGGCGCCTCCGGAGCGATCCTCTATTACCTGAAGGATCATCTCCATGCCTCCCTCGGGCATCTGGCTCCTCCCGCCTTCGTCGAGGCGCATGAATTCATGGCGCTGGACCGCCAGGCCGTGAAAAGCCTGGAACTGGTCGCCGGCGGCGATGGGATGGATCGGGGCGGTTCCCTTTTGGGGGTGATCGATTCGACATGGACCCCGATGGGAGGGCGGACCCTGTACCAGTGGATCACCCAACCCCTCCTCTCTCTCCCGGAGATTCAGAATCGGCAGGAGGCGGTCGCCGAGATCGCGGCGGATCTTCCGTTTGTTCAGACGGTTTGTTCCCTCTTTAAGGGGATCAAGGATGTCGAACGGATTTTGGGCCGGCTCAATGTGGGGGTGGCCAATGCCCGGGACCTGCTTCATTTAAAATTCTTCCTGGAACGGACTCCGCAAATCCAGGCGGTCTTGAATCAGAGTAAAAGCCACCTGCTTCAGACCCTGCGGGCGGACTTAAAACCATTTCCTGAGTTGACCGATCGGATCGCTCGAGCCATGGTGGATCAGCCGCCCCTGACGCTGAAGGAGGGAAATCTGATCCGATCCGGTTATTCCAAGGAGCTGGATGATTTGAAGGGATTGGCGGCCCAGGGCAGATCCTGGCTCGTGGAGTTCCAGCGCCGGGAGTCGCAGCGGACAGGCATCAAGTCGCTCCGAATAAAATACTCGCAGGTGTTCGGCTACGCGATGGAGGTGAGCAAACCCAACCTCCACCTGGTCCCGCCGGATTACCTCCGGAAACAGACCTTGGTCAACGCCGAACGTTTCATCACCCCGGAATTGAAATCCTGGGACGAGCGGATCGCCGGCGCCGAGGAGAAGATCAAGGCATTAGAGTATCAGCTGTTCCAGGAGATCCGGGAGCAGGTACTTCAAGAGATCAGCCCTCTCCAGCGGATGGCCAAGGGGCTGGGAGTCCTGGATGCCCTGGTTTCCTTGGGGGCCGCGGCGATCCAGAGAAACTGGGTTCGGCCGACCCTCACCGATTCCCGGGAGCTTCGGATTCAAGGAGGAAGGCACCCCGTCGTGGAAAGGATGCTCCCCGCCGGCCAGTTCGTCGAGAACGACACCCTCCTTGACGGGCGGGAGAATCAGATCATCCTGCTGACCGGGCCGAACATGGCGGGCAAATCCACTTATATCCGGCAGGTGGCCCAGATCGTTCTCTTGGCCCAGATCGGCTCGTTCGTGCCGGCCAGATCGGCAGTCATCGGGCTCGTCGACCGGATCTTCACCCGGATCGGGGCCAGCGACGATCTGGCCCGGGGGGAAAGCACCTTCATGGTCGAGATGGTGGAGATGGCGCAGATCCTCCAGATGGCGACGGATCGGAGTTTGTTGATTCTGGATGAAGTGGGACGGGGCACCTCGACCTTTGATGGAGTCAGTCTCGCCTGGGCGATCGGGGAGTATCTGGCGCAGGGAACGGTGCGGCCCCGGTCCCTCTTCGCGACCCATTATCACGAGCTGATTCAACTCGAGCAACAGTTCCCCAGCGTGAAGAATTACACGGTTTCCGTCAGAGAAACGCCGGAAGGGGTGGTCTTTTTAAGAAGGGTTGTCCGGGGCGGATCGGACAAAAGTTACGGGATTCATGTCGCCCGACTGGCGGGGCTGCCGGAGCCGGTGACCGAACGAGCGGCCCAAATCTTGAAGATCTTGGAGAGCGAGAAAAGCCAAGCGACCCTGCGGATCGAAGGGGAAGAGGCGAAAGAGACGAAAGAAGAGGAACCGGCCCACCCGATTCTTGAGGAGATCCGGGATCTGGATCTGGAGGGGCTGACTCCGCTTCAGGCGTTGAACAAATTGGCTGAGTGGAGCCAGAAGCTTCGGAGTGAATTGAATTTAGGGAGGTCATTGAACCGATGGGTCTAATTCGGGTTTTGCCGGAATTCATTGCCAACAAGATTTCCGCCGGGGAAGTAGTGGAGCGCCCCGCCTCGATCGTCAAGGAGCTCATCGAGAACGCCTTGGATGCGGGGGCCCGCTCCATCGATATTGTCATTGAGCACGGCGGAAAAAGTTTGATCCGGGTGGCGGACGACGGGTGCGGGATGGATCCTCAGGATGCGAAACTGGCCTTCGGCCGTCATGCCACCAGCAAAATTACAGCGGCGGCGGATCTGGACCAGATCCGCTCGTTCGGGTTCCGGGGAGAGGCCCTGCCGAGCATCGCCGCGGTGTCGAGGACCCGGCTGGTGACCCGTCCGCAGGGGGCCTCCACTGGAGCCGAGGCGGTGGTGGAGGGAGGCAGTCTTCTGGCCGTTCAGGAGCATCCCTGCCGGGCGGGGACGATCGTGGAGGTGCGGGACCTGTTTTTCAATACGCCGGCCCGTCGAAAATTTCTGAAGAACGATTCGACGGAACTGGGACACATCCAGGATCTGGTCTCTCACCTGGCCCTTTCCTCAGGGCAGGTTCGGTTCACCCTCAAGGCGGACGGGAAAATGATCTTTGACCTGCCGCCGGTGGAGAATCTGACCCCCAGGGCCGCGGCGATTCTGGGGGAAGAGACGGCCCAGTGGCTCCTGGAGCTGGAGCAGGAGAAACCGGGAATCAAGCTTTGGGGATTGATTGGAAAGCCCAGTGTGACCCGGGCGAATCGGGCGGAGATTCGTCTGTTCGTGAATCGCCGGTGGGTCCGGTCTCTGTCCCTTTCCTACGCCCTTCAGGCCGGTTACCATGGCCTCCTGATGCATGGGCGGTTTCCGGTGGCGGTCCTGTTCCTGGAGCTGGACTTAAAAAGGGTGGACGTCAATGTCCACCCGGCGAAACAGGAGGTGCGGATCTCCAACGAGCCGGAGGTGGTTGATCTGGTCAAGAACGCGGTAAAGGAACGCCTCCATCAAGCGGGGGATTTAGCGCCTCAGTTTAAACTTTCCGGGCCCAAAGCGACTCAGAGCTTACAAGTGGTGCGGCCTCCTCTAGCCGCAGCCACGGCTGCCGTTCCGGAGAAATTGTACCGGCTCACCCCCGCCGCTCCTCTTTGGGGAGAGGGAACGGGGGAGGGGCCGGCGAAGGTCGGGGCCGCGGTTGCCTTGGACGCGCCGATCGCCCTGCGGGACACCTTGCGGGTCACCAAGATCCTCGGCCAGATTCACAGCACCTTCATCGTCGCTGAAACGGAAGAGGGGATGCTCCTGGTGGATCAACACGCGGCCCATGAACGGATCCAGTTTGAGGCCCTCTTGAAGAATTTCTCCTCCGGAGAGGCGGAGCGCCAGACGCTGCTTTTGGAGGAGGCGCTGGAACTCCATCCCAGACAACTGGAGCTTTTCAAGAAGTCTCTGCCGATGCTGGAGAGGGTGGGTTTTGAGTTGGAGCCGTTTGGGGAGCGCACCTTTCTGATTCGGGCGGTTCCAGCGGTTTTCGGACCCGTTCATCCAGTCCGGCTGCTGACCACTTTCCTGGAGGAGCTGGAGGAAGGCAAGACCCGCACCGCCCTGGAGGACCATCTCGAGCTTCTTGCGGCCTTGTGCGCCTGCAAGAAGCAGTCGGTGAAGGCCCGGGATCCGTTGGAGCCGCTGGCGGTCCGGAAACTTCTGGAACGGTTGGGCCGGTGCGAGAACCCGTTCACCTGTCCGCACGGCCGGCCGGTCTTTTTCACCCAATCCTTCTCCGAGATGGAGAAGCAGTTTAAGAGGAGTTGAAACCATCCTCCTCTTGACCGATGACAAGATTTGTTTTGGATGCGGGAGCCGGAATTCCCGCGGGCTTAAACTCAAATTCCGTCTGGACCGAACCCGGCGGGTGTTGAAGAGCCGATGGATCCCGACGAAAGATCTCCAGGGTTACGCACAGATCATCCATGGAGGAATGATTGCTCTGGTTTTGGATGAGCTGATGGGGAATCTGCTCTGGACATTGAAACATCCGGCGGTGACGGCCCAGATGACTGTCAAGTTCCACCGGCCGGCCCGGGTCGGCCGCCCGATCAACTGCGAGGCCCGGATCAAATCCCAACGGGGCCGTCTCTTTGAGATGGAAGCGCAGGCTCGGACCCCGGCGGGAAAGCAGATCGCCAGCGCCTCCGCAACCTGTCTGGAGATCCAATAGTGATCACCAGGAGGGAATTATCATGAACCCATGGATTTCAATCTGGCTAAAACCGCGGCAGACGATCCGGCAGATCGTGGACTCGAATCCGAGACGGTTCGTCCGGTTGCTGGCGATCGGAGGGGGAATTGCCAGTATGTTGATGGGAAGCTTGCCCATAATTCTCGAGGCGAAGGTTCTGTTTCCTGTCGTGGTTCTCCTGGCATTGGTTTTTGGAACCTTATTCGGGATCAGCGGGCTTTATCTCTTTGGCTGGCTGTACCGCTGGGTCGGCAGTTGGCTGGGCGGGCAGGCCACCCTCATCGAGACCCGGGCGGTGGTGGCTTGGGCTCAGGTCCCCACGGTGTGGGTTTTCGGTTTATGGCTGGCGCTCCTGCTGGCTTGCGGAAGAGATCTATGGATAAAGCAAAAGGAGGCGGCTCCATTGTCGGCTCTGTTTGTAGGGATCTTGATTTTAGCCTATATCCTGGCTGCGGTCTGTCGGTTCGTGGTGACCTTTAAAGGTCTTGCAGAGGTGCATCGGTTCTCCGATTGGAAAGGATTGGGCACCGTGTTCATTTCCCCTCTCCTGTTCATCACGCCGGTCGCGGTGCTCGGCATGATCATCGCCATCGGCCTTCCTCACTTTATGAAGCATGTGGAAACAGTCCGATGAAGAGACTCCTTCTTTTTATCGGTGTTGTTTTTATCCTGGCGGCCGCGGCCGTGGCGGTTTTCATCGCCACCTTCAACGCGGACCTGTACCGGCCGCTCCTGGTGAATAAACTGCAGGAAGCGCTGGGGGTGCCGGTCAAACTGGAGCGGATTTCACTCGGTTGGCGAGGAGGGATCGCCCTGAGCTTGAAGAAATTGGCGGTTTACCCGGAGCCGAAAGGGATCTACGCCGATTTAAGCCGGCGGGCGGAGCCCTCTGTGCAGATCGAGGAGATCAGTCTCCTCGTTCGGCCGCTGCCCTTGTTAAAGAAGAGGTTGGAGATTGCCTCTGTCGCGCTGATCCAGCCGAGGGTTCATCTGAGCCGTGGTGCCGGAGGGGCGTTCCAAGTTGAAGGGGTGAATCTTCCCGGGATTTCTCGGCCTAACGGCCTCGAAATGACAGAGGCGGTTGCCTCACAATCTGCGTCGGCTGCCTCGCCATCTGCATCGGCCGCCTCCCAACCTGGTCCGGCTCCGTCGAATTCCCCGACGGCCGTTTCCCTCTCCATCGATCGGGTCCAGGTGGAGCAGGGGACCGTTCGGGTCAGCGACAGCAGTTTAAAACCGCCGGGGGAATGGATCCTGGAGCAGGTGGCCTTGGAGGCCGTCGTCAAGCCGGACCGGATCGATCTAAGGAATTTTTCCGCCGAGATCGGGGGCGGGAAGATCACGGTTTCCGGAAAGGCGGAGGGTCTAAAATCTCAACCCCGGGTCGAGTTCAACGCGGCCGCCGACGGGTTGGCGCTGCAGAAATTTCTGCCCGCTTCCGAGGGAGAGCCCCATCTGTCCGGAGAACTGTCCGCCTCATTTCAGGGAACGGTCCAGGGTTCAACGCCGGATGCCATGCTCAGCTCTCTTTCAGGAAACGGGAAGGTCCGGATCGCTCATCCGGTTCTGGTGAACTTGAACATCCTGCGGGAAGTTTTCAGCCGGATTTCGATCGTCCCCGGATTAGAGGAAGTTCTTCAAAGCCGGCTGCCGGAAAGTTACCGGGACAAATTGAATTCCCGGGATACGGTCTTTGAGCCGATTGATCTGCCGGTGACAGCCGCCCAAGGGGCCCTTCAGTTCCAGAATCTGCGGCTGGCGACCGACACCTTTGTATTGACCGGGGCGGGACGTCTGGGGATGGATCGGGCCCTTTCTTCCCGGATGCAGTTAAAGATCGGGCCGGAGCTTTCGGCGGCCATCCTCCGAAGCGCTAAGGAATTTCAAGCGTTGGCCGGCCCCGATGGTAGAATTGAATTCCCGGTCATGGCGGAGGGAATTCTCCCTCGGGTGACGGTTCTGCCGGATGTTTCGTATCTCGCCTCCCACCTCATCGTTCACCGCGCGGAGGACCTTTTAGGCGGCCTGCTGGAGAAGATGCTTGAGAAAAGTTCGAAGTAGACCGGGGATTAGGAAGGGACCCGAAGGACCCGGCCCTTCTTGATGCATTTGGTGCAGACGCGGATTTTCTTCACATGACCGTTCACAAGAATCCGGGCCGGTTGGAGGTTCGGCAGGAAGCGGCGGATATTCTTTCTGGCGATGTGGCGCCCCACGCCTCCTTCTTTCTTCGCTTTCCCTTTGCGGGTATAGGTCCGTCCCATCATGGGACCTTTCCCGCATAACTGACAGATCTGAGCCATAATGTCCCCCATGATACGGACAGGGCTTCCGGAAGTCAAGCCATTCGGTCTTGAAACCTCGCTCCAATATCTTAAAGGGGTCGGGCCCCAGCGCTCGGTTCTGTTCCGGCGGCTGGGACTGAAAACCTTGCGGGACCTTCTGTATCATTTCCCCAGGCGCTATGAAGATCGCCGGACCTTCGGGCCGATCACGGGGCTGACGCCCGGACAGAAATCGACGGTCCGGGGGCGGGTCGCAGGAGCCAGCATCTTCCGGGCCCGGACCGGGACGGTGATCCTGCAGGTGGTCGTCAAGGATTCGACCGGGACAGTGACGGCCCTCTGGTTCAATCAGCCGTACATGCGCAAGTGGTTCCCTCCGGGGCAGGAACTGGTTTTGTATGGGATGGTGGAGAGGGTGGGCCGCCGTTTTCAAATCGCCGCCCCCGAATTTGAATTGGTGCAGGCGGGGGCGGCGGAGCATCGTTCCCTCCACATGGGACGGATTGTTCCGATCTATCCGGCCACCTCCGGCCTGCATCAGCGGGAGCTGCGCTCGGCGGTGGCGCAGGCCTTAAGGGCTCTGCTGCCGACGCTCAAAGACCCCCTTCCTGCTGATCTGCTGGGACGCCACTCCCTTCTCGATTATCCGACGGCGCTCAAGAGGATACATTTCCCTCCGGTCCCCGAGGCGGCAGCCGCCTCCCAAGCGCGGCTGGCCTTTGACGAGCTGCTCTGTTTTCAGATCGCGTTGGGATTAAGGCGCAGGAAACTTTCCCAGCGGCCGGGGATTGTCCATCAGACGAGCGGCGATCTGGTCACCCGATGGAAAGGGAGCCTTCCTTTCAAGCTGACCGCCGGCCAGGAGCAGGCAATCCAGGAGATCTCCAAAGATATGGAGGCGGAGCACCCGATGCACCGGCTGGTGCAGGGGGAGGTCGGCTCCGGCAAGACGGCCGTGGCGGCCTATGCGGTTGTGGTTGCCGTCCAGTCCGGCTTTCAAGCGGTGGTGATGGCTCCGACGGAGGTGCTGGCCCGCCAGCATGCCTTGACCTTGACGCAGCTGCTGGCTTCGGTGGATCTGCCGGCGGCCCTTCTCACCAGTTCGCTGGACGAATCTTCCCGCAGGGAGCTGGCGCAGGGCCTGAGCGTCGGGACGGTTCCTCTTTTGGTGGCGACCCACGCGGTCTTGGAGCCGTGGGTCAAATTTTCCCGGCTGGGCCTCGTGGTGATTGATGAGCAGCAGAAGTTCGGCGTTGATCAGAGAAAGGGGATTACCGCCAAGGGGAACAACCCGGACCTTCTGATTTTGACGGCGACTCCGATTCCCCGAACGTTGGCGTTGACTCTCTACGGGGAGATGGAAATCTCCACGATCACGGAGCGGCCGGCGGGCAGGCAGCCGGTCCGGACTGTCTGGATGGACTCCACCCGCCGGGAGGAGTCGTATGCTTTTGTCAAAACGGAGCTGGATGCCGGCCGCCAGGCCTACGTCGTGTGTCCGAGAATCGGACCAGGTGAGCGGCGCGGGGTGGGATTCTCAGGCCCGCTCGACAACCCCAGCGAGGTTGTCTCGCTAAAAGCTGGCCCTCGCTCTCTCCGCCGAAATGACAGCTTACAGGCGGAGAACCGTGCCCGCTCGGGCCATCTATTGCCTTCGAACCCCATCCCCGCGCCGCTCACTCCGTCTCCGGAGCCGCTCATTCCGTTTCCCGAAGCAAAGGTGGCCTCGGCTCAGGAGATCTTCCGGGAGTATCAGCAGATCTTCGCCGGCTATCGAGTGGGCCTGCTCCATGGGCGGATGAATGCCCGGGAGCAGCGGGCGATCTTTTCCGCGTTCAAGGCGGGGGAGATCCAGGTTTTGGTGGCGACCCAGATCATTGAGGTGGGGGTGGATGTCGCGAATGCGACCGTTATGGTGATTGAGGGGGCGGAGCGGTTCGGTTTGGCGCAGCTGCACCAGCTGCGGGGCCGGGTGGGCCGGGGCAAGCACGAGGCCACCTGTATCCTGATGGCCGATCCGAAGGATCCCTCCAGCGTGGACCGGCTTCAAACCCTAGTCGAGGTGGCCGATGCGTTTAAGATCGCGGAGGAAGATCTTCGCTTGAGGGGTCCGGGAGAGCTTTTGGGTAAGCGGCAATCCGGGCTCCCGGATCTTAAATGTTTGGAATGGGCGACCCATGGACCCTGGCCAGAAATTTCTAAAGTGGAGGCAGAATCCATTTTAAGCCGTAATTCTGATTTATCTAGCCCAGAAATAGCCGGTTTAATGAGTGAAATAGATATCCGTTTCCAAAAATTGCTGGAACCATGCGAGTAACCGGAGGCCAATTCTCCGGCAGACACCTTCAGATTCCAAAGGGACCTCCGATCCGGCCTACTTTAGAGCATGTCCGGCAGGCGATCTTTAATTTGTTGGGGGAGAGGGTCAGGGGGGCAAGGGTCCTGGATCTGTTCAGCGGAACCGGGGCTCTGGGGATCGAGGCCTTAAGTCGAAGAGCCGCCCATGTGACCTTTGTGGACCGGTCCTATTTCTGCGTCCGGGCTATCGAAGAGAACCTGAAAACCCTTTCCCTGACGACCCTTGAGTCCCCTCCTTTTGCGATCCACCGGGCCGAGGTCTTGACCGGGATCCGAAAACTGGCGAGAGAGGGGGCCCTTTTTGATCTGGTCCTTTTGGATCCTCCTTATGGGCACGGGCTCGTCAGAAAATCCTTGAACGCCCTTACCCAGTATGCTATGGTGGCCCCTTTGGGGTTGGTGGTTGTCGAGCAGGATAAACGGGATTCCTTGCCTCCCCAAGTAGAAGGCAAGGGGATCCGCCAGGTTCTCCAACGGCGCCAAAGGTATGGGGATACCGTAGTGGCGTTTTATGAAAGACAGGATGACCCCGCCCCTCCGGAGTTCATGCCCTCGGCAAGGAGAGGATGATGCAGTATGGCTGGGTGGAAGGATTGGCCGAGGGCATCTGTGTCTTTGGCACAGTGCCCCTGTCCTCTGAGCCGGGATTGAACCAGAGGGCTGGAGGTTTTCGGGTGATATCACAGAATAGCAGACCCAGAGGACAGGGGCACTCCGGAGGGGCGGGGTGAAGACTCCTCTTCAGCGGGGGGTTTACCCGGGAACCTTCGACCCGGTGACCAACGGCCACATCGATCTGATCCGCCGGGCCAATGAGCTGTTTCAGGAATTGGTGGTCGGGGTCGCGGTCAACCCGGGAAAAGGAACCCTCTTTTCGGTGAAGGAACGGGTGGCGATGCTTAGGCAAGCGACCCGGGATCTCCCCTCGGTGGAGGTGAAGCCGTTTGATGGGTTGGTGGTGGGGTTCGCTCGGGACAACGGGGCCCGAGTCATCGTCCGGGGTTTAAGGATGCTTTCCGATTTCGAGTATGAATTCCAGATGGCGCTGACCAACCGGAAACTGAAGCCCCAGATTGAGACGGTCTTCATGATGCCTTCCGAGGAGTACTCCTATCTGTCTTCGCGCCTCATCAAGGAAGCGGCCGCTTTAGGGGCGGACGTCGGGAAATTTGTTCCTTCCTTCGTGGCCCAGCGTCTGAGAAAGAAGTTGAAAGGTTGATGATTCTCCACGAGAGACTCATGAGGGTAAAACTCAACGAGATCCCGGAATCAGGGCTGACCGTTTCAGAGCGTTTCGATCCGGAGGAGCTGAAACTGCAGACACCCGAATTGAAATTCACCGGCCCCCTCGAGGTAACCGGGTTTTTCCAGAGGGAGAGGAGCACGGTTTTTGTGAAGGTGTCCACCGCCGGGGATCAGGAGATGGTTTGCGACCGCTGCCTGGAAACGTTCGTTCAGCCCTACGGGAGGCAGTTCGACTTCGGCTACTCGGTGAAGGACGAGCTGGTGCTGGACATCACCGATGATGTCCGGCAGGAAATCCTGTTAAGTTATCCGGTGAAGTTCCTTTGCCGCGAGGGCTGTGAAGGATTGTGTCCCAGATGCGGAAAGAATTTGAACGTGGGTCCCTGTTCATGTCCGAGGTAAAACACCATGGCATTGCCTAAGCGTCGGTTTTCTCGAAGCCGCCGGGATAAGCGGCGGCTTCAACAGAATTTAACGGCTCCCACCCTGACCCGTTGCCCCGGGTGCGGCGCTTCCATTACCGCCCATCGGGTCTGCTCCTCCTGCGGGTCTTATCGGGGCCGCCAAGTCCTCCCTGTGGAGACCGAGGAAAAGAAAGGGTGATCCGGATTGCGGTGGATGGGATGGGGGGAGACCGGGCCCCCAGAGCGGTCGTGGACGGAACGGTGCAGGCCGCGCACCTCCTTAACGAGGTTGAGATCATCCTGGTCGGCCGGAAGGACCGCCTCTCTAAAGAGCTTTCCCGCTTTCACCCTCTTCCCAAAAACCTGAAGCTCCACGACGCCCCGGAGGTCATTGGGATGGGAGAATCTCCGGCGATCTCCGTCCGCAGAAAACCGGACTCTTCCATCTGCCAGATGGTGGAGTTGGCCAAAGCCAAACAGGTCAACGCCATCATCAGCGCCGGAAACACCGGGGCGATGGTGGTGGCGGCAAGCCTGGGGCTGGGCCTTCTGGAGGGAATTGAGCGGCCCGGAATCGCGATCCTGCTTCCCAGCCTGAACGGTTTGACCCTCTTGATCGATGTGGGAGCCAACATCGATTCCAAGCCGGAGCATCTGCTCCAGTATGGACTGATGGGCTCCGTCGTGATGCGGCGTGTGGTGGGAAGGAAGAATCCGTCCGTGGGCCTGTTGAACGTGGGAGAGGAAGAGTCTAAAGGGACCGACTTCCATCGTCAGGCGTTCAAGCTTCTTGAAGAATCTTCCCTGAACTTTATCGGGAACATGGAAGGCCGGGAGATCTACACCGGCAAGTGCGACGTCATCGTGTGCGATGGGTTTGTGGGCAACGTCGTGCTTAAAGTCTCCGAGGGGATGGCGCTGGCCATTCGGGAACTCCAGGTACGGGAGATGAAGAGGACGCTGCTGAACAAGCTTGGTGCGGTCCTCCTGCTGCCGGCCTTTAAGCGGCTGAAGAAACAGATGGATTACACCGAATATGGGGGAGCTCCTCTCTTGGGGATCGACGGGGTCTGCTTCATTTCTCACGGCTCCTCCAACGCCAAGGCGATCCGTAACGCCATCCGAGCCGCCGCCACCTTCGTCGCCCACGAAGTGAATCAACAGATCGTGGCGGCCACCCACCAGATGGCCCGCCAGAAGGTGCATTAGGCCATGGCGATTTCCGTCGGCATCGAAGGATTGGGTTTCTACCTGCCCAGTAAGATTCTCACCAACGCCGATCTGGAAAAGAGGGTGGAGACCTCCGACGAATGGATACGGACCCGGACCGGAATCCGGGAGCGCCGGATCGCCGCCGAAGGAGAAAACACGAGCGACTTAGCCGTCGGCGCGGCCAAGATGGCGTTGGCGGAAGCGAAGTTAAAGCCCACCGATCTGGACTTGATCCTGGTTGCGACGATGACTCCGGACATGCCCTGTCCGGCGACCTCCTGCATTGTCCAGTCCAAACTCGGCGCGCCGCAGGCGGCCGCCATGGATGTCGCCGCCGCCTGTTCCGGTTTCGTGTACGGCTTGGTGATGGGCCAGCAGTTCGTGGCCAGCGGCACCTACCGGCATGTCCTGGTGGTTGGAGCGGAAGTATTGTCCCGCGTCGTGGACTGGACCGACCGCTCCACCTGCGTCCTGTTCGGGGATGGAGCGGGGGCGGCGATTCTCGGCCAAACCTCCCGGGGTCAAATCCTCTCCACCTATCTCGGCTCGGATGGGACGAAGGCGGATCTTCTGAAGGTCCCGGCCGGAGGAGTGGCGGTACCGGCTTCGCATCAATCGGTGGATGAGCGGGGCCATTATCTGAAAATGAATGGGACCGAAGTGTTCAAACACGCCGTCCGGGCGATGTCGGATGCCTGCTTGAAGGCGATCGAACGGGCCGGGATTAAACCGGAGCAAATCGCCTGTGTGATTCCCCACCAGGCCAACATCCGGATCATCGAGGCGGTCGTGGACCGGGCCCGGATGCCTTTGGAGAAGGTGTACCTGAACGTAGACCGGTACGGGAACATGTCTGCGGCTTCCACCATCGTCGCTTTCTGCGAAGCGGTCCGGGACGGCCGGGTCAAGAAGGGGGATTACGCTCTCCTGGTCGCCTTCGGGGCCGGGTTGACCTGGGGCTCCTGCGTGATCCGATGGTGATGCATCTGTCGCTTCCTCCGGGATCCTGTCGGGGGCGGTCTGGCTCCCGGCATCGGCCTTCACTGGATGAGTTTTCACATTTACTCTGGCAGCACAACGCAGAGGTGCCCAAACCCAACAGGACGTGCACTAGGAATGTTATGCAGTTCAGCTTTTGTTTTCCAGTCCATCACGGCTAAGCCTCACACGGCGGCCTGCTGGCAGGAGCCAGCCCACCCCCGCCACCCCGAAGCCCATCCCCCGAGCCGGGGCTTCGCCCATTCGTGACCCACACTTTCGCTTTGTTATTCCCCGGGCAGGGAGCACAGTTTATTGGCATGGGCAAGGATCTAGCCAAAACTTTTCCCGGCGCAAAGGATCTCTTTCAGAGATCGGATGATCTGCTAGGATTTTCCCTCAGCGAAGTCTGTTTTGAAGGGCCTCTAGAGAAACTGACCCGCACCGATATTTGTCAACCAGCTCTATATGTTGCTTCCTTGGCGGCTCTAGAAGCTCTGAAATCTTCCGTTCCTCAAGGCATCTCCCCCGCGGCGGCGGCCGGTCTGAGCTTGGGAGAGTACACGGCGTTGGCCGCGGCGGGAGCCCTTTCTTTCGAGGACGGCCTCCGGCTGGTTCATTTGAGAGGACAGGCAATGGAAGAAGCGGCTCATCTGGCGACGGGAACGATGGCGTCGGTCTTAGGATTGGAGCTGGAGATTCTCGAACCGATCTGCGCCCAGACCGGAGCCGAGGTGGCCAACATCAATGCGCCCGGCCAGATTGTCATCTCCGGATCTCCCGAGGCGGTCGAGGCGGCGTCGGCCAAGGCGAAGGAGAAAGGATCCAAGCGGGTGGTTCCGCTCGAGGTTGGGGGAGCTTTTCATTCCCGCCTCATGGAACCGGCCGCCGCCCAGCTTAAGAAGGCCCTGGAGGGAGTGGCTCTCCAGCCGCTTAAGTTTCCAGTGGCAAGCAACGTGACCGGCGCCTACTATACCGGATCGGATCAGGTGCCCCGTCTGCTGGTCGAACAGCTCACCAGCCCCGTCCGGTGGGAGGCCTGTGTCCGAACCCTGGTCCAGGCCGGCGTTCGGACCTTCCTGGAGGTGGGGCCGGGGACGGTGTTGAAAGGTTTGTGCCGGCGGATCGATCCGGAGGTACCGGTTCACTCTGCGGGGACGGCGGATCAGGTTCGGGAACTGGCCGCTCAATGGGCTTGACAAACCCGGTCGGATCGTTATACTGACTTGACGAAATTGGAGGAGAAAAAATAGAGATGAGCACCGTACAAGACAAGGTTCGATCGATCATCGCGGAGCAGTTGGGCGTGAAGTTGGAAGAGGTGACCCCGCAGGCCTCGTTCATCGATGACCTCGGCGCCGATTCGTTGGACACGGTGGAGCTGGTGATGGCGCTGGAGGAGGAATTCGGAATTGAGATTCCCGACGAAGAGGCGGAGAAGATGGTGACCGTCGGGGACGCCATGAAGTACATCGACGAGAAGTCCGGCCAGAAAGCCTCGTGACGTCTCGTCGTGGAGAAATCCCGCCGTGTCGTCATCACGGGATTGGGAGCGATCTCACCCGTTGGAAACACCTATCAGGAGATGTGGGCTTCTCTCATCCAGGGCAAGAGCGGAGTCTCCCTTCTCACCCTGTTCGATTCCACCCATTATCCCACCCGGATTGCCGCTGAGGTCAAAGGGTTTGACCCAGCTCCTTACCTAAGCACCAAGGAACTCAAACACTCCGATCGATTTGTCCAGTTTGCGGTGGTCGCCGCCAAGCAGGCGGTCGCTGACGCGAAGCTGGAAATAACGAAGGAAGATCCCCACCGGGTCGGGGTCTGGATTGGCACCGGGATGGGGGGTTTGGGTACCATTGAGGAAGGGTACCGGGACTTGCAGAAAAGAGGGCCGGCGAAGGTTCGGCCCTTCTTCATTCCGATGATCATCTGCAACATGGCGCCTGGACAGGTGTCGATCAGCATCGGGGCGAAAGGGCCCAATTCCTGCACGGTCAGCGCCTGCGCTTCTTCGGCCCACGCCATCGGAGACGCCTACAAGATCATTGAGCGGGGGGACGCGGACGTCATGGTCGCGGGCGGTTCCGAGTGCGCCATTACCCCCCTCGGGGTGGCCGGCTTCTGCGCGCTGAAGGCCCTTTCCAGCCGGAACGATGAACCCCAGACCGCATCCCGCCCCTTTGACAAGACCCGGGACGGGTTCGTCATCGGGGAGGGGGCGGCGATGGTGGTGCTGGAGGATCTGGAGCATGCCCGCCGCCGAGGAGCGACCATTTACGGAGAGATCATCGGTTATGGGATGACCGGCGATGCGTACCATATGACGGCTCCCGACCCGGAAGGGGTTGGAGCGACTGCCTGCATGAAGATGGCGCTGGAGGGGGCGGGGTTAAAGCCGGAGCAGATTTCCTACATCAATGCGCATGGGACCTCGACACCGCTCAACGACAAGATCGAGACCAAAGCGATCAAGCAGGCCTTCGGCGAATATGCCAGGAAGGTTCCGATCAGTTCCACCAAATCGATGACCGGCCATCTGCTCGGGGCCGCCGGGGCGATCGAGTTTGTCGCTTGCTGTCTGGCGATGAAGGATCAGATCATTCCGCCGACGATCAATTACCGCACTCCGGATCCGGAATGCGATCTGGACTACGTTCCCAATCAGGCCCGCAAGGCGAAATTGGACGTGGCGTTAAGCAACTCGTTGGGATTCGGCGGGCACAACGTGACCCTCATTGTAAGGAGGTTCCAGGGCTAACCATGTTGCTTCAGGGGAAGAAAGGTCTGATCACCGGTGTCGCGAACAAGCGGTCCATCGCCTGGGCGATCGCCCAAGCGGCCCATCGGGAGGGGGCCCAGCTTGCCTTCACCTATCAGGGGGAACGGCTGAAGGAATCGGTGGCGGAGTTGGCCAACTCTTTGGGAGAGGGGACGCTCCCTCTTTTTGAATGCGACGTCTCCAGCGACTCCCAGTTGGATTCCGTCTTCGGCGGGCTGAAGGAATCCTTTGGCCGGCTCGATTTCTTTGTCCACGCGATCGCCTTCGCCAAACGGGAGGAGTTGGAGGGGGAGTTCGTCCCCACCTCACGGGAAGGTTATCGGCTGGCCCTGGACATCTCCAGCTACAGTTTGACGGCGCTCGCTCAGCGGGCCGTTCCGCTGATGACCGAGGGGGGCAGCATCGTGGCCCTCACCTACTACGGGGCGGAGAAGGTGATCCCCCGCTACAATGTGATGGGGGTTGCCAAGGCGGCGCTGGAGGCCTCGGTCCGGTACCTAGCGTTTGACCTGGGGCCCAAAAAGATCCGGGTCAACGGTCTCTCCTCCGGCCCGGTGCAGACCCTGGCGGCCCGGGGGATCTCCGGCTTCACCGACATGATGAAGATCGTGGAGTCCCGCGCCCCTCTTCGCCGCAACGTGGAGATCGCCGAAGTGGGCAACGCGGCGGTCTTCCTGCTTTCTCCTCTCTCCTCCGGAATCACCGGTGAGATTCTGCACGTCGACTGCGGCTACAACATCCTCGGCATGTGAGATTTTCCGCCGCCAAATCAGTTAGTTTAGATAAAGTTAGTTATTTTCCTGCAGATAAGCTCCGGCATCAGGTAAACTTGTAATATCCGAAGCCATAACCGATGAAAAGACCTCAAGTTCCGCCACGAATCTTAGCCCTTTTGCTAGCGGCCACTCTTGGCCTGCCTGATCCTGCCCTCGCTCTGCGCCAACGGGAGCCGGAGAAAGGGACCCCTGCTCAGGCCGGCCTGGAAGCTGCCCTGTCAGCCGGCAATAAGCCCGCCGTTGTCCCCGCCGCCGGGATGGAGGAAAGGACCTTGGAGCAATTCTTCACCCTTTCCGAGGAACACCGGGTCTACATGGTGCCTGCTCAGATGGTGGGTGCCGCGCTCGATCAAGTTTATTTTTCCGCAATAGGCTTAGCCTATGCCAGTGCCGCGGCTCTCAATACGCGGCAGGGGTTGTTTGAAACTCCCTTTTCAGTCCAGAACGCTGTGAACGCGAGGGAGAGACTGAGCTATATGAAGAGCCCTTGGCCCGCGCCGGAGGGGAATCCTCTTCTATACGAAACGGTCCGTCTGTTGGACCGGACGCCGCCCGAGGAATTTGCCGCCTTCGTGAACCGGCTGTTCGGCCAGCCCCGGAACCTCATCCTTATCCATCGGGCGAAGACAAAGAAAGAACTGCTTTCCGACTCCTACCGGCGGGAGTTAATAGGGGCATTACGCCATGAACTGGTTCACAATCTCATCTCGGAAAATCTGGAGGTCTTTGAGAGGACGCATGAGGCGATCAAGAAGGATGAAATCCTGGTGCAAGAAATGACAACCCAGATTCTCATCCCCCTCTCGAAATATCAAAAGACCGGTTCCATTGAAGAAGTTTGGACGCGGCTCCTGGAGCCGGGGGGCGCGATTCCCCCAAGGAGGATCGAGAGATTTCTTCAGCATTTGAGCGAAAGCCAGGACCCCGACATACAGGAAGGGATCGCCCTCTTCCGGGAAATCCGGGACGCGGTTGAGAATCAATTGGGCCAGATCTGGCCGGCCGTCGGGGCGGCTTATGTCGATCGGATCCTTCCTTTAAAGGGTTCGACCTGGAGCCATTTTCTCCGCCACTGGCTTGGCCTGGGGATCGTTTTGGACGCCAGGATCCGTAGGCGATGGTCCCAGGTGGAGCCGCCTCCCGCCGCCGGGCTGGAGGAACGGGCGGAACTGGAGGCCGCTGTCGGGAGGGATATGGGAACCATCGCCGCGATCCTTAAAGAAGAGGGGGTGTTTGGGAAAGTCGTTCTGGGATTAGGTCCCGCAGAAGTGGAGTCCCATGGGGCGGCGGTCGTTGATTTTCTGGATCGATTGAAGGGGCAGGTTTCCTCGATGACCCCTCTGCTCGTTCTGACAGGGGATGAAGCCGACCAGTACGCGGCTCGACCCAGCGTTCTCTTGACTTCGAAGAATGTCAGGGATGCGGCGGTTGCTCTAAAGACCATGATGGCTTTACCCAAGGCTAAAAGTTACTACGCAGCGGATAAGCTGGAACGGCTGGAATATATAGCGACGCCTAAAGAGGCAGAAGAGATGGAGGCCATGCTTCGACAAAGGGGAGTGGATATCGCCCTTGTTCCGCATTCATTAGATTCCCTTCCCAGAATATTGGCACAAATCCTCCACGCTTTGGCTGGGACAAAGTTGGATCTTTCCCAATCAAACGTCAACGAATTCTACGGAATCAATCTGAACCGCCTGGCGGAGCAGCTGGAGCGGCTCGCCCAGTTAGGCGTGTAAGCCCACTTGACAAGCCGCTGAATCTTTTGCTACAGTAGTGCCACTCCCCGAGAAGGACAACTTAAGAATTGCGGTTTAAAAAACTAGAACTTCTCGGATTCAAATCGTTCGCAGAACCTACCGAGCTTCTCTTCGAGCCGGGCGTGACCGCTATCGTCGGTCCAAACGGCGGGGGGAAGTCCAACCTTGCCGATTCCATCAAATGGGTGCTGGGGGAGCAGTCTGCCCGGGAACTGCGCGGCGGCCGAATGGAGGACCTGATCTTCAACGGGTCCGAGAGCCGGGACCCGATCAACTACGCGGAAGTTTCCTTGACCCTCGATAACGCCGACAAGACCCTTCCCATCGAGTATACCGATGTCACCATAGCCCGCCGGCTTTACCGCTCCGGCGAAAGCGAGTACCTCTTAAACGGGACCACCGTCCGCCTGAAAGATATCCAGCAACTTCTCATGGGGACCGGCGTCGGCACGAGCGCTTACTCCCTCTTTGAGCAGGGCCGGATCGAACAAATCATCAGCGCCCGCCCCGAGGACCGCCGGGCCATCTTCGAGGAAGCCGCCGGGATCACCAAGTTCAAGAGCCAGAAGCGGGAGGCCCTCCGGAAGCTGGACGAGACGGAGTCGAACCTAGCCCGGGTCAGCGACGTGGTCGCCGAGATTAAACGGCAGATCCAGTCGCTCGAACGGGCGGTCCGGCGGGCCAAGGCCTACCAGGAACAGTTCGAACAGCTCAAGAAGATGGAAGTGCGGGTGGCCTTGTCTGCCCAAACGGAACTTACCAAACAGTTGGAGGCGAAGGAAGAGGCGCTCAAAGGAATCCAGGATCGGTTGGCCGGAATCGAACAGGAGCTGGCCGGCCAAGAGAGCCGGCTTGGAGAGGAGCGGCAGGCGGTCGCGCAGGCCGATCAGGATCTGGCTCAGGCGCGGGAATCGTATCTGGGCGTGACGCACCGGCAGGAGACAATCCGGCACCGGCTGGAGGTTGCCGCTGAGCGGATCACGGAGAGCCGGACCCGCCGCGAACAACTGATTCAGGAAATGGACGCGGCCGAAGAGCAGATCCGCCAGCTTAAAACAAATCAGCAGGAATTGTCGGCTGTCCTGGCTCAGGCGCAGGCCCAGCGGTCGGGAAAAGAAGATCACCTGCTCCGGATCCAGAAGCAGTTGGAGGAGTGCGCCAACCGGATCGGGCAGGCCGAGATCTGGATTGCCGATGCCCAGGACCGGCTGCTCGAGGAGACGGCCTCGCAGGTCCGGGTGAAGAATGAGTTGAACAGAATTCATCAGGAAGCAACCCGGATGGAGGCCCGTCACAGCCGCCTGCAAATAGAGGGGTCCAAGGTTTCCGGGGAGCGGACGGAGGGGTCGAGCCAGGTCCAAGAATTGGAGCAGGCCTTCGCCCAGGCGAAAGAGGGGGTGGATCAGCTTGTTCAGGAACGGGCTCAGCGCCGGGACCAACTCACCGGGACTGAAAAGACACTTGTCCAGATTAAGCAAAAGGTCGCCGGGCTCGAACAAGAGTCGACAAAACTCAACTCTCAACTGGAACTGCTCAAAGGCCTGTTGGAAAGCCATGAAGGATATTCCAGCGGCGTCAGAGAGCTCCTGGCGGCTTTCGACCAGGGCCGGCTTTCCAAAGAGGGGGTCAGCGGTGTTCTCGCCGAATTGATCCGGGTGAAAGAGGAAGAGACGGCCGCGGTGGACGCGGCGTTGGGGTCGTTCGCGCAGGGGGTGGTCGTCGAATCGGCCCCGGTCGCTGAACGATGCCGCCAATATCTGGAACAGTCCAAGTCCGGCCGGGTCCTCTTCTTAATCCGGGACCGGGTTCCCGGACAGCCGGCTGGAGAGAGGAACGATTTGGGGAACAGTGCGGTTGCCCTGATCGATCGGATTGGAATCACTCCCCATCTGGAGCCCCTCTTGAGGATGCTGCTTTCGGACACCTGGCTGGTTCCGGACCGGGCCGCCGCCGAGACGTTTCTGGATAAAAGGGGTCAGCCCATTTTTAATTCTTTGAGCCGCTTCGTCACGCCGGCCGGGGAACTTTACAGCCCCGTCAGCGCCCTTTTGGGATCTGTCTCGCCGGAGGGATTGGTGGTCGGCCGCGCAAGCCGCCTCCAGTCGCTTGAAGTAGCGACGGCCCATCTGGAAACCCAGCTCGATGAGGCCAGAGGGCAGCTCGGCCGCGCCGAGCAGGAATATCAGGTCCAGCGGCAGGTCATCGGATCGCTCGAGGAGACTCTTCAGGAGCGGTCCCATCAACTCCAAGGAATCCAGGCGACCCTCTCCTCGGCGAGGGCCTCTTTGTCGAAGCTGGAACTGGAACAGGAACTTCTCCGGACCGAATACGAGCAGGCGAACGCCGAGCTGGAACAAATCCGAGGCGAAGCAGGGCGGATGGAAAAAGAGCTGGCGGTGAAAGATCAGGGATTGGCCCAGCTGGAAGGCCGAATCGGTCAGGCCCAGGAGCAGATCGCCCAGGCCGTGAGGGAGCGGGAAGAAATTTCCGTGGTCCAGGCCCGGCTGAAGGCGGAGATGGCTTCCTTTGATCAGGTGATGGAGAGCCGGCGGTCCTCTCTGAGATTATTGGAGCAGACCTTGGAAGGTTCCCTCGCCCAGCTTGAGGCCAGCCGCTCCGAATTGGCCCGGCTGGAGGAATCGAAGAAGCAGTGCGAGGCCGTTCAGATGGCATTGGAAGCGGGCCTTGAGGCGTCGGCCCAGGAGGAGATCGGCGCGAAAGGGAAGGTTGCGGTGGCCGATGAGCGGAAGGCCAAGACTCTTTCAGCGGCGCGGGCTCAGGAGCGGAACTGGCTGGTGTTGAGCCGCCAGGTGGAACAGCTCCAGTCTCAACTGCACCAGCACCAGATGGAGCAGGCGCAGGTGAATTTCCAGAGTGAGCAGATCCACAGCCGCTTGAACCAGGTGTACCAGGTGAACCTGGAGGAACTCCCCCCGGATCAGCAGGCCCCGGCCGCGGAGGAGGAACTCGCCGGTCTTCAGGAGAAGATCCAGGAGCTGTCCCAGAAACTCCAGCGGATGGGGCCGGTCAATTTGGGCTCGATCGACGAGGAACGGGAGCTGCAGACTCGCTATGAGCAGATGGTGAGCCAGCAGAACGACCTGTTGAAGGCCAAAGAGAATCTCCATGAGGCGATCACCAAGATCAACCGGACCACCCGGGCGATGTTCAGGGAAACCTTCGAGGCGATCCAGAAGGAGTTCCATGTCACTTTCAAGCAGCTGTTCGGCGGAGGGGAGGCCCGGCTGGTTCTCCTCGACGAGGAGGACCTGTTGGAAAGCGGCATTGAGATCATTGCCCGCCCGCCGGGCAAACCGGTCCAGGCGATTTCCCTCTTGTCCGGAGGGGAGAAGACGCTGACCTCGATCGCTCTCTTGTTCGCGATCTTCCGGGTGAAGCCGAGCCCCTTCTGCCTAATGGATGAGATCGACGCGGCGCTGGATGAAACGAACATCGGACGGTTCACCAACGCGTTAAAGGAATTCCTCAAGGACTCGCAGTTCATCATCATCACCCACAACAAGAAGACGATCACCATGGCCGACGTGATGTACGGGATCACCATGGCGGAGTCCGGAGTTTCCAAGATCGTCTCCGTCAAACTGAAAGAATCCGCCAACGGCAGCGGGAACGGCAACGGCGCCCACCACCTGGTCCCGGCCGCCGCCAACGGCTCCTCCTCGTAGGTCCCACCGTTTCGCCTGAGTTTTCGTGGTAAAATACGGCATGGTGTTGCCAACTGCGAGTGCTCAGCTCGTTGGAAGCCCAGGATTGAGGCCAGTTCAAGGCGCGACGACGAAGGCGTGTTCTCTGGAACACGTCGAGGAGGAGCAACGAAGAAATGGACCAAGCCTGGGCTTCCCCGAAGGGGCTGGTCGCTTTTGGGCTGTGACTGCGTCGCTCGTTGCTCATGTACCGCTGCGGGTACACTCCGCTCCTCGCTCCTTGTCTCGCTCCAAAATCGCCTCAGCCAACGAGCTGAGCACTCGCGGTTGGCAACACTAATGTCTGCGACGACAAATCTGGTTGCCAAACCCAATTTACAGAATCTGCCGAAGAGCTCGCTCCTGCGGCTGTACGACCCGGCCGCGCAGGGGAACAGCTTTTCCCTGGATGGATTCCCGGTCCTGAAGGAGGGGAAGGAGTGGCTGACCCGCTTGGTCGAGATCATCGAGATCTGGGGGGCCGTCGGGATGACCACCAACCAGACCCTCTTCCGGCAGCTCACCGAGGCCGGCGTTCTGGACGATCGGCTCCGGGCTCTGAAAGCGGGAGGGGGCTCCACATCGGAAATTTACTGGACCTTGTACAACGAGGCGGCGACCCAAGCGGCCAAGGCGTTTGAATGGGTGCACGGCCGCTGGCCGTGGGACGGCCGCGTTTCCCAAGAGGCCTCCGCTTTTCTTGCCGAGCTGGATCCGCTGGTTAAGGATGTCCAGCGGATCGCCAAATTGACGCAGGGGCTGGGGGCTTTCACCAAAATTCCGAACGTGCCGGTCGGCCCGCAGGCGATCCAGAAGGTGATGGCGGCGGCTGAACCGCTGGTCAATCCCAACATCACGCTGGTTTTCTCGGATCGGCATTATCTCCAAACGGTGGAGGGGTATCTGCTGGGGCTCAACGCCCGGCGGGATCGGAACGATCTGGGGAAGATCACGTCGGTGAATTCCCTGTTTGTCAGCCGGGTGGATCGGGTCGTGGACCTGATGATTGATGAGACCCTTCGACAAGCTCAGGGTGAACGTCTCAAGTTGTTGAAAGGCAAGGTAGGGGTTGCCCAAGCGAAGAAGGTGTTCCGGATGTTTGAGACGATTTTCCTTGGGGCCCCCTTCCAGGATCCAGAGGGGTTGTACCAGGATCAAGAAGGAAAACAGATGCTGGGGACGATCGACCGGCTGAGGACTCTCTTCTCTACGTTGAAAGGATTGGGGGCCCGCCCGCAGCGGCTTCTGATTGCATCCAGCGGGGTGAAATCGGACCAGCCGTACAGCCCCCTCCTTTACGTGCTGCCGTTCCTCGGTTCCTGGTCCGCCAATACGATGCCGGAGCCGACACTGGAATCTTTCAGCCGGTTCGTGGCGGGGCTCTCCGACGCGCAGACAGATGCTTTAAGGAAACGGGATCTGATGCGGGAGCCCCTGCCGGCGATCCCGACCGATGTCAAGCCGGTCGGCGAGTGGGATCGGGTGCTCCTGATGACGGCCCAAGAGCGGAAGGCCAATGGAATTGCCGAGCTCACACCGGACCGGATCTTGAAAGAGGTGAGTGAGCTGGTGTTGAAGCCGAAGGGGACCTCCCTCCGGGCGATCTGCGATACACTCCGGGATAAAGGGGCCGCTTCCTTCGCCTCCGACGAGCAGGCGACCCTTCAATCCCTTCAGGCCAAATTGGAGACGCTGTATGTTTAACACCATTCCGGAAATCATCGAGGATTTAAAGATCGGCCGGCTGGTCATCGTCGTGGACGACGAGGACCGGGAGAACGAGGGGGATCTGGTCATTGCCGCCGGGTTCGCGACACCGGAGGCGATCAACTTCATGTGCAGCCACGGCCGGGGCCTGATCTGCGTCCCGATGGAGCCAGGGCGGCTGGAGATCCTGGAGTTGAAGCCGATGGTGCTGGAAAGCCAGTCGCCGTTCGGAACCGCCTGGATGGTTTCCGTGGATGCCAAGGAAGGAATCACGACCGGAATCTCCGCGCATGACCGGGCCGCGACGATCCGGAAACTGATCGACCCCGACGCGAAGCCGTCGGATCTGGTCCGGCCGGGGCATGTATTCCCCCTGCGGGCCCGAAACGGCGGCGTCCTGGTTCGGGCCGGGCATACCGAGGCGACCATTGATCTCATGAAGCTCTCTGGGCTGGCTCCGGCCGGCGTCATCTGCGAGATCATGAACCCGGACGGCTCGATGGCTCGTGTTCCGGAACTGATCGAGTTCGCCAAGGAGCACGGCCTGAAGATCTGTTCCATCGCGGATCTGATCAAGTACCGCCTCTCGAAGGAAAAGATCATCCGCCGGGTGGCGGAGACGCTCCTTCCCACCCCGCACGGGGAATTCCAGTTGATGGTCTACGAGTCGGCTCTCGATGGGCAGGCCCACATGGCGCTGGTGCTGGGGGACATCCGCCAGCCGCCGGTTCTGGTGCGGGTCCACTCCCAATGTTTGACCGGAGATGTGTTCGGCTCCTGGCGCTGTGACTGCGGGCCGCAGTTGGAGTCGGCCTTGAAGCTGGTCGGAGAGGAGGGGCGCGGGGTGATTCTGTATCTTCGCCAGGAGGGAAGAGGGATCGGCCTGGTGAACAAGATCAAGGCCTACTCCCTGCAGGATCAGGGGCTGGATACGGTGGAAGCCAACCGTGCGCTAGGTTTCGACCCGGATCTGCGGGATTACGGGATCGGCGCTCAGATTCTGGCCGACCTGGGGCTGACCCAGGTGCGGCTGATGACCAACAATCCCCGGAAGCTGGTCGGATTGGACGGGTTCGGGCTCTCCATCATCGAGCGGGTGCCTCTGGAAATTCCGCCGACTCCCGCCAACGCGAAGTATCTGAAGGCCAAGCGGGAAAAGCTCGGCCACATCCTGCTCGAACTGCTCGATACGCAGTAATGCGCTCTCCTCACAAAAGCCGTCCCCGGTTCGGGATCGTCGCCGGTCGCTTCAACGACCCGATCACGAAATCGCTGGTCGCCGGGGCGATGAAGGCCTTTCAAAGGCACGGGGTCAAACGGGCCGCCGTCGATTTGATCTGGGTGCCGGGGGCCTTTGAGCTGCCAGTGGCGGCTTTGAAGATGGCCCGGAGCCGCCGCTATCGGGCCATCGTAGCGGTCGGATGCATCCTCGCCGGAGAGACTCCCCAGTTTGAATTTCTGTCGAACGCCGTCTTCCAGGGATTGACGACGGCAGGGCTCTTAACCGGAGTCCCTGTCGCCTGCGGCGTCATCACGGCCAAACGCTGGAAGCATGCCGTGGAACGGGCTGGCCTCCGGGGATTGAATCGGGGAGGGGAGGCGGCGGAGGCCGCTTGGGAGATGGCCCACCTGTGGCCGGTATTAGGCCATGCGGGGTAAGCGCTCACAGGCCCGGGAGTCGGCGTTCAAGGTTTTGTACCAGTTGGACGTCACGAAGGATTCTCCTCAGGAGGGGTTGGAGATCTTTTTCCGGAATCACCGGGTTGCCGCGGACTCCAAGCCGTTTGTCACCCGGCTTGTGGAGGGGACCCGGGCCCACCTGCCGCAGATCGACGAGCTGCTCACCAAATACGCCACCAACTGGGCGCTGACCCGGATGGCGATGGTGGACCGGAATATCCTCCGGCTGGGCTCCTTCGAGCTTCTTTTCAGCGACGAGACGCCGCCGAAGGTGGTGATCAACGAGGCGGTGGAACTGGCCAAGCGATTCGGGACCCCGGACTCCGGAAAGTTTGTCAACGGGGTGTTGGATTCCGTTCATAAGTCAGATGAAGCAAAAATCTCCCGTTCCTCCTGAACCCTTCGGCAAGCTCAGGGCAGGCTCTGTCGAAGGACGGGCTGACCTGCATCTGCATACCCATTACTCCGATGGGACCTTCTCCCCGGAGGAGGTAGTCCGCCGGGCGAAGGGGCTCGGTCTCTCAGCGATCGCGATCACCGATCATGACACCGTCGCCGGGATTCCCGAGGCGAAGGTCACCGGGGGTGAGGAGTTAGAGGTGATCCCCGGGGTCGAATTGACGGCGGCCTTCAAGGACCGGGAACTGCATATCCTGGGATATTTTCTGGACTGGAAGGAACCGGCCTTTGTCGGTTTCCTCGACCGGATGCAGGCGTACCGCCTTGAGCGGATTCAGGCGATGATCGACCGGCTGCGGGTCCAGGGAGTCGCGTCGCTTGAGTTACAGGAGATCCGGTCGGTGGCCGGCCCGGGGGCGGTGGGCCGCCCGCATCTGGCCGAGGTCCTGGTCAAGAGGAAAGCCGTCTCGTCGTTCCAGGAAGCGTTCGACCGTTACATCGGGGATGACGGACCCTGTTTTGTGAAGGGAGCCACGGTGACGGTTCCCCAGGCGGTCCAAGTGATTCAGGCCGCCGGCGGGGTGGCGGTGCTGGCCCATCCGTACCGGATCGTCGAGGACGACTGGATTCCGGAGCTGGCGGCGGGCGGGATTCAAGGGATCGAGGTTTATCATTCGGACCAGGGAGAGGCGGTGGCAAAACGGTATCGAGAGATTGCCAAGAGACATCAGCTTCTGATCACCGGCGGATCCGACTGCCACGGCTTCCGGCGCTCCAAGGGGCCGCTCATTGGAACGGTGTCGATTCCTTACAGCGCCGTTGAACGCCTTAAGGAGGCGAAACAGAGCCGTTCGTCCTGAGCCTGTCGAAGGACGAACGGTCATGGTTCGACGAGCTCACCATGACCGATTTATCACAAGACGAGCAGTGGATGCGCATGGCCCTGCGGCTGGCGGCCCGGGGGCGGTTGACGACCCGGCCCAACCCGATGGTCGGCGCGGTGGTGGTCCGCTCCGGCCGGATCGTCGGTTCCGGGTTTCATCGCGCGGCCGGAAAACCGCACGCAGAGATTCTCGCCTTGCGCCAGGCCGGGGCCTCAGCGGTCGGGGCCACCTTGTACGTTTCGTTGGAACCGTGCGCCCATACCGGCCGGACTCCCCCGTGTGCCGAGGCGATCGCCGCCGCCGGGATTCGCCGGGTCGTGGCGGCGATGATCGATCCCAATCCGAAAACCAACGGCCGTGGGTTAAGGTGGTTGAGGGGGCATGGGATCCGGACCAAGGTCGGGATCCTCGGGGAGGAGGCGAAGCGGCTGAACGAGGTGTTCATCACCTGGATACGCAAGAGGCGTCCCTTTGTCACGGTGAAAGTGGCGCAGTCCCTCGACGGAAAAATCGCCACCCGGACCGGTGAGAGCCGGTGGATCTCCGGCCTGGAAGCGCGGGCATGGGTCCACCGGCTGCGGGCCCAAGTGGACGCGGTCCTCATCGGAGTCGAGACGGTGTTAAAGGATGACCCCTTATTGACGGTTCACTCGGCGAAAGGAAACAATCCAATCCGTGTGGTTCTGGATTCCCATCTGCGGACGCTGGCCAACGCCCGGCTTTTCTCTTCTTGCTCGCCGGTTCTTATCGCCGCCGCCCGGGGCGCCTCCTACCAGAAAGAGAAAAAACTTCGCCAGGCAGGAGCTGAGATCCTGCGCCTCCCGGCCCGGGACGGCCGCGTTGATCTGCAGGCCCTGCTTCGACAATTGGCCCGTCGGGAGATTTCCCATCTGTTGATTGAGGGAGGCGGTGAGACGATCGCTTCCGCCTTCGCGGCTCGGGCGGTGGATCGGGTCTGCTGGATCGTGGCTCCTCTCGTCGTTGGCGGGCGCCAGGCCCCGACCGCCGTCGAGGGAATGGGGGTTTCTTCATTGAACCAGGCGGTCCGGCTAAAAGATCTTTCCGTTCAACACCTCGGTCCCGACCTGCTTCTCCAAGGATATGTTCACTGGAATCGTTGAGACATCAGGAACGGTGACCGGGCGCAGTTCCAACAGGCTGGTCATCCACCCGGCCCATTCCTTGAAGGGACTCTCCAAGGGAGAATCGGTCTCGGTCAACGGGGTCTGCCTGACCATCGACGGTCAGACCCGGCGGGGAATCACCTTCCGGCTCCTTCCGGAGACGGTCCGGGTTTCCACGTTAGGGAAGCTCCGGTCCGGGGACCGGGTGAATCTGGAGCGGGCCATGAAGGTGGGAGACCGGCTCGGAGGCCACCTGATGCTGGGACACGTCGACGGGCAGGGGATCGTTATCGCCAAGTCCAGAAGAGGAAACAGCTGGACATTGGAAATCAAAATCCCGGCCTCTCTGCGCTCCTGCCTGGTCCCGAAAGGGCCGATCGGCCTGGACGGGGTGAGTCTCACACTGGATCCAAAGATTCGAGAAGGGCGGATCAAGGTTCACTTGATCCCGCATACCGCGAAGGCCACGACCCTGGGCGAGAAGTCGGTTGGGGAATACGTGAACGTTGAACTGGATCTGATCGCCAAGTACCTGCGGCGCATCCCTCTGATACAATAACAGCCATGAGGAACAAATCATGAGCCGCCGATCGCCGTTGTCGCCTCGAACCGTCCGGAATCTGGCCGTGGCGGTGACGGGGCTGGCTCTGCTGGCGGCCCGCGGTTTCATCTTTACTTCCTCGGCTGGCCCGGCGGCCGGCCCGCGGGAGGTGTTCGTCCAGCGGGCGGTGGATGGAGACACGGTCCTTCTCTCGATGGGAGAACGGGTCCGCTACATCGGCGTCGATACCCCGGAGCTCCACCACCCCAGGAAACCGGTGCAGTTCTATGGCCGGGAGGCGATGGAATTTAACCGGAATCTGGTCGAGGGAAAGTCAGTCCGCCTGGAATTCGACGTGGAGCGGTACGACAAGTACAACCGGCTGCTGGCCTACGTCTATCTTCCCGATGGGACCTTCGTCAACGCCGAGCTGGTCCGCCAGGGCTACGCCCGGCTTATGACGATCCCACCCAACGTGAAACATGCCGAGCTGTTCCGGAAACTGCAGGCGGAGGCGAGAGAAGCGGGACGGGGGTTGTGGGGGAGAAGATGAGAGAAATAACAGCCATTTTTCTTTTTCTGTTATTTTCATCCGGCTGCGTCAAGCGGACGATCGTGGTGGAATCGGATCCTCCCGGTGCTTCCGTCTGGATCAACGAGCATCCGATGGGCCGGACCCCGGTCACCTACGAGTTCATCACCCACGGACGGTATCTGTTCCGCCTGGAGAAAACCGGTTTCCGGGAACTGATCGCCCGGGAAAGGGTGATGGCCCCCATTTACGAATGGATCCCGATCGATTTCATCACCGAGATCCTTCTGCCGATTCATCTCGAGGACAAACATCTTTTCCAATACCGCCTGGACCCGCTTCCTTCCCAGGAGAAACTCCAGCTTGAGGAAAAAGAACATTTCCAGCAGGCCCTGGAAGATTTAAAGAATCCCGATCCCAAAAAACGGCGGGCCTCCTGCGCCGCTTTGGCCCGCGAGCGGGATCCCAAGACCGGGCCGCTCATTTTAGAGGCAATGAAAGA
Source organism: Candidatus Omnitrophota bacterium (assembly GCA_016201735.1). GTDB lineage: Bacteria > Omnitrophota > Gorgyraeia > 1-14-0-20-64-10 > 1-14-0-20-64-10 > JACQCH01. The sequence continues at coordinate 49,492 of JACQCH010000046.1, forward strand.
TCCGGCACCGATGGTTCGGGCCGTGGCGCTTCAGGCGTGGCGGGCGGTTCAAGGGGAACAGGCCTTGGAGCTTCTGCTGGAGGCGCTCCGGCGTGATCCGAGCCGCCAGGTCCGCTGGCAGGCGGCGGTAGAGCTGGAGGCGTTGGGCGACCACCGGGCGGTTCCGGCCCTGATCGAGGCGCTCAAGGATCGGAATCCGTTGGTCCGGGCCGGAGCCGCCGAAGCATTAAAGGGAATCCCTGACCCGCAGGCGGTGCGGCCGTTGATCAGATCCCTGAGGGATCGGGACACCTCGGCCCGACGGGCGGCGGCGGAGGCGCTGGGCTTGATCGGGGACCGGGCCGCGGTCCCTGCCTTGACAAAGGTCTTGTTTCATCACGATGTCCAGACCCGCCGCCGGGCCGTCAAATCTTTGAGCCAACTCAGAGACCCGGCCTCCGGGCCGGCGCTGGTTCGGACCTTCACCGATTGGGACCCGCAGGTCCGGCGGGTAGCGACGACCGCGCTGATCTCCTTCGGGGACAGCCGGGTCATTCCAACCCTCATCCGCCGTCTGCGGGCATTGAAGCCCTGGACGCGGGAACAGGCCGCTCAGGTTCTAGGGGGTTTGAAAGATCCCCGGGCGATTGAGCCGCTCAAGGCGGCCCTGCGCCGCGAGCCGGATCCTCCCGCCCGCGCCGCCATGGAGCAGGCGCTCACGAATTTAGGTGCGAAACCGTGATGCTTCCTCTTGGGGAAGGGGGCATGTTGGGGGAAACGTGAAGTTTCCCCCAACGAGACCGATAGTTTTTGCTGGATTAGGGAGAACTGAGGGGAAAACCAAGCAATGGTTTTCCCCTCAGGAAAAGTTCGACCAACTTGTACCTCTCAATGTAGGATGGGATTATTTTGTGTGACCTTCGTTGGTGGATGTACCGATTTGGAATTGGTCGAACTTTTCCGGGGTGTGGCTCAGCTTGGCTAGAGCGCCACGTTCGGGACGTGGAGGTCCTGGGTTCAAATCCCAGCACCCCGACCATTTTGAATAGGGTAATGGTCAAATCTGATGTCTAGGCATCCACACGAGTTGTCCGTTCCGAGGGACCTTCGGCCGTTGGCTTGGGCGATAGCGATCACCGTTGGGTTCATGACGCTGGAGGCCATAATCGGCCTTCTGTCGCACAGCTTGGCGTTGCTGGCCGATGCCGCCCACATGGTCAGCGACGCAGCAGCGCTCGCGATTGCCCTGGCCGCTACCTGGTTTGCCGCTCGGCCGGCGACTCGAACAAAGACCTTTGGATTTTACCGCACGGAGATTCTCGCGGCGTTTCTCAATGGGCTGGCCTTATGGCTGGCCGTCATCGCCATCGTCTATGGCGCCATCCAGCGCATCGGAAATCCGCTGGATGTCCGAGCGCCTATGATGTTCACGACATCAGTGGTTGGTCTGGTAGCGAACCTGGCTTGTTCACGGATTCTCAAATCTTCGCGAGGATCGGGGCTGAATTTCCAGAGCGCCTATCTGCATGTTTTAGCAGATACGGCGAGCTCGGTCAGCGTCATCGGAGCTGCGGTGGTGATCTGGCTTACGGGATGGAATTTTGCAGATCCCATCGCTAGCCTGATTATCTGTGCCAGCATTCTTTTTAGCTCATGGACGCTGATCAGCCAGTCCGTCAATATCCTGTTGGAAGGAGTGCCAGTTCATATTGATGTGGCCGAACTCATGCGTGCAATGCAGGAAATTCCGGGTGTCCAACGGGTTCACGACATCCACGTATGGACCATCACGTCCGGGATAGAAGCGATGAGCGGCCACGTTGTTGTCCAAGGTTTTGACCAAAGCCAAGAGCTGCTGTCGAGACTCAACGCGTTTCTCGGAAAGCGATTTGGGATTCACCACGTAACCCTCCAGTTAGAAACGGAATGAGAGTGACATCGTCAGATTCGGCAGCGGGGCGTACGTAGCTTGGGAGTGCGCCACGATGGGGGTTGCAGGGGTCAGCAGTTTAAATCTGTCCGGCCAACTATTTTGAATGGCCGGTTTCTTTGGTCGCCATTATGGCAGCCACTTCTCTATGTTTGATGGTGTCTGTCGTTGTCTAGCTGGTGTTGGATGGTGTTGGGTTTTCCTTTGCAGGACAAGCAGTTAGGAATGTGAGTGTTTGTCGGGGGTTACGCGAAATACCGTGTAGCTGTATTCGGGACCAAGAGGTCGGGAGTTCAAATCTCCCCGCCCCGATTAATCATTGCAAGGGGTTACGACAACGGGGTCTTGCCGGAGAGCGGTTTCTGATACTGTCCTGATACTGAAAAAAGCGGATTCCAAGAAACACCAAGGAGCAACAGGAAACACCAAGAGACACTGCCGAACAACAGCACGCAACAGGGAACAAATCACAATTCCCTCTTTCCTTCTGTGCCCTTCTCAGGGGAATTTCCCCCTCCTTTAGCCGGTGTATCAGGTATACTTAATCCAGAAACCTCGAAAGGGCACATCTACCGAAAGGTGGAGCCGCAAAGCCAACGGGTCCTAACAATCTAAGGATGGCCGGGTTGCCGAAGGGAGAGCGGCAATCTGGCCGTTTTTGTTTCTCAAGAAAGTGAGCCGATTGAATAAGCCATCACTTAACCTATGAGACGTACAACGGTAACCCGATTCCTGGCACTTTCACTGGCCCTCAGCCTTATTTTGTCACCCTACCCTGCCTTTGCCCTGCGTCAGACGGGTCTTGAGGAATCCGATCAGATCAAGGGACAACTGGTCGACGCCCTGACGAATTCCGCCCCTTCTTCGTCGACGACAGTCAGCCACACGCTCG
>JACQCH010000053.1 GCA_016201735.1 Candidatus Omnitrophota bacterium
ATTCTCTGGGTGATCCGAGTGGCTCAGTCGGGAATCTCCACAGAGATCCTGCTGTCTACCTTGTACGGGCATCCCAAACTCCAGGTTGCAGAAAGCGGATAATCTCATGGCCATCCATCAATTTGCATGAGTCGTGTTCTTTATCGAAGAACGGCTGCAAGGTTTCCTCCTTAAACCGCTCATACATTTCCGAAGCTCCCGAGCCAGTGTCCTCCTTAAATTTGTGGGTAAAGAGCAACTCGGCCCTCCCTTCCTCCAGCCCAGCGGCGGGTTGGCCAGCAAGAAGGGCGCCGCTGATCTGACGGTTCAAGCGGGAATTGTCTTCCGTACCAGGGTTCTGGGGACGCAGGGCGAGGGCAGGAGAAGACAGACTCAGGCTGAAGCTTAAGAAAATGGCCACAAATCGGGAGAAATAAAAAGGGGCCTTCATCTATTTTTCCTCATCGATAAGCTCAAGTATACCTCGTTGGGGCTGATTTTTCAATGTGTTATCTAAGTTTTAATTTGAATTAACCGGATGGGCGGCTTGGTAGAGATAGGCGGTGCCGCCGGTCATCGGTTCGGCCTTGATCTGGCGGAAACCGGCCGCCTCGAGCCGCCGGAGAACCTGCTCCGGCTCCAGAAACTGCAGGATGGAACGGCGCAGATAAAGAAACGGCCAGAGCTTTCCGGTGGTCAGGACCCCGATCAAGGGAATCGCCAGCGTCAACCAGATCCGATGCCCCAGTTTGAATAAGAGGGAGTTCGGCCGGCCGAACTCCAGCAGGCCGATCCGCCCGCCTGGCTTGAGGACCCGGTACAATTCCCGGAAAGTGGCGTCCAGGTCGCTCACGTTGCGCAGGGCGAAGCCGATCGCCGCCGCGTGGAAGCTGCCCGATCGAAAGGGAAGTTCTTCCGCTTTCCCTTGGGCCAGAGTGATGTGCCACCCGGCAAAAGGGTGCCGATCGAATTTCTTCCGGGCAAACCGCAGCATGGGATAGGAAAGATCGCAGGCGACCACCTGCCCTAAAGGAAGCAGCTCCCTGGTGGCAGCCACCGACAGATCTCCGCTGCCGCTGGCCAAATCCAGCACCCGCATTCCCGGCAGAAGTTTTAAGCCGGCGATCGTCCGCCGGCGCCAGGGTTGATCCAGCCCGAGACTGGAAACCCGGTTAAACCGGTCGTACCGGGGAGAGATCGTATCGAACAGCCGGCGGATGAATCGACCCTTAGGCTCGACGGTGCGGGGTGAAGGTGAGGATGCTGTGCGCGTCGTCAAAACAGACCTGGTAACGCCGGAAAAGATCTCTTCTTCCAAGGAGGTTGAAGTCCACATCAAAACCGCGAGGTACCCCGAAGGTGATGGAGAGCCGGTCGGAGCCGACCCGAACCCAAAGCCGATGGAGTGAGATCTTCTGGGTCCGGCCGCCGCTCGTTGTCACTGCGATCCGCCGGGCCTTGATCTTCATGAGGCCCAGCCGCCGGGCCTCGGCGACCGTCAGGATGCTGTAGGCCGCCCCGGAATCAACGTAGGCCCAGATCCGGCGCCACCGTTTCCCCGCCAAGACCTGGACCGGGATGATCGGCGCCGTCCCATCCCGATAGCGCTTGTAGGGGAACTCAACGGCAGTCGGTTTGCGCTTCCAAAGCCACATCGGCTCACCATACCACATCCGTTTAAATCCTGTCCAGCGGCCGCTCGGTGACGGAGCGGAGGGCGGCGAAGGTTTCCCGGCAGAGAAAACGAAGCTCATCGGGGGAAATCGCCAGCGGCGGCATCAGAACGATCACGTTTCCCAGCGGCCGCAGAAGAATTCCTCTCTCCCGCAGCGATTGGCAGACCCGGATTCCAATCTTCTCTTCCCAGGGATAAGGGGTCCTCCGGACCTTGTCCCGGACCAGCTCAATCCCGGCGATCAGCCCCCGTTGACGGACCTCCCCGACGTGAAGAAGCTGTTTAAACGGTCCTAACTCCTCGGTGAAAAGCCGGATCTTGGGCTTCAACCTTTCCAGGACCCGTTCCCGCCGGAAGATCCGAAGATTCTCCAGCGCCACCGCGCAGGCCAACGGGTTGCCGGTGTAGCTGTGCCCGTGGAAAAAGGTCCGCAGGGAACCGGTGGAACCGAGGAATCCCCGGTAAACTTTTTCCGTCGTCAGGGTGGCGGCGAGCGGCAGGTAGCCGCCGCTTAACCCCTTGGCCACGCACAAGAAATCGGGCCGGACTCCCTCTTTCTGGCAGGCGAACATTGTCCCGGTCCGCCCGAACCCGACCGCCACCTCATCGGCGATCAGGAAAACGCCGCTCTCCCGGCAGACCCGTTCCACCTTTTTCAGCCAACCCGGCGGCTGGGTGATGATGCCGGCCGCCCCTTGGCAACCCGGCTCCACCACCACCGCGGCGATTTCTTCCCGATGGGAATCCAATGTTTTCCTTAATTCCCGGAGCGAATCCTCTGATGAAACGCCGCGATACGGATAAGGGGCCGGAACCTTGAATCCCTTGAAAAGCAGCGGAGCGTAGATCCGGTGAAACAGATCGATTCCCCCGACGCTGACCGACCCGATCGTGTCCCCATGGTAGGCGTTGACGAAATGGACGAACCGCCAGCACCCTGGGGAACCGTTCTGCCGCCGGTACTGAAACGCCATTTTAAGCGCGATCTCCACCGCGGTCGACCCGCTGTCCGAATAGAAAACGCGTGTCAGCCCCTGAGGAGTGATCCGAACCAGCGCGTCCGCCAACTCAATCGAAGGAACATTGGCGGCCCCGAGCAGGGTCGAGTGGGCGACCTTGCCCGCCTGCCGCCGCAGGGCGGCGTCCAGATCCGGGTGGCGGTGACCATGCAGATTGACCCAGAGAGAGGAAACTCCATCCAGGTACCGTCGGCCCTTGACATCGGTCAGCCACACTCCTTGGGCCGACTCGATGATCAGCGGTTCCACCTTTTTCCAATCCGCCATCTGGGTAAAAGGGTGCCAGATCCGCCGCCGATCCAGCAGGGAGAGGCGCTTGACCCGCCGCCCCGCTTGGATTTGACGAGACCGAACCTGACGCAGGATCGCTGCCGTCTTCAAATATCCCGCCCCCTTTCCCGGAGAGGGACGGCGAAGATCCGGAATGACTCCAAGCACCGGCACCTTCCCTAACTTCCGGATCACCTGAGGATTGGTCCGCTCGGCGAGCGAGGGCCGTTGATTCCGGCGATTTAAAACAACCCCGAGGATCTCTAACCCCGCAGACCGGGCTGTTTCTAAAGTAAGGAGGGTGTGGTTGATCGTCCCTAGACAAGCGCGGGCGACAATCAGGACAGGAAGCCCAAGCCGCCGGGCCAAATCGGCCACGGTCCTCTTGGCATCCAACGGAACCAGAAGGCCTCCGATTCCTTCCACGAGGACAATCTCATGACGCCGAGCCAGGATTCGGTAAGTTTCCTCGATCCGATCGAAGGAAATTTTTCCGGCAACGGCGGGAGCGACCGGAGGTTCGAAGCGGTACGGAGAAACCAGGTCGAGCGGATCGTCCGCGCCCGAGGCGCGCAGGAGCTGATTCGCGTCTTCCGAGAGAAGCAGGCCCTTGCCTCGGCGGCAGCCGGTCACCACCGGCTTCATCACCCCGACATCGATTCCCCGGCGCCTGAACGCCCAGGCCAGGGCGCTGGTGACGAAGGTTTTCCCTACCTCGGTGTCGGTGCCGGTAATAAAGAGGCCGCTCAACAGCTCTTGAGAGGAGCCCGGCCGTCGACGACAAACTCGGCCGGGGGAGAGACCCCAATCCAATCGGAGTCGGAGATGTCCAAAAGGAGGGCCGCGGTGGTCGCGGCGGTGGCCGCCGTGGTGACGGAGTTTAAGGTGGTGAAAACACCGGGAACGTTGGCGCTGGCGTAGGGGGCCGCGCAAGAACCGTAGAGCCGCTGGAGATGGATCATGCTTTGGTACAGATCCTGGACCCGCCTCTGCAGAGGAAGCCGATCCGGAGAATCGGATAGATAAGGAAGCAGATCCCAAATGAAACAGATCAGCCCGTACGTCGCCTCCAATTGGATCAGCTTTTCCATCGTGGGGCGATGTTTTGACGGCACATCGACAAAGGGATCGGAGAAGCTGGCGGTGAAGAAATAAGCCCCCTCCAAACGGGGAGGCACCGAGGGGAACTCTTCCGAGGGATCGAAACCCTCCACCAAGGCGGAGGGGGTCTGGATCAGGAATCGATTCAGGCAGTACCGCAGGGAGGTCAGCGCGAAATCCGGATCGTAAGGGACAAAGACGTGGGGGGCCCAGGTATTGTTGTCCACGGCGATGCTGGGCTGCCCATCGGTTCCCAAAAAGAAATGCCCCTTGCCGTCCACGGCGGAAACGAAATGATCCCCCTGCCAGAAGAGGCGGCGCATCCCCCGCATGAGAATTTCATGGCGGTGAATCAGCTCCCTCAAGAAGGCCGTCTGGGAAGGGGCGTATTTTTGGGTGGCGCGAAAAGCCAGGCGATAGGTCCCCACCACGTTGGCGTTATGTTCCAGGACGCAAAATTCGTAAGGGCGGTTCCGCTCTCCCTCATAAACGTGGTAGCCCATCCCATCGATCCGATCGATGTCGTCCGGGTTATGGAAGCCGGCCCGGATCAGTCCGTACCGGGCGTCCAAGGGATCCATCACCTGCCGCCCAAAGAGGTAGCTCTGCACCACCCGGTTGGCCCAGGCCAACGCGGAGAGTTCTCCGGTCGCCAGGACATACGCATAAATGGCCTTCAGACACCAGGAGTTCGCCCCCGTAGGGCCGCGAGGATCGACAAAACAGTCTCCTTGGGTATTGTAGGAAAAGTGCCATAGCCCATCGTATCCCCGCTCTTTCTCTTGAAGCGCCAACTGCATCACGCGGCCGACTTGATAGCCGGCTTGCCGGAACCGATTCACCTTCAGGTCCACAAAAATGGATAAGGCCATATCGTAGATCCAGACCCGGCCGAACCGGGAAATAAACTGGGACTCCGGATGTTTGGGATCATCCTTATAGCTTTGCCGTAAGCCCTGAAAATCGAAATGAACTTGGGAGTTGACGCTTGGCTGGATCAACCGCTGACGATCCAGGAAGGTGAGGTTTTCCTTAAGATGCTCAGAGCGAAGCTCGGAGGGAGCAGTCTCAATGGAAATCATCATATGCCTTTACCGGAAAGAGGCCTATTTTCTCACTCTCAAGTGAGTTTTTAAATGAAAAAATCGCGCTTTTCGAATCGGCCTGGGTATGGAGGGCAGTCAAGCTGGTTCGGATCCGGGCGGAGCCGGCCGGCACCGTCGGGGGACGAATTGCCGGGGCGTAAATCCCCGCCTCAAAGAGGCGCTGGGCCAAGGCGACGGCTTCCTCACTGGAGCCGATCCGGATCGGGACGATCGGGCTGGCCCGGGAGATAAGATCGCACCCCATCTCATCGAGGGCGGAAACCCATTCCCTCACATTGTTCCAGAGCCCCGCCCGCAAGACCGGTTCTTCCTCGATGAGATTGAGCGCCTCCAGGGCGGCCGCGGCGGATGCCGGCGCCAGGGCCGTGGTGTAAATAAAGGAGCGGGCCTTGTTGCGGAGGTAATCGACCACCACCCGGGGGCCGGCCAGATACCCCCCCTGCGAACCCAGCGCCTTGGAAAGGGTCCCCATCTGGAGAATTCCCTCAAAGGGACTCTGTCCCTCCGGGGGAATCCCGAAATGTTCCAGGGTTCCCCGCCCCTGGGCCCCGAAAACTCCGGTCGCGTGGGCATCGTCAATAAGAAGCCAAGCGTTATACCGCCGGGTCAGCTCCGCGATCCCCGGCAAAGGGGCCAGGTCCCCATCCATCGAGAAAACCCCTTCCGTCACAATCAGGACCCGCCGGTACCGCCCGGCCCGATGTTTCAACGCCGATTCCAGCCGATCCAGATCCCGGTGCGGATAAACCCGGAAGGCGGCCCGGCTGAGGCGGGAGGCATCAACTAAGCTGGCGTGGTTGAGGTGGTCGCCGATCACCAGATCCCCGGGCCCGACCAGCGCCTGGATGATCCCCAGATTGGCCATGTATCCGGTGGGAAAAACAAGGGCAGACTGCGCCTGCTTGAACCGGGCCAGCCGCTCCTCCAACTCTTCATGGATGGAGAAGGTCCCGCTGATCAGACGGGCGGAACCGGTCCCGGCCCCGTACCGCTGGATCGCTTCTTGGGCCGCGGCGACCACCCGCGGATGCTGGCTCAACCCCAGATAATTATTGGAGGCCAGATGGATGAGCCACCGGCCGTCGATCCGGATCCGGGCCCCCTCGATGGCTTCCACCCGCCGGCAGGAACGGTAAAGCCCCTGGGCCCGGAGCTCTTTTAATTCTTCTTGAAGTGCGTCAAACAATGCGGCTGTCCAACTGAAAGACTTGGCCGGTGACTCCCTGCGCCAGGTCGGAAAGGAGCCAGGTAGTAAAGGAAGCGACTGTGTCCACGGAAGAGATCGTCCCCAACGCGGAGTCGGCCTTGGCCCGATCCCAGGCCTCGGGCGGAGCGGACCGGGTCATGCGTGAATCAATGAACCCCGGACAAACGACGTTGGCGGTGATCCCAAAACGGCCCACCTCCCGGGCGATGGTTTTCATAAAGGCGATGGTCGCGGCCTTGGCGGCGGAGTAATTGGCTTGACCCGGCCGCCCGATCAAACCGGAGAGAGACCCGATGGCCACAATCCTCCCGCCGCGGCGCTCCCGCATGGGGACCAATACCGCCTGAGAGCAGGCGACCAGTCCTTCCAGATGGAGTTTCAAAACCTCATCCCAGTCGGAATCGGTCAGTTTCAAAACCGTACGGTCCCGAGTGTTGCCCGCCGCGTAGACCAGCGCGTCCAACGGTCCCTGCTCGAGCACGGAGGCGACGCACTTCCGGGTCTGGGACCGGTCGGCCAGATCGGCCTGAACCATGAAAACTCCCTGAGCCCGCAGATGGTCCGCTTCCGCTTCCGATTGAAAATAGGAACCGGCCACCCAGGCGCCCGACTCCCGAGCGGCGGTTAAGATCGCTCCCCCGACGGCGCCGGTAGCACCGGTCACGAGAACTCGTTTGCCTTCCAGGGAAATGTTCATTTCGATGGGCCACGGGGCCTGCCGCGGTTCGCCCCGTGCGTGGGCCCCTCCGCCCGGTGTGGATCCTCCCACGCACGGGGCGTCACCGCGTCACCCGTGGCTTCCTATACAAAAAAGAGGTCAGACGTCTAGACGGTAAAACCGAGGTCCTCGAGCATACGAAGATCTTGCGAGGGCTGGCGGCCGGTGGTGGTTAGATACCCGCCGATGATCAGGGAGTTGGCCCCGGCGAGGAACGCCATTGATTGGAAATCCCGGAGGTTGACTTCCCTGCCGCCCCCCAGCTCCAGCCGGGCCCGGGGCAGGATGAACCGAAAGACCCCGATCGTCTTGATCACCTCCATCGGTTCGGGCGGAGTCGTTGAGGACAACGGGGTGCCGGGCCGGGGGTTGAGCACGTTGATCGGAGCGCATTCCACATCCAGTTCGGCCAGGGCGAAGGCCAGCTCCAGCCGCTCCCGCCGGGATTCCCCCAACCCCAGGATCCCGCCGCTGCAGATTTCTACTCCGTGCGCTTTCAGCATCTTGAGGGTATTCAGCCGGTCGGAATAGGAATGAGCGGTGCAGATTTCCGGGAAATGGCTCTCCGCCGTTTCCAGGTTGTGATTGTACCGGGTCATCCCCGCTTCCTTGAGCGCCTCAAGCTGAGCGTCGGTGATAAACCCGAGGGAACATTCCGGGACAATCCCCACCTCTTCCTTGACCCGGCGGACCGCCTCGCACATCGCCGGCAGATCCCGGTCCGCCAGGCCCCGAGTAGCCGTTACGATGCAGAACCGCTTCGCGCCGAATTGCTTCGCCTGTTTCGCCCGCTGGACGATCTGGTCCGGATCCATTAACGGGTAGGTGGAGATCCCGCTGTTCCAGTGAGCGGACTGGCTGCAGAATTTGCAGTCCTCCGAGCATTGGCCCGCCTTGGCGTTGACCAGGGCGCACAGATCGACGTCGCTGCCGGTGAACCGTTCCCGGATCCGGGTGGCCTGGGCGGCCAGCTCCAGGACCTCGGGCCACGTCTCCATCTGGATGAACCGTTCCGCTTCAGTGAAGGCGATCTTCCCTCCCTGGAGAATCCGCTGCGCGACCTGTTGGACTGAATCGGACATCATGATAAAGACTCCTTGGGTAGACAGTTATCTTATCACATTATCGAGTCTGATCAAAATGGTTCAGATGCGAGGCGCGTGCAAGCGACCGCGGAGGCGTACGTCAACATGTACGCCGCACAAGGGAGCGCAGCACGCAACGAAGCAGATGAGCCATTTTCATCAGACTAGTTTCCAGATGGCGATCAAGCCCCCTTTTCGGGAGACATTCACCACCGCCTCCTTGGAGGCCCGGCCCAGCACCGCCATCCCATCGGGGGAAGCGGCGAAACCGGTCACCGCGTAATACGGCTCCAGCCGCACCGTCCCGTTCTTCTCCGCGACCGGGAAAAGTTCAGCCCGCACTAAAGCCGACTGCTGGATGACATGCGTGAAGGGCCGCTTCATCGCCCGGGCCAGTTGGCGTTCCCAGGCCGATTGAGTCACCTGGTGGCCAAAGACCACCCCTTCCCCTCCATACTCCCGGTTCGGCTTAAGCACCAGCGTCTCCCGGTTCCGCCGGACAAAAGAAACCAGGTCAACCGATTTCCCCTGCGGGCCGGTCGTCTTCCGGTCCCACAAGAGGCGGGTCCAAAGCAGGTGCTTGCGGAACAGCCGTTTCTGCCGGCGGGTGAAGTGCTGGCTGAACTCCGGATTGGTGAACAATTCCCAGGCCGATTTATGGTCGAATTCTCCGGCGATGGAGGAGATCACCTGGTTGCGGAGGAAGGCCTCCCGGATGCCGGCGACCCGGTGCTTGCGCCTGCCCGCCATCTCCAGAATCTCCGTGATCTCCGAATCCCGATAGAGAAGATCCACCGGCTTTCCCTTGACGGTGACCGAGCCTTTCCAAATCACCACGTCCCGCGGGTCGGCGGTCACGGCGGCCAACCCGCACCGCCGGAAATACCGGGCGACCGAGGTGAACTCATCCGTCCCTCCATCCACCGACTGGTCCTCGATGAGCGCGACCCGCCTCAAGCGCCGGCCGATCCCCTTGGCATGCCGGGCAAAAAGTTTTAACAGCAGGACCCGGATATCATCCTGAAATTCCATCTTTAGATCGGGCAGGGCCCGTTTCAACGCCGGCAGAACCCACTCGGCGGTCAGCCCGCAGGTGGCGGGAATGTAATGGACTCCGCCGATCCCGACGGAATTCGGCTCCAGGAACCAGAAGTTTTCCCGCCAATCGGAAGGAGTGAAGGTGGCCGTGGTATCCAGTCGGTCCACGACCGACTGCGGCCGCTGCAGGCGTGGAGCGTTGGCGGCGAGCATCCACTCCCGTTCCTCCGGCTCCAGCGGGAGAACCCTCTGCACCTCCGGGTCGGACAGATACAGGGGCATCAATCGGGTCAACGCCCCCCGGAGAATCATGCAGGTCCGGTGAAAGAAACGGTGTTGGGCGGAATCGATCACCCATGGCCTCAGATGCACCTGGATGATCCGGGCCTTCCCCTTCGGGGTGAACATCGAAAGCCCATGCTTGACCGACAACTTCTCCCGGTCGGCCAGAAGTTTCTTGATCCGCGCCTTTGGGATTCGCAGGAAGGCGGCGTTGACCGCCTCCATCGCCTTGACCGGCGTGTATCTCATTAGTGTTGCCAACCGCGAGTGCTCAGCCCGTTGGCTGAGGCGATTTTGGAGCGAGACAAGGAGCGAGGAGCAAAGTGTACCCACCGTGGTACATGAGCGACGAGCGACGCAGTCGCAGCCCAAAAGCGACCAGCCCCTTCGGGGAAGCCCAGGCTTGGTCCATTTCTTCGTTGCTCCTCCTCGACGTGCTCCAGAGAGCACGCCTTCGTCGTCGCGCCTTGAACTGGCCACAAGCCTGGGCTTCCAACGGACTGATCACTCACGGTTGGCAACACCACACGGCATTATATCAACGGGGGCGCTTGACAGGGAATTGGAAAACCCGTAGGGTAGTCTAACTCCAATGGACGGACGGGCCCGGAACTTGATCGAGCAGACCATCAAATCCTTGAAGCGGCGGGGAGTGGACTACGCCGACCTGCGCTGGGTCAAGGAGCTGCACGAGGAGATCATCGTTCAGAACCTGGCCGTCCAGCACATCAGCCACTCCACCTCGGAAGGGGTCTCGATCCGGGTCCTTCACCGGGGAGCTTGGGGATACGCCGCTTCCAGCCGGCTCGACGGGCCGGGCCTCAAGCACACGGCGGACCAGGCCTTGGAGATGGCTCGGGCTGTCGCCTTAACCTCCCAGGGGAAAATCTCCCTCCCGGCGGTGGAACCGGTCCGGGCCCATTACGCCACCTCGCTCGAGGTGGATCCGTTCCAGGTGGAGCTCCAGAAAAAGCTGGATTACCTGTTCTGGGCGGCGCAGGTTTTAAAGGATCATCCCAACATCAAGACCGCCACCGCGAGTCTGGAGTTTTACCGGACCAACAAATTGTTCTGCTCGACGGAGGGCTCTCTGATCGAGCAGGAGACCACCGAATCCGGCGGGATGCTCGAAGCCACCGCCATCCTGGGCAACGAGGTCCAGCGCCGTTCCTACCCGACAGCCAATTCCTCCAGCTTAAATCAAGGGGGCTACGAATCGGTCAAGGGGTTGGATTTCATCGGCCAAGCGGCGAGGGTCCGGAAAGAAGCCGTGGAGCTCCTGCGGGCCAAGGAGTGTCCGGCAGAGATGACCACGGTGATCTTGATGCCGGACCAGTTAATCCTTCAACTCCATGAATCCTGCGGCCACCCGGTGGAGCTGGATCGGGCGCTGGGGATGGAACTTTCCTTCGCGGGGGGATCGTTCTTGACACCGGACCTGCTGGACCATTTCCGGTATGGCTCGAAATGGGTCAACATCACCGCCGACGCGACCACCCCTTCCGGCTGCGGCACCTTCGGCTACGACGACGAAGGGGTGCCGGCCCAGCGGGTCCCGATCATCCGGGATGGAATCTTCGTCGGATATTTAAGTTCCCGGGAGACGGCTGGCCGGATCAAAAGATCCTCGTCGGGGGCGATGCGGGCGGAGGGATGGAACTCGGTCCCGATCGTCCGGATGACCAACGTCAATCTGGAGCCGGGGACCGGCACCGTGGCTGATTTGATCCGGGACACGAAGAAGGGAATCTTGATGGCGACCAATAAAAGCTGGTCGATCGATGACCGGCGGCTGAACTTCCAGTTCGGAACGGAGATCGGCTGGGAAATCAAGAACGGAGCCGTCGGCCAGGTGCTCAAGAATCCGATGTACACCGGGATCACACCGGAATTCTGGGGCTCCTGCAACGGCGTCGCCGGCAAGGGAGAGTGGCAGCTCTTCGGCGTCCCCAACTGCGCCAAGGGGGAGCCAGTCCAGATCATGCACGTCGGGCACGGGGCCTCCCCGGCCCGTTTCGAACGGGTCCAGGTGGGGAGGAAGCGATGAGAGCTTCGGGGTGGCGGGGGTGGGCTGGATCCCGCCAGCAGGGCCGACGATTGAGGCACAAGCCCCTATGGAATGGAGACCCAAGCTGAAATGAACGACTTTCCATGGAGAGGCCTGTTGGGTTTGGCCGCCTGCCCATGCTCTGACACGGTCAATGTGAACAATCCATCCAATGAGGCCCGATGCCGGGAGCCAGCCCGCCCCCGACAGGACCCCGAAGGATCAGCACGGACTGCGCCACCGAGCCGGAGGTTTCGGGAGGAATCCCATGCTGCTGGGTGAGTCGAGGATCGTCACGGCCCTGAGGAAGGCGGCGAAGGCCTCCCCCGCGGATGAAACTTTGATCGCCGCGCAGAGGGAGAGCTTCACCACCTTCCGGTTCGCCGGCGAACGGATTCACCAGAATTTCCAGGAAGAGGATGTGACGGTCTGGATCAAGGTCGCCTGCGGCGGCCGGATGGGAGTGGCCACGACCTGCTCTTTAAGCCACGAGGCGCTGATGCGGGCGATTGAGAGCGCCGTGACGATCGCCCGGGTGACCGCCAAACAGGTCGCCCCGGCCTTCAGCACGGCTCCATCGAAAACGCAGACCCCGAAGTTGACCACCCATTTCCCGGCGACCGTCCACCAGCCCTTGACCGAGATCGTCCCGATGATCCAACGGCTTTGGACGAAAGCGAAATCTTCCGGGATGAGTTTGGCCGGTTCCTTCGTCCGGGGAGAGGAGGAGCTTGCCGTCGTCGGCTCCCGGGGGCTGACTCAATATCAACCCTTCTCGATCGCCGGCTTGCGGCTGGTTCCGACGAAAGGGCGGGCCTCCGGTTTTTCCGCCCAGGCGGTGCGGGATCTCAATATCCTGGATTCGGAAGGGCTTCTTGCGCGGGCGATGCGATTTTGCCGGATGAATGAAAATCCCCAAGAGATTCCCTTAGGAAAATACAACGTCCTTCTGGAACCAGAGGCGGTCGCGGAACTGTTGGAGTGGCTCGGGTACATCGGGTTCGGGGCGAAGCAGGTGATGGAACGGACCAGCTTCATGGCCGGCCGGATGGGGGAAAAGATCATGGGCCGATCCATTTCCATCCATGACGACGGAGCCAATCCGGAGGGACTGGGGGTCCCTTTCGACTACGAGGGAATCCCAAAACAGCGGGTCTCCCTGATTGACCAGGGGGTCGCCTCCGGAATCGTCTACGACAGCCAGTTCGCCAAGCTCCACCGCCAAACTTCGACCGGCCACGCCGGCTCGTACGATCAGTACGAAGGCCCCTTGCCCACCAACCTGTTCCTCTCCGCCGGCGACACCTCGCGGGAAGAACTTTTGAAAAAGATGGACCGGGGACTCTGGATCACCCGCTTCCATTACGTGAGCGGCCTCTTAAAAACTCAAGAGGCCTTAATGACGGGGCTGACCCGGGACGGGACCTTTCTCGTCAAGAAGGGAAAGTCCAACGGGGCGGTGAAGAACCTGCGGTTTACTCAGTCGATCCTGGAGGCCTTCTCAAACGTCGCGGCGGCCTCCAAAGAGCGGCATCTCGTCGCGGATCCAGCCCAAGGCCTCTCCGCCGCGGTCTGCCCGGCCCTGCTCATCAAAAACTTCACCTTCACCGGCCAGACAAAGTGACGTGAGGCCCGGACTTGCGCGAGTACCAAACGAGAGCAAGTCCGACGACCGAACGTCATCCCGAGGCCCGAAGGGCCGAGGGATCTCGTAACTACGGCGTAGTATTATCCAGCTGCTTCCAGTCGGTGCCGTTGTATCCGTAGAAGTGATTGTCTGTGGTATTGTAGATGATCAAGCCGGCAGCGGGAGAGGCAATCGCATCGCGCTGGGCAACCGTCATCCGGGGTGGGAGAAACCCCTGCGGAGTCAGCCCTTCGGCGATCGCGTTCGTCGAGCTCACTTCTAGGACCGCAGAGGCGTCCGGTGTGGTGGTTCCCATCCCAACGTTTCCGGCAGCCGTAAGGGCCAATCGAACAGGAAAAGCACCGCCTTCGGGATGATAGAGGATATGAAAATCGTGGTCCCTCCCTGCGCCCCCAAGTTTATGAGCTATCTGCCATCGAGTTCCATTTATGGAATCGCTGGCAATTAAGTTAATCCCACAATAGTTGTCTATCCTATCTCCTCCCGCTCGAATCTGAAGATAAGCGGCATCCTCACGCTCGGAAATATCTAAAATCTGATTCGGGCTCTCGGTTCCGATTCCAACCCTTAAGGCAGCTCCACCCGGCGCTGGCGTGTCCGCGCCCCGTGAGAACAAGATCTGAGTAGTCGAATCGTCGGCCCCCTGAATCCGAAGCATCGTACCGGCGGGAGTGGCTGTGCTGAAAGTCCCGATCCCAACCATCTTCGAAACCAGCAGGTTCCCATCAGTCAAGTTCGTGTCCGTGGGGTTGGTCAGAGAATAAGGGGTACCCACCGTCGCCCGCTTGGCGTGAAGCCGATCAAATTCTCCGGTCAATTGCGCCGGGACGTACGTCGACAACTCGATTCTCTCATCCGCCCACGCCGCCGCAACGAATGCTCCAGCGAGAAGAAATCCAATCAGGAGCCATTTATAAGAATGAGATGGACTGTACGACTTTCCATGGAGAGACCTGTTGGGTTTGGTCACCCATCCCTGATCTAACATGGTTACTGTGAACAATCCATCCGATAAAAGCCGATGCCGGGAGCCAGTCCGCCCCCGACAGTTAGACCCCGAAAGGTTTGTATTCATCGTAATTTCCTCCTGACTCCCTGTTCATTCATGACTTTCAGCATCGTCTGGCCGATGGAGGCCGGGTTTTCGGCGACGGCGACTTCGGCCCCTTTGAGGGCCTGGATCTTCGAGGCATGCGTCCCCTGGCCCTGAGCGATCACCGCCCCGGCGTGACCCATCCGTTTCTCCCTCGGAGCGGTCGCCCCCGCCACGAAGGCGACGACCGGTTTGGTGACATGTTTGCGGATGAAGACCGCGGCTTCTTCTTCCGCGGTTCCGCCGATTTCGCCGATCAACACGATCCCCGCCGTTTCCCGATCCCGCTCAAACAGCTCCAGGATCTCCACGAAGCTGGTCCCCGGGACGGTGTCCCCTCCAATCCCCACACAGGTGGACTGCCCCAGCCCCAATTGGGTGAGCTGCCAGACCGCTTCGTAGGTTAAGGTGCCGGATCGGGAGACGACCCCGATCGATCCGGGCCGATGAATGTAGCCGGGCATGATCCCGATCTTTGCCTGGCCCGGCGTGATCAGCCCCGGGCCGTTGGGCCCGATGAGGACCGGGGCCACCCCTTGAGGAGACTGTCCTTTCATCCAGCTCTTGACCTTGACCATGTCCAGAGCGGGGATCCCTTCCGTGATCACTACAATGAGGGACAGATGCGCTTTGGCCGCCTCCAAGATCGCCTCTCCTCCAAACCGGGCGGGGACGAAAATGCAGGTAGCGGTGGCACCCGTCTCCCGGACCGCCTCGGCCACTGTGTCAAAGACAGGCAGCTCCTCCCAACGGGTCCCACCCCTCCCAGGGGTGACGCCTCCGATCACCTGAGTTCCATACTCCCGCATCTGGGCGGCATGGAAGGAGCCGGCGCGGCCGGTGATTCCCTGAACGAGAACCCGCGTGTCCTTATTGATGAGAATGCTCACGGGTTTGCCGCCTCGACGACCTTCCGGGCCGCCTCGTCCATGTCGGAGGCAGTGATGAATCCGAGACCGGACTCCTGAAGGAGTTTCCTCCCCAGTTCCACGTTAGTCCCTTCCAGCCGGACTACGAGGGGAACCTTAATCTTCATGGTCTTGGCGGCTCCAATAATTCCCTGGGCGACCAAATCGCACTTCATGATTCCGCCGAAGATATTGACCAGGACCGCCCGAACCTGTCCGTCGGCTAAGATCAACTTGAAGGCCTCCCGCACTTGATTCAAGTCCGCCCCTCCTCCCACGTCGAGGAAATTGGCCGGCTCCCCCCCATGGAGTTTGATCAAGTCCATGGTTGCCATCGCGAGACCCGCCCCGTTGACCATGCAACCGATGGAGCCGTTCAAACCCACGTAGCTGATCCCAATCTCCCGGGCCTTCGCTTCCGAGGGACTGTCGGCGTCGGCGGTCTTGAAACCGGACAGTTCCGGATGCCGGAACAGGCCGTTGTCATCAAAGGTGAGTTTGGCATCCAGCGCCACCGGGCCCAGCTCCTTCGTCAACGCCCAGGGATTCACCTCCACCAGCGAGGCATCCAACTCGAAAAACCCCCGGGCAAAGGCCAGCAGCTGCTGGACCGCCGCCTCCCGATGCTCCGAAGGAAGCCCAAGCCAGTTGACAATCTGCCGGGCCTGGAACGGAAGGAGACCCAAAAGAGGATCGAAGGAGGTTGTCTGGATCGCCTGCGGATTTTCCAGAGCCAGTTCCTCAATCGCCACCCCTCCCTCTTTCGCCGCGACCACCATCGGCAGTCCTTTGCTCCGGTCAATCAGGATCCCAATGTAAAACTCCTTTTGGAGAGTGAGGCCTTGCTCAAGAAGAACGGTTTTTACCGGCACCCCCTCGGGTCCGGTCTGAGGGGTGACCAGACGTTTGCCCAATAGATCGGCGGCGGCGGAGATCGCTTTCTTGAGGTCGGCGACTTTGACGATCCCACCTGCTTTTCCCCGGCCGCCGGCATAGACCTGCGCTTTCACAATGAGCGGAAATCTCCCGACTTTTTTAGCGAAGGCGGCGGTCAGTTGATTCGGGCGGGATAAAACAGCGCCCCGGGGAATCGGGATCCCCCAGGAGGAGAGAATTTTTTTTGCCTGATGTTCAAGGAGCCGCATTCAGAAAACCAAAAGGGGTCAGCCCCCTTTTTTGACGGGGTCTGCCCCCTTTAAGAAAGCGTCCACCACGTCCATGTCCTGCCGGACTCCTTTGGCGGAAGCAGCGAGCGCGGCTTTTTCATTGGGGTCGAGCGGAATCTCCAGGATCTGCTCGACACCCCGAGCTCCCAGCCGGACCGGGACGCCGCAAAAAACGTCCCGAAGCCCGTACTCTCCTTTTAAACAAACAGAGGCCGGCAGGACCCGCTTCTCATCCCGCAGGATCGACTGCACCATGTCGGCCACGGAGCTGGCCGGGGCGTAAAAAGCGGATCCGGTCTTTAAGAGTTTCACCACCTCAGCGCCCCCTTCCCGGGTTCGCTGAATCAACGCTTCCAAATCGGAGGCGGAGAGAAGTTCGGCAATGGGAACTCCGGAAACGGTGGTGAACCGCTTGAGCGGCACCATGCTGTCCCCATGCCCGCCTAAGACAAGGGCCTGAATATCCTTCACCGACAACCGGAGTTTTTGAGCGGCGAACGCCCGCAGGCGGGCGGAGTCCAGAACCCCGGCCATCCCCAGAACCCGCTCCGTTGGGAAACCGCTTAAGCGCCAGGCCAGATAAGTCATCGGATCCAAGGGGTTCGTCACCACAAGAAGGATCGCCTCCGGGGCGTGGCGGACGACGTTCGGGATAATGGATTGGAGGATCTTGGCGTTGGCTTCCAGGAGATCGGATCGGGACATCCCCGGCTTTCGGGCGAGACCTGCGGTCACCACCACCACTGCGGCTCCCTGGATCCCCTCGTAGGTGGTGGATCCGGAGATGAAACCATCGTGCCCTTCCAGCGGAGCGGCCTCGGCCAAATCAAGGGCCTTGCCCTGCGCCAAACCCTCCACCACGTCCACCAGCGCTACATCAGCCAACCCCCGCTCGAGGATCCGCTGGGCGCAGGTCGCCCCGACATTGCCCGCCCCGATAATGGCGACCTTTTGCCGCATCGGTCAACTGCGCTGAGCGAGCGGAACGTATTTCCGTTCGGGCGGACCGGTATAAATCTGACGGGGCCGGTTGATCTTGAACCCGGGGGATTCGAGCATCTCCCGCCAATGAGCGAGCCACCCGGCCAGGCGGCCCAAGGCGAAGATCACGGTGAACTGATCCGTCGGGATCCCGATGGCCCGGAGGAGAATCCCGCTGTAGAAATCGACGTTCGGATACAGCTTCCGGGAGATGAAGTACTCGTCCTTTAAGGCCACCTCTTCCAGATGCTTGGCCAAATCCAAAAGGGGATCGTGGACTCCCAAGCGGGCCAGCACCTTATCGCAGGCCGCCTTCAAGATCTTGGCCCGGGGATCGAAATTCTTGTAGACCCGGTGGCCGAATCCCATCAGGCGGAAACCGGAGGTTTTGTCCTTGGCCATCCCGATGTATTTGCCGAAGTCGCCCCCCGCCTGATGAATCGCCTCCAACATCTCGATGACCTCCTGGTTGGCCCCGCCGTGAAGAGGCCCCCAGAGGGCCGCCATTCCGGCGGAAATGGAAACGAAGGCGTTGGCCCGGGAGGAGCCGACCATCCGGACCGTCGAGGTGCTGCAGTTCTGCTCGTGATCGGCGTGAAGAATAAGAACCTGCCTGAGGGCTCGGACGATCACTTCATCCGGCTGCTGCGGGTTGGCCGAAGAGCCGAACAAGATATAGAGGAAGTTGGCCACGGGGGAAGCGTCCCGTCGGGGAGGGATGATCGGAAGCCCATGCCGGCGCCGGTAGCCGAACGCCGCAATGGTGGACACCTGCGCCAGGAGGGTCAGGATCACCGCGTCCATTTCTTCCCGGGTGGGAGAGGGATGGGTCAGCTCCGGATAATAGCCGGAGAGGGCCGCTGTCGCGGAGGAGAGAACCGCCATCGGATGGGCGGTCTTCGGGAAATTGTCGAAGATCCGCTCCATTCCGTCGGGCAGGTCGTACCGTTCGGCGATCCGGCCCGTGAACTGCTCCAGCTCCCGCCGGGAAGGAAGATTCCCGTAGATCAGAAGATAGGCGACTTCCGAATGGGTGGCGTATTCCGCCAGTTCCTCAATGGGATACCCCCGGTAGCGCAGGATTCCCCGCTCTCCATCGAGGAAGGTGATGCCGCTGGTGCAGGAGGCGGTATTGACAAAACCAGGGTCCAGGGTGACCGCCCCGGTGGAATCCCGGAGACGGCTGATATCAATTCCTTTTTCCTGTTCGCTGCCGGTCATCACCGACAGGTCGACCACCTTGCCGCCCAGTTTAAGCTGGGCAGTTTCTGGGTTAGACTGTGACACGTGCGCTCCCTTTTCGGTTTCCGTTTCCGGATGTTTGGTGTTCATAACGAAGAAGAGAAATTATACCCTAAAGGGCTCCTTGACGCAACGGCTTGGGCGGGGAGGTAGAGTCCCTTTCAGTGGGCGGCAGGGGTGGTTTTCTTGATGTAGAGCCGAACCCGATACAGATCCGTCTGTCCGTCCCCGTTGAAATCCAGGCCTTTCTTCCCGTCCCCATCCAGATCGGTCACATGATCCTCCACCACCATCACCACCCCATCCCCATGGTTCGAAAAGTCGTTTGCCGTCCCCGGAGCCGTCTGGTATCTGGCCTGGAATTCGGCCGGCAGATCCAATTCCACTCGGGCGGTAGCAGTCGCGGTAGGGGGTTTAAAAGGCGGCCTCTGACTGGCGAACGGCCCGCTGTTTCCCAACTTCTGATCCACGTAAACTCCGGGGGCCAATTTCGGCAGTCCGGCGGGGCCGGTCCCCCCGACGGAAAGCCGGAGCTGATCGGCCACCGCCTGCAGCCAGTTGATTCCGACCAGCTCCGACTCGGAACGGAAACTGACCCGCCGGCCGAAAACAAAAACCGAGAAGATCCCGCTGGCGACGAGTCCTAAAATCACCATCGCCAGCAAAATCTCCAGCAGCGTCATCCCTTTGCTGCCACCCCCCCTCGGTCCGGGGCCATCGCATGAGACCTTCGGGGTACTGTCGGGGGCGGGCTGGCTCCCGGCATCGGCCTCATTGGATGTGGTATTCACATTGACCATGTCAGAGTATCGGCAGATGGCCGAACCCAATAGGATGTTCCATGGAAAGGCGTTCATTTCAGCTTGGGTTTCCATTCAACAGAGCTCGACCTCAAACGTCGGCCTTGCTGGCTGGAGCCAGCCCGCCCCCGACCCCGAGGGTGGTCGGCCCAACCTAGATGCCGGGTCCATACGAGGCCTTCGCTTGAACTTTGAAACGGCCGCTGCCCGATGGCTCTTCGGTGATCCGGAGGGTAACTTCCTTCTTTTTGACGGCGCTGCCCATTTGTAAATCAGCGATGTCGGGCTTATCGAGCGCCTCCCTCGAGTCGATGTGCCCGGCGGCCCGAGCCGCTGCGGTCGTTGCAAACGAAGAAACGAGGTACGGGGGATTCCCACTCTGGGCGGATTTGGTTTTCACCACGTTGGCGAAACCATTGACCCCGGGAAAATTGGAATCCGTGTACGTGGTGTCCAGCCGGAGCCGGGCATCGGCATACTGGAGCCCTCCCTCCGCAGCGGAGAAGGCGATCGCCCGGCTTTCCTGGAAGAAAGAGAGATTGAACCGGCGAAAGGTGACGCTTAAGACGACAGCCGCGAGCAGGGAGACCAGGAGGGCCAACGTGACGGCCAGAGCCAGGGCAACTCCCTTCGGTTTCTTCACGCGATGACCCCCCGCGGACTGACGTCGGTCTTCAGGCGGGTCTGACGAGATTCTCCGCCGGCCTGCTTTTGGACAGTCAGATCCACCTTCAGAAGTGTACCGGTGGGCAGTTGAAACAGGGCCGGAACCGCCCCGCCCGGCGCCTGAACCCCGCCGGCCACCGGAGGAGATTCCGCTGCGGCGCCATCGAGGTCCGCCTCGATCGGATCGTCCATTCCGTTGACGGATCCATCTCCATTGGTGTCGGTGGTCGGAGAAACGGCCGGCGCGAACACCAGAAGGTTCCCATTCAGGCGGTAGCCGGCCCATTGGTCATCGCTGAAATCCGTCGGGGTCCCGGGGAAACTCGGATCGAACCGGAAGGCGATCTTCGCGTCGGTGAACAAGACGATCCGGTTGGCTCTCAATACCTGGCGCCTGATGTGGTCGGCGGCGAACGCGGCATCCCCTTGAGATAGGAGGATGGCCGTGTCCTGAATCAAATACCGGTTGGCTGTGAGATAGATCCCGGAAAAACCAATCCCCACGAATCCGAGGAGGATAACAGCAATAAGGATTTCGAGCAGTGAAAACCCCTGCCGATCTTCACAGATCACCCAGTTTTGCCTCATAGAGTGCCCGCAGTACCTCCCCCACGGACCAGGCCTGGGAGATTCCCCCTCGAGGAGTATGAGGGGGATCCCCGTCAAACAGCTCCGGAAGAGCACCCAATCCTCCTTCCTCTAAATGGGGCAGCAAAGCGCTCAACTGCCGCCGAAGGATCTCCTGGGTGGCCCGGGTCCGTTTGCGGACCTTCAGCACCGTCGTCACATAAGGGCCGATCAGCCAGGTCCAGACCGTCCCCTGATGATAGGCCGACGCCCGCTCCTTCAAATTCCCCTGATAACGGCCTCTGTATTGAGGATGCTCCGGGCTTAAGGATCGGATGCCCACCGGGGTCAGCAGCTCCTTTTCCACCCGATCCAGGACGATGGCCGCGTGGGTCCTGGAGACCGGAGTAAAGGGGAGACTCGCCGCGATCAGCATGTTCGGCCGGATCGATGGATCCTGAAAGATCTCGGTGATCCGGTCGTAAAGGAACCCTTTCGGGGAAACAAAGGTGTGCACAAAATGTTCCTGGACCAGCCGGGCCAGCCGACTGTAGGTATTGGCCCGCTTTAATCCTAAACGATCTCCCAGCGATCCCATGATCTCTAAGGCGCAATACCAAAGGGCGTTGACCTCCACCGGCTTGCCGAAGCGGGGCGTGACCGCCCGCCCCGGAATCTGGCCCCGTTCGCTCGGCTCCCGAGCATCCATCCAGGTCAGCGGCAGCTCCTTATCCGAGAGAAGGATCAGACCGTCCTCGTCCATCCGGATCCCAAACGGGGTCCCATCCAAGTATCCTTCCATGATCTCCCGCATCGGGTCCAGAAGTTTTTTTGAAATAAACTTCAGGTCCCGAGTCGCTTTCCAATAGTGCCAGACCGCCCAGTAAAACCAGAGGGAGGTGTCCGCCGAATCGTACTCCGCGGATCCATCCTCTTCGGCCAGCCGCACCGGAATCAAACCCCCTTTGACCTTGGAGACGCAGGTCTCCAGGATCGACCGGGCCAGATCGAAACGGCGGGTCGCCAGAGTCAACCCCGGCAGGGAGATCAGGGCATCCCGGCCCCAGCAGGTGGACCAGGGGAATCCGGCCAGCAGGTAGGTCTCCGCTCCACCCGGTGTCGAGCGGGCGACGAAGCTCTCGGAGGTCCAGCTCAAACGGGTCGTCAAGGGGCCGGACCCGGGCGGCGTCATCGTCTGGGCAAGGACGGCTTGGGTATTTTCCAAGCGCCGTTCATGGAAGGTCAAATCCACGCTTCCCCGACGGCCCGTCGAGGCCACCAAGGCACAGGATTCCCCCACCTTCAGCAGGAACAACAAATTTCCGAAAGACCAGAGATCTTCCGTCGCCTGGACCCCCTGGCCTTCCTCCGGTTGGGCGTATTCAAAATTTTTATACCAGCAGGGAGACCGCTCGACCAGCTCCGCCGTGTGATGGATCACCAAGGGGGGGAGCATCTCGTAGGGATGAAGGGTGAGGACCCCCGGCTGCTCGATGAGCCGAGTGTCAAACTCCGCGTTCTCATGGGAAACCCACCGGAAATCCCGGAACGCCGTAAGCGGCCGCACGGCCAGCTCGATCGGACCTGGGCCGGCGTGAAGTGTGTATCCGATGACGACGGCGTTCTCCCCCGGAAGCAGAAAGACCGATTTTTCCA
This sequence comes from Candidatus Omnitrophota bacterium, assembly GCA_016201735.1. Lineage (GTDB taxonomy): Bacteria > Omnitrophota > Gorgyraeia > 1-14-0-20-64-10 > 1-14-0-20-64-10 > JACQCH01. The sequence continues at coordinate 22,255 of JACQCH010000053.1, forward strand.
GCAGGATCTCTCCGACCTGATAGATAAAGGTGGGCCACGGGTCCAGCCGGAACTCCATCAGATACCGATGTCCTTCGGGATGGACAACCCCCGCGTATCGGTTGGCGGCCAACTCAAACCGCCCGCCGGGAGCGATCACGGTCTCCTCCACTTTCGAGAGAAGAACGACCCGCCGCAGAGGGGGATGGGCCGCCGCCACCAGAAGCCCATGATAACGGCGCGTGTTCATCCCCGTCAGGGTCGAGGAGGCGTACCCTCCCAACCCGTTGGTCACAATCCACTCCTTCGCGCCGGCGGCGCTCAAATCCTGGCAAACCTCCGGACCAAAGAGGATGGGACGAAGCCCCGGAAGAGGCAGGGGGACCAGCGAAAGCTTCGGGGTCGCTTCCAACGACAGCAGTTTTTTCTGTTTCACAGCTCCGGCTCCAATCCGAGACCGCTCACCAAGGTATTTAACCCGGTGGTCAGACTTGCCACTTCAAGAATCTCCGCGATCTCCTCGTCGGTGACTCCCAGCCGCTTCAGGGCCGCTGCGTGAATCGTCACAAAGTAAGCGGAGCGAAGCGCTGCTGCCACCGCCAGGGCCGCCAACGTTTTGGTCCTCACATCCAGGGTGCCGGCCCCAAACAAACCTTTGATTTGGGCCCAGACGGCTTCCAGCTGATCCGGTTTCTGCCCGAGAGCCAGGAACAGGGTGGGGACAAAAGGGATCCCGAGAGTGTTCTTGATCTCGTCGAAGATCTCCTTTACCTTCCCCGTCGCCTGCGATTCCTGCATCAACCGGATAATCGCCATAATCCCTCTAGGATGTTAAAATAGGGCCCGTGAGATCCCCCGTCAAAGTATACCTGGTTTTGGCTCTGGCGACCTTCCCATTCAGCGGCTGCGCTCCCGTCCTTCTGGTGACGGCCAGCGCCATCGTGGGATACGCGGTCAGCCGCGACTCGGTCACGATGGATCTGGACCGCCCGATGGACCGGGTCTGGGGCACCTGCCTCGAGGAAACGAAACTCCAGGGAAATTTAAAGAAAGAAGATCGGGGAAGAGGCCGGATCGACGCCCGGGTCCGGGAAACCGACGTCACTCTCACCCTGGAACAGTTGACCCCATCCACGGTACGGGTGGTGATTCGAGCGCGCAAACACCTGCTCCCGCAGGTCGACGTGGCCCAACGTCTTGGAGTGGCGATCGCGCGTCGGGCCGGATAGGCGGCGTCAGGCTCTCGGCCCTTCCTCCGGAGGCTTCTCTTCCAATCCCTTGAAGAAATCCTCAGGCTTTAAGTTCTGAAGATTCTGTTTGAACTTCTCGACTTCATCCTCGCTGATCGGCTTCATGATCAGGGGGCATTTCTTCAACACCTTCTCATCGACAAAGATCGGCGTGCTGGTCCGGACCGCCAAGGCCATCGCGTCGGAGGGACGGGAATCGATCTCAAAACGGCGGGACCCCGCCACCAAAACGATCACCGCGAAATAGGTTCCATCTTTGAGATCAGTCACCACCACCCGTTCCATCGTCACCCCCAGGGTGCTGAGCATCGTCGAAATCAGATCGTGCGTCATCGGCCGAGGAAGCTGTTCCCCCTGGAGTTTCAGGCCGATGGCGTTTCCTTCATTGACCCCGATCCAGATCGGGATCAGCCGCTGGCCCCCGATCTCCTCCAGGGTAACGACGTACTGCCCCAACAGGGGAATCAGCACCAGGGAGAAGATCTTCGCCTCTTTTAAATGCCCGTTGGATTTCATCTCAAGTCAATTGTAGCCGGAATCAACGGAAAATGTCAAATGAGCCCCACGGCTCGGGGGATGGGGTTCTCATGTCCGTTCGGGGCCGACAGGACAATCTTTGAACTCCCCTCAACTTCGGCGGAGGGTGACGAGGACTTCCAGGTGCGTCGTGTGAGGGAAGAAATCGAACAGAGAAATGGCGTCGACCTGATAATGAGGGTCCCGCTCCAGGAGGATCTTCAGATCCCGGGCCATGGAGAGGGGATTGCAGGAAAGATACATCAGGGTGGCGGCCTCGGCTCCCAGCAGGGGAGCGTACACCTGGTGGTGCAGGCCGGCCCGCGGAGGGTCCAGGATGATCAGATCCGGTTTGGGCCCAGCTTTAAAGAGACTCTGGCCCTTCAACAGGTCCTCCACCTTGCCGCACAGAAAGGTGGCGTTGGAGATCCCATTGAGCGCGGCGTTCCTCTGCGCGAAGGCCACGTTCTCCGGATCGGCCTCGACTCCGAACACCTGCTTGGCCCTGCCGGCCAGAGAAAGGGCGATGAGCCCCATCCCGCAGTACAGATCATAGGCCGTCTCCCGGCCGGAGAGGTTCGCAAGATCCCGGATCGTCTCGTAGATGCGGGAGGCCAAGAGGAGGTTCGGTTGGACGAAATTGGTGGGCCGGATCTGAAACCGGACTCCGCTGATCTGATCCTCCAGCACCTCCGAGCCGGCGATGAAAGACATCGTTTCCGGCTGGGCCACATCGGAGACCCTCGTCGAAACCCCCCAATAAAAACTGTCCAGCGCCGGAACAACTTTAGGCAACTCGGCGGCCAGTGCCTCGATCGGCTCCCGGGGACCTTCATTCGTCACGACGAGCAGCATCAGCTTCCCGGAGGCCTGGCTGGACCGAACCACGGCATATCTCCAGAATCCCTCATGGATTTTCGGATTGTACGACTTTAACGGGAACCGGTTGACCACCTGGCGGATCGCCTGGAGAAGATCGGAAACGGCCGGCGGGGCGATGTGGCAGGTGAGGATGTTTACAATCCGCTGGAAAGAGGCCCTCTGGTGAAGCCCGAGGGTGATCTCTCCCCCCTCCTGCCCAAAGCTGAACTCCATTTTGCTGCGATAACCCCAGGGGGACTCCATCGGAACCACCCGCAAGGGAGGGATTGATTTCAACCCAGCTTCCTCCCGAAGGATCCGGGTCAACGCCTTCGTCTTCCACTCCACCTGAGACGGGTAGGCCAGATGTTGAAGGTCGCAGCCCCCGCAGGGACCAAAGTGCTGGCAACGGGCCGGCACCCTTTCCGGAGAGGCGGTCTCCACCGTCAGGAGTCTGGCTTCCACCTGGTTGGGCCGCACCCGGGTCATCTGCGCCCGAACCTGATCGCCGGGCAGTCCTTCCTTAACAGAGACCGCTTCTCCATTGGAATAGGCGATCCCCCGGCCGTTGGGGGCTAACGTCTCGATTTGAAGGTCGAGGGTCTCCCCAATTTTTAATCTCGGTCTATGCCTCGTGTCGATGGATGGCACTTTCACCTGAGACAATAAGCCGGAGGCAAGGAACTCCTCGCCTCCGGCTCTCAATTTTCACCCGAAGGAACCAACCGGCTTACTGCGCGGAAGGAGCTCCTTCGCCGATCGTAATCGACTGGGCCGCCCGCTTCCCTGTGGCCACGTCGTAGGTGTACTCGACGGTCAGCTTGTCACCCGTTTTAAGATCCGTCAAGGCCTTAGGACTGGTCCCCTGGCTGATCTTGGCTTCGGCCGGAACCGAAATCTCCTTCTTGACCCCATAACGGTCTTGAACGGTGATCATCGCCGGGGTGGCCTGCGCATCCACCGCTGACAAGTCGCCGCTGAAGGTGATCACAATCGGCTTCAAAGCCGGCGGCGTGGAGGGTGTTGCCGGAACCGGCATTGGAGCAGGAGCCGTTGGCGCGGCAGGGGAAGCAGTCGCTGCAGCGCTGGAATCCGGCATACTAGCAACCGCTGCAGAATCCATTTTCTCCTTCCCTCCATGCTCCGCGGCAAAAGAGAGCGCCGGCATAAGAGCTAGGGCCAACACAAGAATCCCACTTACCCACAAGAGACGCACTTTCATTGGTTTTTACCTCCTCTGAACAGTTTTCTTTTGCTCAAGCCAGACGAAAAACTCAACCGAACCCAACCCAATCAACGCTCCGGCCGCCACATCGCTCGGCCAATGCATTCCCAAGGCGACACGAGATAAAGCCACCCCGACCGCGATGCTCCACCACCCTCCCCGACCCTTGGGCCAGCGCAAACTTAAGATCCGGGCCAACGCGAAAATCCCCACCGCATGGCCCGAAGGAAACGAGCGCCCTATCTCTCTGGGGTCCAGGCCCAATTTCAAAATGGAGAAGATCTCTGCCGGTCTGGACCGGCCTACCATCTCTTTAAGCCAGCCGGTCACCAAAGCGGCCAGCGGAATCCCAAGCCATGGCAGGACGGCGGGTCGATTTCCTTTGTCGCCCAGCCGGGCCATCTTCCGCCGAACCACTGTCGTCTCAAGGAACCCGAGCACCGCCACGAACAGGATGCTTCTCGGATCACCCAAATGGGTGAGCCAGCTTAACACCGGAAGCCAGGGGATCTGATGAAGCCACTGGAACATCCAGTGAAAGAGCCAAGCGTCCAAGGTAAAATCCATTATAATCCTCACCCCGACGTTGTCAAGCGCGGGGAGCTTATGGTATCGTGAGCTTGTCATGCTGACGGATCTGTTTGTGGGAGTCCGTTCCCTCTTGTCTCCCGCCCGCTGTGTGGGATGCCAGCTTCCCTGGTCCGAGGAAGGATCCTCTCCCCTGTGCCCGGCCTGCCTGAAAGCACTGCCCCGCTGTCGATTCCCCTGGTGTCAGAAATTTGGGCCCCCTCTCGATCAAGCCGTTAGCGTTTTCCATTACGAAGGGGCGGCGAAGGAATTGATCGCTTCGCTGAAATACAGCGGGAGGACTTCCCTCTTGCCGTTTCTCGGGCAGACCCTGACTGAAACGGTTCTTGAACGGCTCGGACCCGACCCGGCGGACGCCGTTCTGCCGGTGCCGCTCCACCCAACGCGTCTTAGGGAACGGACCTTTAACCAAGCCCACCTGCTGGCCAAAGAGCTGGCCGATAACCTGGACCTGCCCTGCTGGACCCATGCGCTCGTTCGACGCCGCCCGACCCTCCCCCAAACGCAGCTTCCCCGGGAAGCGCGCAAGACCAATGTCGAGAAGGCCTTTTCCCTGGGACCCGACCCGCTGATCCGGTCCGCCCGCCTGCTTCTCGTCGACGACGTCTTCACCACCGGCTCCACGGCGGCCTCCTGCGCCAAACTGCTCAAGCAGGCGGGTGCCGCCAGCGTCGCAGTGGCCGCCCTCGCCCACGGGTAGGCAACACGAATGCGGATCTTAAGATTCTATCTGTTGAAGGAACTGCTCCAGCCGACCGGGATGGCGATGGTTCTGTTCACCTTCATCCTGTTGGTCGGCAACCTGGTGAAGCTGGCCGACCTCTTGGTCAACAAAGGGGTCCCGATCCTGGCAATCCTTCAGATGTTCAGCCTGCTCGTTCCCGCCCTTTTATCCCACACCGTCCCGATGGCGGTCTTGACCGGAACCCTGCTCGCCTTCGGCCGGCTCTCCAGCGACCGGGAGATCCTGGCGATGCGGACCTCGGGAGTGAGTCTCCTGTCCATCGCGGCGCCCATCCTGGTCGTGGCCTTCACCTTGAGCCTGGGCCTCATCCCCATCAACGATCAGGTCGTCCCCTGGTCACATTACGCCGGCCGGCGTCTCTTGGCCGACATCGGAATCCGGAATCCCACCGCCTTCCTGGAAGGAGGAACCTTCATCAAGGAGTTCAAGCCGTACATCCTGTTCATCTACCGGGTGGAAGGCAACCGCCTGACGAAGATCCGGATCTATGAACCCCGGGAAGGTCGCCCGACCCGAACCATCGTGGCGGAGCGGGGGGAATTCATCCCGGTCCCAAAAGAACGCCGTGTCATGCTGAAGCTGTACGACGGATCCAGCGACGAGCCGGACCCGAAGGACCCGGCGAAATTCTACAAGCTGGAATTTAAAAGCTACGCCATGAACCTGGCCCTGAAAGAGGGGCAGGACTCCAGCAAGATTGAGAGAAAACCGAAGGACATGAACATGGACCAGTTGCGGGTGGAGGCGGCCAAGCTGCAGATGCAGGGGATCGACGCGACCCCGTTAAAGGTCGAGGCCCACCGGCGGGTGGCACTTGCCTTTTCTCCGTTCGCCTTCGTTCTCGTCGGACTCCCCTTAGGGATCACCACCCGCCGGGCCCAGAAATCGATCGGTTTGGGGCTCTCTGTCCTGATCTTCCTGGGCTACTACGTGCTGCTGGTTCTGGGACAGAGTCTCGCGGAACGGGGATGGATTCCCATCGGGCCAGGACTCTGGATGGGGAACCTGGTTCTGCTTCTGGCCGGATCGGTCCTCTTGTGGCGCTCCAGCCGCCAATGAGACGACTGTCCGGTCGGGGGCGGGGTTCTCAGCGATGCTTAGCCGGTACCACCCCTGTTTCTTTCGGGGGCCTGTCAGGGGGCAGGCCAGTTCCGGCATCGGGCCTTGTTCGGATGGATTATTCACATTGACCATGTCAGAGCATAGGGAGATGGCCGAATCCAACAGGACTCTCCATGGAAAGTCGTTCATTTCAGCTTGGGTTCCCATTCGGTCAGGGCTTGAGCCTCAATCGTCGGCCCTGCTGGCGGAATCTGGCCTGCCCCCTGCCACCCCGAAGGTCTCACGCGATGGCTCCGGCTCGGGGGATGGGATTCGAAGGCAATGAAAATACTGGAGCGGTACACCCTGCGGGCGTATCTGGCGCCGCTCGTCTGGTGCTTGATGATCTTCATCGGGATGTACCTGATCATTGATCTGCTGGGGCACCTGGATGAGATCCTCCGCTACAAGGTTCCTCCGGCCCTGCTGGCCATCTACTATGGAACGATGACCCCGCTCGTGTTCGTGCAGGTTGCCCCCTTCGCGTGTCTCATGGCAACTCTGTACACGCTCGGAAATTTAAACCGCCACCAGGAACTGATGGCGATGCGGGCCTCCGGCATCGGGCCCTGGGCGATCGTCCGGCCGCTGATCTGGATGGGGATTCTCATGTCGATGGCGGTTCTCGGCATCAATGAAACCACGGCCCCGCAGGCCGCCTTGATCACCAACTCCATCAAGGAAAACCACCTGGAAAAACCGTCCGATCCGAAGAAGCCGCACCGGATCATTAAAACCATCGAACACCTGGCCACCTACGGGTCGGGCCACACCCTGCTCTACGCCAAGACCTTTGATCCGGTGGAAAAAAAGATGGAAGGGGTGGTGATCCTCCAGCAGGGGCAGGACTTCCACGTTCAGCGAAAGATCACCGCCGAGTCGGCTGTCTGGACCGGTTCCAGCTGGCGGTTCTTAAACGGAACGATCCTGAGTTTCAATTCGAGAGGGGAAACGGTGGGCCGACCGGTCCCCTTCGACGCCAAGATCATCTCCGCCGGGGACCGCCCGGAGATCCTCGCCAAGGCCGATTCTCAGGCGGCCTTCATGAACAGCCGGGATCTGTACCGGTACACCCAGCATCTCCGGGGAATCGGCAAGGGGACCCTGCGGAAACTGCAGGTGGACCTGTTCGCCAAACCGGCCGCCGCCTTCTCATGCCTCGTCCTGATCTTGATCGGCATCCCTTACTCGATCCAGCCGGTCAGGGGAGGAGGGACGGTTCTGGGTTTAAGTTTAGGATTGGGGGTGGGACTGGCCTTCTATGGAATCAACGCCCTGACGATCGCCTTGGGCAAAGGAGGCTGGCTGCCCCCGATTGTCGCCGCCTGGGCGGCCCCGCTCGCCTTCGCCGCCTACGGAGCGAAAATGACCTGGCGCCGCCTCGCTTAGCGGCCTCTCATTCCGGATTGACTTTAACCAAATTGGAGTAAGCTCCATAATTAGCTTGCTATTTTGGAGCTTACTCCAAGCCGGAGAGATTCCGTTCTCCTAGAAGTCGAAGGATTTCTGCGGATTTTCTTCCCGAATTCTCTTTGAGACATCCGTCAGAAATCCCTTGGCAACCTTTTCTCCATCTTCAAATTCCTTCTTGGTAGCCTCGTAGGGGCCTGGTTCGTAGATCAACTGATGTCGTTTCCTTCGCATATGGTCATAAAAATGGATTTGCTCTTCATACCCTTTGCCCAAGATATAGCCCATGCAGTGGATTACAGTTCTGTGCTTCCCTTTCATCTCCGGACGAACCCCCGAAACCGCCATGTAAGCAAGTCCCACATGTAGCATGCAGTCATAAAGGAGCGTGTAGGCCGCGTCCAAATCGGCGGATCGAATAAATTGGGCAGACGAAAGATCCTTCCTTGCCCGCCTCAAAAGATTTTCAGCGGACTGAAAATTGACAGGGCAAGGCTTAATGCTTTCCTTCAGATCCTCTGGAATTTCTTTGGGGATGCTCATGGAGACTGCCTTTAAGAATACTGTGCGGCTCTCTTAAGACGTGAGCTATAAATCCTTCCCTCTTTCCCATTTTTCTTTTAAACTCTTCGGGCGAAAAAATTGCCGGATTGATCTCTCGGCCAAAAAGCGTTTCGAGCTTGGATAACTGCGTATAAAAATTATTCAGCTTCCCATCGGATACGATAAGAAGATCGATATCACTCTCTCCCTTTTCCGTGCCCTTCGCAAAGGAACCGTAAATAAAGGCGGACTGAATTTCACTCCACTTGTTGACCAACTCCCTCAAGGCACCCTCGATGCCGGATGTTTTTAGGATGAGAGACTTCAGTTCCGGAAAGAGGGCGTGCTCCGGATTGATCGAGAAGAGGACCAGGTTCCCTTTCTTTTCTCTCTTAATGAGTTTGTCATGAATAAACCTGGACAACTCCCGCCGAACATTTCCGGGAGAGGTTCCTACTAAACGGGCTAATTCTGAAAGATAGTAGTTCCTGCTCGGATTTGAGAAAAGGAGGCCTAACAGCTTTCGGCGAATGCGGGACTTCGTAAGATAAAGGGACTCAAGCATATGCTTACTCCGATTTGAGTAAGATCTTACTCAAATCGGAGTCGGAATGCAACTGTTTTACGCGGAGAAGAGGATCAGGCGGGCTTTCCCCTGGGAATCGGTGACCAGCTCCGCCCCGAGGAATTGGGAGCCCACCGGCAGGGAGGCAAAGATTCTGGCCAGAAGCAGAGCCGGGTCCAGTTTCCAGATCTCGACGAAATAGAGATCGTGCACCGGCAGGGCGCGTGGATTCTCCTCCACATAATCTCCCAGGCCTTTGTCATTGAGAATGAGCCCCATTTCCTCCCAGCGTTGTCCCGGGAATAAGGGAAGGCGCTTCAGCTCAAAGCGGATCCCCTCCGGCTGCTTCAAGAACCTTTGAACCTCCTCGAAGAAACGGGGCCCCCCTCGAACGTACAGGGTGATCACATCGGGAAGCGAAATCTCCGTCACCCGAACGTTCCGCCGGCTCAGCCAGTCCCTCACCCGCTCCTGCCGCCCCTCCGGCAATGCGGCCAGGGAACCAGCGTATTTTTCCAGAACCAGCTCGGGCTGCTCCAGCCGGCGCTCCTCCAGGCCGGCGAGGGATGGCAATGTCGGCGGGGGCCAGGTGGCGGATTCGTGCAAGCGGCGGTCCAGTTCTTGAGAAAGCTCCGCTCCCCAGAGGAAAATCTCTTCCAAGAGGGACTCCCGTCCGAGAAAAGAGGCGTTGGGCTTAATCAGTAGGAAACCCCGATTGAAATAAGCCACCGCTTGGCCCTCTTTCTTTAACATCAAGACCAAGTCAGAAGGGAAGTAGCTCCTCTCCTGCTGAAAACCTTTAAAATACACCGTTCTCTGGTCTGGGGTATCTTCCAGGAGCCGTTGGGTAGACAACACCTGCCTGAGCTGTCCTGTTGTGACCAAGGGGAAACCGTGTCTCTCATAATCTCCAGTGCGGATCCCCCGTCCAAAGCGCTGTCCCCATTCTCTTCCCCGAAGTATCTCTTGAATCTTTGGAGATTGCTTAACCCTCTGAAGGAAAAGTTGCCATGTCTCCGGATTTGAAAACAGCGGTTCTGTCGAGAAAAAGCGCCCTTTCGGCTCGGTCTTTAAAACAACATCTCGCCACGAGCCACCCAGCGCTTTCTGCAAGGCCTGATCCAGATGATCTAAGAATCCTTCCGGAAGATCTCCCAAGGGAATCGCCGTCTGAATGAGCGGCAATTCGTGATAGATTCCTCGATAATCCGGGTAGATCGAACTTGCCTCCAGCCACAGTGGAGATTGAACCTGGCCAGAGGAATTTAGACGGAGCTGCCCTCCTAAAGCGGGCCACGACTCAGGAGCAATAAGAGGGTAATGGAAGTGCAGTTCCCGCTGCTCGGGAGATCCTGGCACTTCATAGACTATCCAAGGGAGTTTCCGAGAATCTGTTATATCGAGGACTTCGCCAGCTAGGACCTCCTGCTCTGGGGGGAAAAAACGAAGCGCCCGACGGATTGCTCTCTGAACCATATCCTCAATCCATTCCCCTGGAGCCCGCAACGCGTTGAGCCCATCGACAACGGCACGATCCAGCTCTCTAAATTTTTCCTCCTCCAGGCCGGCGGCGTTTGAACCGCCGCTCTCCAGATCCAAAGAGCTCTCCATCAAAACGGCGACCTTCAGAAACTCATCCATAAGCTGGTGCCAGGAATCTATCGAGTTCTCTATATTCTTTAAAAACAGATCAATCTGGAACTGCTGCTCTTCCCTGCTCATGCCGGGCGGCATTTGGTCAATCCCCAGTTTTTCCAGGAAGATAACCAGCAACAGCAGGGGGATGCTACTTTGAACAACCGGAAAGAAGTCGGACGTCAAGTGAAGCCATCCCTCCAATATCTGCTGAACTTTCGGAATGGCTCTGATCTTCACCTTTTCTACTCGCGCCAGCCGAATCAAAGCGGAGAACCGCCGGTATCCGGAGCCGATCCCATCGATGTTCTTCGGAGATTCCTCCAGGAAGACCGAGACCATCTGCAATGTCTCTGCCGCGGAAAATCCGCCGGATGTTTCATGAATCATTGGATCCGCTACTTTCAAAAATCTCTCCCATTCCTCTTTCCCCTTTAGGAGCGGATGGATCAGCCACTCCCCCAGCCGCAGGGCCGCCTGCTTAACGGTTTCCGGAGTTCCCGTCCGGAGCCACTCCAGCAGTTCCCGGACCTGCGGATCTTGTGCCTCTTCCATTCCGGCAGCGGCCGTGGGGCGAATACGTTCGGCCAACTCTGAAAGCCGAGATGCCTCTTGGGAAGATTCGCTGCGCAACGCCAAGGCGGGAGAAGGCACGAGGAATGACAACGTTAACAAAAGGGCTGTGATTCGGAACAACAAAAGATCCCGGCTCATGTGCCGGATTCCCAGCTGGAGAGGTATTTCTTTTGCTCGGGAGTAAGCCGGTCGATCGCGACACCGCGGCTTTTGAGTTTAAGCCCGGCGATCTGGCGGTCGATCTCCGGCGGAAGGCGATAAACTTCCGGGGAAAGTTTTTTGTGGTTCTTGGCCAGCCACTCGGCGGAAAGGGCCTGGTTGGCGAAGCTCATGTCCATGACAGCGGCCGGGTGCCCTTCCGCGCAGGAAAGGTTGACGAGCCGGCCTTCGCTTAAAACGAGAACCCGCTTGCCGTTCTTCAGCGTGTATTCGTTGACCTGCGGCTTGACCGTCCGCACCTTCCTCGCCATCCGCTTCAGGGCTTCGAGATCAATCTCCACGTTGAAGTGGCCGCTGTTGGCGACGATCGCCCCGTCCTTCATCCGCCGGAAGATGCTTCCGGAGATCACCCGGATATCTCCGGTCACCGTGATGAAGAGATCCCCTTTCGCGGCCGCTTTCGCCAGCGGCATCACCTCGTAGCCGTCCATCATCGCCTCCAGGGCCCGGATCGGGTCCACCTCGCAGACGATCACGTGGGACCCCATCCCTTTTGAACGCATCGCCACTCCCCGCCCGCACCAGCCGTACCCGCAGACCACAACGGTCAACCCGGCCAGGAGCAGGTTTGTCGCCCGGAGGATTCCATCCAGGGTGGATTGCCCGGTTCCGTACCGGTTATCGAACAGGTACTTGGTCTGGGCGTCGTTGACCGCCACGACGGGAAATAAAAGTTTCCCTTGGGCGGCCAGGGCCTTCAAACGGATCACCCCGGTCGTGGTCTCCTCGGTGGAACCCAAAACGTGGGGGGCCAGTTTCCGGTGGGTTTGGTGGATGGTGGAAACCAGGTCCGCTCCGTCATCCATGGTGATCTGCGGGCGGGCCGCCAGGGCTGAAAGGATGTGGCGGTAATAGGTCTGCCGGTTCTCTCCCTTGCGGGCGAAGACGGAAAATCCGTCCGCCGCCAGCGCTGCGGCGACGTCATCTTGGGTGGAGAGAGGATTGGAAGCGCAGACTGAAACGATTGCCCCACCGGAGCGCAGGGCATGGATGAGCTGGGCTGTTTCCGTCGTGACATGAAGGCAGCAACTGATCCGCAGGCCCCTTAAGGGATGCTCCCTTTTGAAGCGGGCCTGAATTTGCGCCAGGACCGGCATGAAGCGGCCGGCCCACTCGACGCGGGCACGGCCTTGGGGGCTGAGAGAACGGCTGGTGATGTCGGACGGCATTTATTACCGGGCGATTCTTCGGATGGAACCGGCGTGCCGGATGGAACCGGACTGCCGGACTGGAATGGGAACCACGGCTCCCCCTCGATGATTCAGAGAATGCTTGACGCTGGCGCTGCCGCTCTGGGAGACCGCCTTCTTGAACGCATCCACCTTATCCAGCTCCTCCCAGGTGAACCCGTTTTCATTCCGCCCGAAGTGTCCGTAGGCGGCGGTTTTCTTGTAGAAGGGCCGGCGCAGTTTCAAATCCCGGATGATCCCGCCCGGCGTCAGGTCGAAGGACTGACGGATCGCTTTCTCCAAGACCGGTTCGGGGAGTTTTCCCGTCCCGAAGGTATTGAGCATCACCGAGACCGGTTCCCGGACGCCGATGCAGTAAGCCAGCTGGAGCTCGCACCGGTCGGCGAGCTTCGCGGCGACGATGGTCTTGGCGATGTAGCGGGCCATGTAGCTGGCGGAACGATCCACCTTGGTCGGATCCTTGCCGCTGAAAGCGCCGCCCCCGTGCCGGCCGAACCCACCGTAGGTATCCACGATGATCTTGCGGCCGGTCACCCCGGTATCGGCCATCGGCCCGCCGACCTCGAACCGGCCGGTGGCGTTGATGAAGTACTGTGTGTTCCGGCTGACAAATTCCTTCGGGAGGATCGGATCGATCACCTGTTCCCGGATGTCCCGGCGCAGTTTCGGAGTGGCAACCCGGGTGCTGTGGTGCGCCCCGATGACGACCCCGGTGACCCGGACCGGCTTGTTGTCGACGTACTCGACGGTCACCTGGGATTTTCCATCGGGCCGCAGGTAGGCAAGGGTTTTGTTCTTGCGCACCTCGGCCAGCCGCCGGGCCAGCCGGTGGGCCAGCATGATCGGAAGCGGCATGAATTCCGGAGTCTCGTTGGTGGCGTAGCCGAACATCATTCCCTGATCTCCGGCCCCGCCGGTGTCCACCCCCAGGGCGATGTCGGGAGACTGTTCCTGGATGGCGGTGACCACCCCGCAGGTCCGGTAGTTGAAGCCGACCTCCTCGTGATCGGTGTAGCCGATCTCCCGAATCACCTCCCGAACAACCTTGGGAACTTCCACGTAACAGCTCGTGGTGATCTCACCGGCCACCACCACCAGCCCCGTGGTCAGCAGGGTCTCGCAGGCGACGCGGCCCTGCGGATCCTTCTCAAAGATTGAATCCAGGATGGCGTCGGAAATCTGGTCGGCCATCTTGTCCGGATGGCCTTCGGTGACGGACTCGGAGGTGAACAGGTACCTTGTTTTTGCGCTCATGGATAAGACTCCTGTGCTTGTGTATAGGAAGCTAAGTCGCCGATATCAAACCACGGGCCGCGAAACGGATAAGCGAATACCGGTACCTTCGGTATCAACCAGTGGATGAAGGACCCGAGGGTATCTGCGGACTGCTTCGAATCGACGTATTCTAACACCCAGCGAACCGATTGGCGCGGAAAAAAATAGACCGCCGTGGAGATCAGGGCGGAGGTCGGATGGGCCGGTTTCTCCTCCAGGGAGAGGACCCGCTCCTTCTTGACGGTGAGAACCCCGTAGCGGCTGGCGAGGGATCGGTCGGGCAACTCGTAAATGCCCAGCGTCACCCCGGGCCCCTTTTCTTTGGCGAACCGGACGAACCCTTTTAAATCGTCCGGAAACAGGTTGTCGCTGCCCAACACCAGAAGGTCCTGATCCAAGGATTCGGCCCGGATCCCAAATACCAGGTCCCCGATCGACCCCAGCCGGTTCTCTTCGGAGGTGGAGCCGTCGTCGAGCACCGCCCAGGGGACGGGCGCCTGAGCCGACGAGAGCCACTCCTGAAACTGCCCCGCGTACCGGTGGTTGGAAACGAAGACCCATCTCTGGATGCCCAGTTCCGGGGGGTTGAGTTTCTCGATCAGATGCTGGAGAATCGGTTTCCCCTGGATCGGCAGGAACGCCTTGGGGACCTCCTTGGTCAACGGATACAGCCGGGTCCCGTACCCGGCCGCCAAAATCAGCGCAACCATTTCTTTAATGCTTCGATTCGTTCGACCGGTGTGGGGTCCGTCCGATAAAGAAGAGCCAAGTAGACGCTGGTAAAATCTCCCAGGGCGATCATCTTCAACATTCTCTCCAAGAAAGAGGCCCCCGCGACTTGAATCTTCAGGGCCTGGGCGCCTTGGGAAAGGATGATCCGTCGGGTAAATTCCATCCGCCGCCAGACCCGAGGATGAATGCTTGGGTCCATCAGAAACAGGGCCGTCATCTTTTTGATCAGCGCCGGGGGATGAACCCATCCGGAAATTTCATTGTGGGTCGCTTCCGGGAACAAATGGTGGAAGGCCAATGCCTTGGCGTTCTCTTCCAATTGGGTGCGCCATCGATAGGTAACCGCCTCCCACCCACCCGAGGCCCCGTACAGGACGGGAAGCCGCCCCTTCAAGCGCCGGGCCAGTTTCTTGGCCGGGTTCGATGAACTGCCGATGGAAGGGCCCAGTCGCTGCTGGATGAACCGTTTTAAAGAGGCGCAGGCGGCCTCTACACGCAGATCCCTTTTCGCCGCCCACCCCAACCGGACGCAGAGCCCTAAGGGAGCGAACGCCAAGTAACCCAGTGCCGCCCGGGGAGGCAACCCCTGAGGGATCCGGAGGAGAGGAAATTTATTTCTTCGGGCGAAGACCGCCAAGCGCCCGCCCGAGGTGATCGCCGCGAGCCGGGCTCCTCGACGGACCGCCTCCTTCACGGCGGCCAAGGTCTCCTCGGTGTTGCCCGAATAACTGCAGGCGAGAACCAATGTCCGGCGGTCCACCCAAGCCGGAATCGTGTAGGTCCGGTTGACGGCGATCGGGTGAGGGATCCGATCCTGGAGAATTCCCTGGACGAGGTCCGCCCCAATGGCCGAGCCCCCCATCCCCAGAACGAGGAGATTTTCCGAATCGGCCCAGCGGGAGGGGAGGGACCACCGAAGTCCCATCTCCCATCCCTGCTGGCATTGGCCGGCCAAAGCGGAGATCTTTCTCAGCAGTTCGCCCCGGTCCACCCGATGCCGCGTCACCCCGCCCCTCCGGAGTTGCGGCTCCGCTCCTGCAGGAGCGGAGCCGATGTGCCGAAGGCACAAATGCCCTCGGCCATCTCTCGTTTAACGACTCCATAAGAATCCAAATTGCAACCTATGCCGAGGGCATCACTCCGGAGGGGCGGGGTCATATCAGCTCCGGGATCAGCTCCCGGAGACGCTTCCTGGCATAGATCTCCACCTCTCTCCCCGTCGACAGGCGGAACGATTCCTTCACCACTTCCTTGGCCAGGAAGGTGGGGACGGCGCGGACGATCTGCTTGATCCGCAGGACATTCGCGGGGCTCATCGAGAAACTATCCAACCCCATCCCCAAAAGCAAGAGGGCCAGCGCCGGCTCCCCCGCCATCTCCCCGCACATCCCGACCCAGAGATGGTGCTCATGGGCCACCTCAATGATCTGCCGGATGAGCCGCAAGACCGCCGGATGCGCCGGCTCATACAGGTAAGCGATCTTCTCATTGACCCGGTCCACCGCCAGGGCATATTGAATCAGATCGTTGGTCCCGATCGAAAAGAATTTGACGTGATTGGCCAGAAGATCCACGGTCACCGCAGCCGAGGGGACCTCGATCATCGCCCCCACTTCCAGGTTGGGGTCGAACCGCTTCTTTTCCTTGATCAGTTCTTTCTTCACCTCTTCCAGGATCCGGTTGGCCGACTGAAGTTCATCCACCCCGGAAATCATCGGGTACATGAGCTTGATCTTCCCAAAGACCGAGGCCCGCAGGATCGCCCGAAGCTGGACCTTGAACAGGTCCGGGCGGGCCAGGCAGAACCGGATCGCCCGCCAGCCCAAGAAAGGGTTCATCTCGCGGGGCATCCGCAGTTCGGAAAGAAATTTATCTCCCCCTAAGTCGATGGTCCGGATGATCACCGGATGCGGATGGATGGCCTGGGCGACGTGCCGGTACGCCTTGAACTGTTCCTCCTCCGTCGGCAGGTCCTTGCGGTTTAAATAAAAGAATTCCGTCCGGTACAGCCCGATCCCTTCGGCCCCGTGGGCAATCACCGAGGGAATCTCTTCGGGAAATTCGATGTTTGCGGTTAAATGGACCCGGTGGCCGTCCGGCGTCTCCGCCGGCAGGTCCCGGATTTTCAGCAGGGCCTGGTCGATCGTCTTGAGTTTCTGCTTCAGGGCTTGATACGTCTTTAAGGTCTGGGAATCCGGATGGACGATCACCGTCCCATTGGTCCCGTCCACAATCACCGTGTCTTCGGGCCGGATGCGGCGGGTGGCCCCCTCCAACCCCACCACGGCGGGAATTTCCAGGGACTTGGCCATGATCGCCGTGTGGGAGGTGCGGCCGCCGATATCGGTCAGGAACCCGATCACATGCTGGCGGTGCATCGTCGCAGTATCGGAAGGGGACAGATCGTACGCCACGATCACCACCGGCTCCGTCAGCTCCTCCAGAGACCGGCGCTTCGAACCGGTGAGGTTGCGCAGGATCCGCCGGCCCACATCCTGCAGGTCGCTGGTCCGTTCCCTCAAGTACTCGTCCTCCACCCGGGAGAAGGCCTCGATGTATTTCTTCAGGATCTCTGAAAAAATGAATTCCACGCAGAGGGGTTCTTTCTTCAAGCGGGCCACCACCTCCTCAATCAGAGCCCGGTCCTCCAACACCATCAGATGGGCGTTGAAGATCTCTCCGTGCTCCGCCCCGATCTCTTTGGAGATTTTCGACTGAATAACCAGGATCTCCCGCCGGGTCTTGATGAGGGCTTCTTCAAAACGGGCGATCTCCCCCGGAACGGCGGCGGCGGAAACCGTCTTGCGGGAGAAGGGGAGCTCCTCGCTGTCCAAGAGAAAGGCCTTGCCGATGGCGACCCCGGGCGAGGCAGGAATCCCTTGGAAGCGCTGGGACTCCTGGCGCGGCGATCGTTGGGAGGTCTTGGAACTCTTCGGGCGATAAGGGACCATCGCTCGCTTAAGAGTGCCTGAGGATGCTGACCACGGTGGGCAGATCCCGGTGAGAGAGAAGCTGCTCGAGGGAGGCGAGGGCTTCTTTCGCATCAGGACCCTGGACCATGAGCTCGATGGGAGACCCCCGCTCCGCCGCTAACGTCAGAACTCCCATGATCGATTTTCCATCCACCACGTTCCTCCCTTTTTTCAGCCGGACCGTGGACTTGAATTGTTTAGCCACTTTCACAAAGAGGGCCGCGGGGCGGGCGTGGAGTCCCTGATGATTGCGAATCTGCAGCCGTTTCCTGAGCAACGGCGGCGGCGAGGGTTTTTTAACAGGCATCCTTCGACTCCATCTCAAGGGTCCAGGCAACCCTCCAGGATTTGGCCGGCCCCAGCCGGACCGGCCACAGAAACGTCAAGCTCACTCCCTGATAGGTCCGCTCCATTCCCCGTTCGGAGTCCGACACGGTCTCCAGCGGAAAATACCAGAGCCGAGCCGGCCGGTTAAAGGTCCAGGACACCTGGAGGTGAAGGGCCGGATCGACGACGGCGAACCGGCGGATCCCCTGCGTCTGGCCGATCCGATTGACGTGGGCGTCTTTCAACCCCAAATTCAACTCGCTGCCAAACAGGACGTTCAGCGGTTCAGCGGATCCGTTGTCCAGTTGATAAGCGATGGAGACGGCCCGATCCTTGGCGGAGAGGGTGATGGTTTTTCTTAAGCCCAACGGAAGATCGACCCCGTTCACCCTCAGACGCCCTTTCCGGGTGAGAACCGCTTGAGCGGAATTCTTTGAGAGTTTCAGCCGGCCCTCGTAGGGCCCCGCCAGAAAATCCCCCAGCTCCTCGACGGCTCCGCAGGAGAAGGGGTGGACCTGTGCGTCCGGAGAGAGGATGTGATCGATGAGCCCGGCCCGGCGATATGGATCGTACACCAAGGAGTCGGCCAAATCGGCGGCGTTCGCCGGCGCCCGCTCATGGATGCTCAGAGGACCGCTGGGCTGGGCTTGCGCCACCGGGACCGGATGCAAGGCTTGGAGCTTTTTGTGGTAGGCCTCCGGGCGGCGGGTCAACGTATCCAGCAGATTCACGCCGTTCGTCTTGTCGCTGAACTCCAGAAGCTGCCCCCCTCGACGCAGATCCAGAAGAAGCGTCGTCGATTTCGAGCGCAGAAGAAATTCCGGTTCTCCGTCGGCGTTTACGTGCCGCGCCTCGGCCCGCACCCAAGCCCGGTTCGGTTCCACGAGGTCGTCCAAGATCTGTTCCGAGAAAAGCAAGTGCTCATAGATCCCTCGGCGCAAATGCTGCAGGTAAAGTCCGCCAAAAACCCCATGCCAGGTGGCGTCGTTGCTCTGGCCCATGTACAGATGCCGCTGGGCTTCGCGCAAACGGGGGAGCTTTCTCTTCGATGCCGGCGCCGATTGAGCCCGCTTCAGTCTTTCCGAAACCCAGAGCATCTTCTTCTGCATCGTGTCGCTTTCCGGATACTTCAAAAGAAAATTCCGGAAGAAGCCGCCCGACCAGTCCATCATCTCTTCGTAACTTGCCGGAGGAACCACGACCCGGCCCAGGGGGGGAAGTGTTTCCAGGCATTCACGGAACGTCATCAGCTTTAACCAATCGCCGCTGTGTTCCAGTTCTTGAAAGAAGGCCTCCAGCCACCCTTCCTGATAAACCCACCGCTCCGTTCCCGGCCAGAGACCGAATTTCTCTCCGTCGTCGGCCAGGACAACCACCCGGGCCCGTTCCGAGCGCATTTGTCTGAGCGTTTCCACCACCTCCACCACCGGCTTAAACGGCACCTGATACCGTAGCGTCTTAGAAGAAGGAAATAAGGCCACGCAAGCCCCCCGATCCTCGGTCAAGTAATATCCGAACCGGTCCTCGGCCTGCAGCCCGGCCAAAGCCAGATGGGCGTCGTCCACCACGGTGTAACGGATCCCCGCCCGGCTCAACAGGGACGGCAGTTGCGGCTCCCAGACTCGCTCCGCCAGCCAAGCCCCCTCGTTCTTCCCCTCGGGGCCCCGCAAGCCCAGGCGCCCAAGGGTCTGCCGCATCATCTCCATCTGGCCCAAGGCATCCTGCTCCGGAACCATCGGGAGGATCGGCTCATAATATCCGCCCCCTAAGACCTCGACCCTGTTGTCCCGAACCAGTTTCTTCAGCCGCTGCAGGAACTCCGGATGTTCCTTCTCAAACCAGTCCAGCAAAATCCCGCTGTAATGAAAAACGACCCGGACCTTGGGATGGCGCTCCAGAACGTCGAGGAAAGGGCGGTACGCCTTGGCGTACGCCTCCTCGAGAATCCAGCCGAAGTTTCCGACCGGCTGATGGCAGTGGAGCGCCAGAACAAATCGGGTGATCACAGGCCTTTCTGATCCTCCTGTTGAAGAACCCGCATCACCTGTTTCTCTTCCTTGGCTTCCTTCAAGCTTTCCCGGAAGAAACGATCCTTGAGCAGCCGAGAGATCCTGGCCAAAGCCTTTAGATGCGGCCCCGCCGAATCCTCCGGAGCGACCAGCAAAAAAAAGATATGAACCGGCTCTCCATCCAAGGAGTCGAAATTCACCCCTCGCCGGGAGATGCCGAACGCCCCGACCAGCTCCCGAACACAGTTGGATTTTCCATGAGGAATTCCAACCCCTTGTCCGATCCCGGTCGAGCCCAGCGACTCCCGAGCCAGGAGGATCGGAACCAACTTCTCCTCCTCGGCCGCCTTGATCTCCCCGGCCTTGCCAAGACAATGCACCAATTCCCGGATTACCCCTTCTTTATTCGTGGCTGTCAGGTCCACGTTGATTGCCCGTTCCCGTAAGAAATCCGTAATCTTCACCCCGTCACACCTCCATCCTTGAAAGTAAAGCGGGTGATGGGACTTGAACCCACGACACCCTCGTTGGCAACGAGGCGCTCTACCACTGAGCTACACCCGCAACAGATTCGACGGAATTCTGGGCACGGAGGGAGTTGAACCCCCAACCCTTTCGGGACGGGATCCTAAATCCCGCGCGTATTCCAGTTCCGCCACGTGCCCTCGTAACTTCATTCTGAAAAGATGGTGCCCCCGCCGAGAATCGAACTCGGAACCTTCTCCTTAAGAGGGAGCTGCTCTACCGATTGAGCTACAGAGGCAAGAAACGGCGCGGTCTTTTGAGAGAATCCTTCGATCCATCCGAGAATCTTGTATAACAAATTTTTATTGCCGACTACAACCTGAATCGTTCCCTGGTACAAAATGTTTTTCCGATGGCCGGTTCTCCCCTTCAACGCATCGAGCCGATCGAGCTGTTCTTGCGTCAACTCAATGTCTTTACACCACCGACTGACGGTCCCCTCTCTCAAGTACCACTCATTCAACACCGTTGATTGCTCCTCCATAGAGTTCGAGTCTCAATAAGCCGCTTTATCCGCGCCCGGGGAGACTCGAACTCCCAACCTCCAGGTTCGAAGCCTGTCACTCTGTCCAATTGAGCTACGGGCGCAAATGGTTCGGCGAATCTTAGATTATCATGTTTGCTAAGAAGGTCACACAAAATGATTCCTATCTGGGGCAGGTGAATTTCTTCGCCGAACCATTTATAAGGGGAGAACCAGGTAGGTTCTCCCCTTATTCTTCCCCTCTCCATAGAGGAAAGAGGCCAAACAAAAAGCATTCCCTAAAACCCAAGTTGTCCTGTTTACAATGGTTCCTCGACAAAAAGAGCTGGTTTACTCCGTGGCCAGGCGGCGGATGAAGGCCCGGTGCTCCTGGAGCAGTTCCGCAGGCATCCGGTCTCCAAACTGATCCAGAAATTTCCCCTGTTCCTTGACGGCCTCCAGCCATTCTCCTCGGGGGACGGAAAAGAGGGTCTGCCAATCCTCTTTTGAAACGGAAAGATCCTCCGCTCCGAACGCGGCCGCGGTGGGAATGTTCCCGAGGGGGGTTTCAACCGCTTCCCCGCCGCCGTTGACCCGGTCGATCATCCAGCGCAGGACTCGGATGTTCTCCCCGAATCCGGGCCAGATGAACTTGCCCTGAGAGTTCACCCTAAACCAGTTGACCCGGAACAGCTTCGGCGGATAGGTTAACCGTTTGCCCATTTTCAGCCAATGTCCGAAGTAATCCCCCATGTTGTACCCGCAGAAAGGAAGCATCGCCATCGGGTCCCGCCGGACCACACCCGTCGCTCCGGCCGCCGCCGCGGTGGTCTCCGACTCGAGCATCGCCCCCAGATAGACGCCGTGAGCCCAGCTGAAGGCCTCCTGAACCAGCGGGACCAGGCCCGACCGCCGGCAGCCGAACAGGATCGCCGAGATCGGCACCCCTTCCGGATCCTCCCACTTGGGGGAATAAACAGGGCATTGTTTGATCGGAGTGGTGAACCGGGAATTCGGGTGGGCCGCCTTCTGCCCGCTCTTCGGATCCCAGGGACGCCCCTGCCAGTCCAGCCAGCCGGTTGTGTCAGCCGGCAAATCCAGCCCTTCCCACCAGACCGATTTGTCCGGCGTCATCCCGACATTGGTAAATAGGGAGTTCCGGGTGATCGTCTTCATCATATTGGGATTCGTCTGCATGCTCGTCCCCGGGGCCACCCCGAAAAACCCGGCCTCCGGATTGACCGCCCAGAGCCGCCCGTCCCGGCCGATCCGCAGCCACGCGATGTCATCCCCGACGCACCAGACCTTATAGCCGTTGAATTTGGCCGGCGGCTGGAGCATCGCCAGGTTGGTCTTGCCGCAGGCGGACGGCAGGGCCCCAGCGATGTAGGTGACCTTTCCCTTCGGATCCTCGATCCCGACAATCATCATGTGCTCGGCGAGCCAGCCCTCCTTTCTACCCAGCCAGCTGGAGAGCCGGAGGGCGAAACATTTCTTGCTCAAGAGGGCGTTGCCGCCGTAGCCGGAGTTGACGCTGATGATCATCCCGTCCTGCGGGAAGTGGCAGATGTACCGGTGCTTCGGATCGAGGGTTCCCAGGGAATGGAGCGCCTTGACGAAGTTGGACGAGTCGCCGAGCTGTTTCAAGGCCGCCGCTCCCATCCGGGTCATGATCCGCATGTTGATCGCCACGTAAATGCTGTCGGTCAGCTGGATGCCGACCCGGCTGAAGGGGGAGCCGGGCGGGCCCATGAGGAAAGGGATGACGTACATCGTGCGGCCCCGCATCGCCCCCTCGAACAATTTGTTGAGAGTGGCGTAGGCCTCGTCGGGTGCCAGCCAATTGTTGGTGGGGCCGGCGTCTTCCTTATTCAGGGTGCAGATGAAGGTGTTCTGCTCGGTCCGGGCCACGTCGTTGGGGTCGGACCGGTGGAGATAGCTGTCGGGATGTTTCTCCGGGTTCAACGGGATCAGCTGCCCGGCCTTGACGGCCTCGGCGATCAGCTGCCGGTATTCCTCATCGGATCCATCCAGCCAGACGATCCGCTGGGCCTTCGTCCGCTGAGCCGTTTCGTTGACCCATTGCTGGAGCGCGGGATTCTTTTCTACCACCGTTTTAGAGGATGCTGTCTCCATCATAGGGACAACTATTGAACCATAACTCACCAGTTCTTCAAAGCTCTTTGAAGCTACACGCCATACTTTATATAGAAGAAGGGCTGGGGCCGTTCGCCCCAGCCCTCTCGATAATAGAAAATTCCATTAGCGGGGCCTGGATTTGAACCAGGGACCTTCAGGTTATGCGTGCCACTGCAGCTTTCGCTGCCTCCGGCTCTTGGCCGAAGTTTGTGGTCTGGACTATCCCTTCATCCGCCAAACTATGGCGGATGCCCGCCGTTAATGTCCGAAGCATTCATAGGCGTAGGCGAATTTGGCATCCATGGAAGGGACTTGTGGCACATACGACCTTACCAATACCCACATCTGTTTGCTGTTCTCTGAATTGAAGTGGGATCGGTAATATTCCCTTCTTTCGCCATTTCTCATCCGCCTCTCAGGATTAATGAGGCCTGTAATCCCAAAAACGGATGAAAGGTGGCCCAACAATCTCTGGACCTCTTCCAGCGGAAAACTATGCGTTGCGATTGTGAAGCTGGGTTTCAGGTAATAAACGGATCCATCCCGGTGGAACTTTTTTCGCTTCCGAACGCTGCCATCATCACACAACAACATTGCTAACCCAACCGGATGATCCATAAACCTGATTTTTTGGGTAAGGCTCCTCTTCCCATCCTTACTAAACCACCGGCTTATAATCCTCATCCTTCCGCCAGCAGTAAAGGAGAAAAGGTGTTTCATCCCTTCCCCGTTTTGAGACGCGTGAATGACAGGCTTCTTAATCCCAAACAACCTGACGAATTCATCGCGTTTCCACGCAACCAAATCAGCACATCTCTCGCTGTGCGAGATAGTCCACTCGACTGTCGACCTTTGTTTCGCCCTTCGCCTTACATACGCATCTCCTAAAATCATCCCGATGAGGAATGACCTTGCATAGGAGGTACTTTCTTGGCCCTTCACAACAGGACCGCTTTTTTCTGCTTCGGACACAGTCTCTACACCTCTCCGCTCAAAACTCCTGAGCAGATTTGGCTCGGGATTCCCAGTGAAGGGTTCCCCGAATTTGACGGGTGTTGCCTCAGCCGTTACCGGCTGAGCGGCCCAGAAGAACTTTCTAAGCCTGACGAGCTACCAGACTGCTCCACCCCGCAGTAGGACTTTATTATAACAGATTATTGAGAAGTTGCTCGGCTTCTGTTCTACCCGAGTGAATGAAGACACCGCGCAGATGATCCCGATCCTGTTGAGACATCCTCTGGATGATGTGGACGAGCTCTCCAGGAAGCTCTCTCAGCCGGCCGTAAAAGGTGATGTGGGGAGGGATGCCGGGTCCCGGCGGTTTGGTCTCGACACCCAACAAAAATCCCATCTCCTGGGTTCTTTGAACACGCCGGCGAATCGACCTGGAAACCTCATCCAATTGCTCCGCGGTATTGCGATACGTCATGCTGGCCACATCCGACGGAAAATCCCGCAGGCCGTAGATGAATTTCCCGCTGTCGGTCCGGCGGCCGTTGTCCCACCAAAAAGGCTCAAATCGAGTCAGGAAGGGATCCCGAACCCTGTCCGGATGCTTCCTTGCAAACGGCTCAATGGTTGGGATCACCACCTGTTCCAAGAGATCGGAGTAGGCGGTCAAATTCCCGTCCCACCAATTCCGGACGTGGGGCTCGATGTCGGTGGCAAAGGCAAACCGCAGGTTCCCCGCATCCTGCGCCAAAAAGGTTTCGAGGACTTTTGTCAGCCGATCATATTCTCCCGCAACCTTCTCTCGGATGTGCGGCCGGTCAGGGTTGACCCACTCCGGATCTCCTCCAATGAAACCCAGCGTGCGTAAACCCGCCCTGCTCGCTTGCTGGAGGATGGCCCTCTGCTCCTCCGGCGGGCGACGCAAAAGACTCCCCGTGCCGATCCAAACGGTTGTGAAGCCGGCCTGAACCGCCTTCTGGAAATCGATCGGCTCCCAACTGACAAAAGAAAGCTCCCGTTCCGGCCCAAGGCAACTGGCTAGGGAGGTTAAGGCGCCGTCCGCGAAGAGAACCTGGGGGAATAAACTAAAGAGAAATAGAACGGCGAGCGCTCGAATCCGAATCATAAAATCATCTCAAGGGTTGGCGATCGGGAACCGAACGCTTCGATTCCGGATTTTGGGGTTTGAGCCGGATCACCGTCTCGCCGGGGCGGACGACGCCGAGCTGCTGGCGATAGAGGGCCTCGGCGTAAGAGGGATCTTCTCGGAGGCGCCGGCTTTCCTGGTACAACCGTTGATTCTCCGACTTCAAGGTGGAGATTTCCGACTCCAGTTGGAACCGTTGGATCTTCATCTCCACCCAGCGCAGGGCGCCGGGGCCGTAGATGAAGAGGAGCCCGCCGGCGATGGCCGCCGCCGTCAGGATCTGTTTTTTCGGTTCCATTTCAACCCAGCGTACACCGCTTTCGATCCCAGCTGCTCCTCGATCCGGAGCAGTTCGTTGTATTTGGCCACCCGCTCGCTCCGGCAGAGGGAGCCGGTCTTGATCTGTCCCGCCTCCATCGCCACCGCCAGATGAGAGATCGTCGTGTCTTCCGTTTCTCCGGAGCGATGAGAGATGACGGTCCCGTAGCCGGCCTTCTTCGCCGTCCGGATGCAGTCGAGGGTCTCGGTCAAGGTCCCGATCTGGTTCACCTTGATCAGGATCGCGTTGGCGATACCCCGGCGGATCCCCTGACGCAGTTTCTCCGGGTTGGTGACGAACAGATCATCCCCGACCAACTGGACTTTCCGCCCAAGCGCCCGGGTCAAGGCCTCCCATCCTTCCCAGTCATCCTCCCCCAGCCCATCCTCGATGGAAACGATCGGGTACCGGGAAACCCATCCCCGGTAAAGCCGGATCAGCTCCTCGGAAGAAACGGCCCCTTTCTTGCCGGTCTTCAAGCGATAGCCGTTGGCGCCGGCGAAAGAGCTGGCCGCCACATCGAGGGCGATCACCACCTCTCGGCCCGGCTTGTAGCGGGCCCTCTCGATTGCCTCAAGGATCAGCCGGACCGCCGACTCGTTCGAGGCCAGCCGGGGGGCGAATCCTCCTTCATCCCCGACGGCGGTGGAGAGTTTCTTCGATTTCAAGATCCCCTTGAGGGATTGGAATATTTCCGCTCCCATCCGCAATCCGTCGCGGAAAGTCTTCCCTCCCGTCGGCAGGATCATAAACTCTTGGAAGTCCAGTCCATTGTCCGCGTGCAGGCCGCCGTTTAAGATGTTCATGAGGGGAATGGGGAGCAGTTTCGCCCCGGGCCCACCCAGGTACCGGTACAGCGGCTGACCCCGATCTTCGGCGGCCGCCTTGGCGACCGCCAATGAAACGCCCAGGATCGCGTTGGCTCCGAGCCGGGATTTGTTCGGGGTTCCGTCGAGCCGGATCAGTTTCGAGTCGATCTCGGCCTGCTCGAACGGATTCATCCCTTTTAAGGCCGGAGCGATCACCCGCTCGACATTCCGGAGCGCCTTCAAAACTCCCCTGCCGCCGAAACGGTTCTTATCTTGGTCCCGGAGCTCCCAGGCCTCGTAACGCCCGGTGGATGCGCCGCTGGGAACCGCGGCCCGCCCGAACCCGCCGCCGGAGAGCCGGACCTCCACCTCGACGGTCGGCTGACCCCTGGAATCCAGGATCTCCCGGGCCGCAATCTTCTCAATGGCTGATTTCTTCAAACTCATCCTTTCAGGACCCTTTGAATCGCCTCCGGATAAATCCGGTGTTCCACCCGATGGATCCGATCGGCCAAGGTCTGCTCTGTATCCCCCGGGCGGACCGGCACCGGCTCCTGCGCCAAGATCGGCCCGTGATCCACCTTCTCATCCACGAAATGGACCGTGACCCCGGTCACCTTTACCCCATGGCGCAACGCGTCGGCCACCGCGCGGCAGCCGGAGAAGGCCGGCAGAAGGGCCGGGTGGATGTTCAGGATCCGGCGAGGGTACCGGCGGACGAACCCCGGGGAAAGGATCCGCATGAACCCGGCCAGCACAATGATCCTTGGCCGGGAACGCCCGATCACCTTGGAAAGGGCCCGATCGAACCGTTCCCTCGACGAGAACCCCCTCGGATCCAGGACCACCGTCGGAATCCCGGCCTTCATCGCCCGGACAATCGCGTAGGCCTTCGGGTTGTCGGAGACGACCACCCCGATCCGGGCCTTGAGCCGCCGGCGCCGGATCGCCCGAAGGATCGCCTGCAGGTTGGTTCCTTGACCGGAACAGCAGACGGCGATGGTAGGAAGGGGCACGTGGCTCTTAAGGGATTACCCGGTGAGTTTCTGGATCTTCGCTTCGAGCTGGCTCTTGGGCTGGACGCCGACCACCCGGTCCACCTCCTGGCCCCCCTTCAAGAAGACCAGGGTCGGGATGTTTAAGACTTCGAACTGAACCGCCAGATCCGGATGTTCATCCACGTTCACCTTGCCGACGGTGAACTTCCCCTTATACTTGACGGCCAGCTCATCCAGGACCGGAGCCACTGCCCGGCAGGGGGCGCACCACTGGGCCCAGAAATCCAGCAGGACCGGAGTTTTCGATTGAACAACTTCCGACTGAAAGTTCGATTGTGTGACCGTGACGGTCGTTTCACTCATGGGAAAATCTCCTCACCTCTGTTTTTTAGTATAACACAGCAGGATCATCCCGCCCAAAACGAAGGCGGCGCCGATCGCGCACAGAAGAAAGCCCCGGTTCCATCGGTCCGCCAGCCATCCGGCGCTCAACATCGATCCGATCCAAGCCAAATTGATCACGACCCCCAAACTGCTGAAGATCCGCCCATGCAGCCGCTCCGGATGCGCCTCATGCACCAGGGTATTGGCGACAATCCCCACCGGCGCTATTCCAATTCCCAAGAAGGCCGCGGCGATCGAGGCGCCGACTCTGGACTTTAACCCCAGAACCGCCTCCACGAAAATCCAAAGAGCCGCTCCGCAGAGGCAGAAGGCCGCCGCCAACACCGTCCGCCGCCGAATCCGGGTTCCCCACCGGCCGTAAGCGGTAGACCCCGCCAACATTCCAATCCCCAGCCAAAAACTCAAAAACCCCAGATCCTTCGTGACGGAGCCGAGCGCCTGCTGGGTAAGAACCGTCGCCACCACGACACTGGCCCCCGCCCCCGCCATCAGAAATCCCAGCAGGGCCGCCACCCGCCGGGTCCCCTCATGCCGCCATAGCTGCTGGATCCCTTCCGCGATCTCCGAGAAGATCTTCTGCGGGGATTCCTTTCGGGCTCTCCGGCGGGACTCCTTCTTTAGCAGGATCGGCAGGATAAAGAGCGCTGAGGCCATGTAGTTGGCCGCGTTCACCCAGCTGCTTTTGAGCGGACCGATCCACTCCACCAGGAAGGCCCCGACGATCAGAATCAGCGTCGAGCCGATCATCCCCGAGGCGGTGAACAGGGCGTTGGCCTGCGCCAACCGGTCCGCCGGGGCCAGGTCCGGAATCATCGCCAGCCGGGCCGGCATAAAAAAAGATCCCACGGCAAACAGGACGAACACCCCCAGGTAGAAAGTGACCTCGCTGGGAAAACGGATCAACCAAGGAAGACTCAAGATCGCCCCTGCCCGGATCAAATCGCAGAAGA
Source organism: Candidatus Omnitrophota bacterium (assembly GCA_016201735.1). Classification (GTDB taxonomy): domain Bacteria; phylum Omnitrophota; class Gorgyraeia; order 1-14-0-20-64-10; family 1-14-0-20-64-10; genus JACQCH01. The sequence goes on from JACQCH010000053.1 coordinate 50,679, forward strand.
TCATCGTCCACTTCCGGTCCCACCGGTCTACGAAGACCCCCGCGATCGGATTCAAGAGGAGCGCCGGCAACGAGGTGACGACCAGCACCTTGGCCAGACCCAACGTGGAACCGGAGGAGCGGCCCGCCACCAACGCCACGAGGAGGATCTGGGTCAGCCGGTCGCCGGACTGGGAGCAGATCTGCCCCAGCCAGAGCAGTCTAAAATTCCGATGAGACAGCAGTGATCGCACGGTGGGTTATTTTAACACGCAGACTTTATCGCGGTGGGACTAGGTGTCGGGAGGCGGCGTACCAGGTCAGCCACTGCTCCGTCCACCGGCTTTCCAACTGCTGGGCCAGTTGTTCAAGATCCTTCGTCTGAAACGGGACGATAACGACGTCGCTGCCTTTAAGGAACTCCTCGGAGGCAGCTTCAAGGACGCGCACCTGAAATCCTCGTCGAGTAAAACGTTTTTTGAGGTGCTCGGCGGCTTTCAAGGGGGAAGCCGCCGAGCCGATGATCGCCACGATCAGAGGAAACATCAGAACCTCCAGAGCAACTCCGCGAGAAGCTGGTGGCCCTGATAGTTGTTCTCCCCGGAAGAAGCCGGGTTGGAATCGACGAAGGCGTACCAGTGGTAGATCAACGTGGCCCTCAGATCCTTGCTCCGAGCGTAGGTGAGCCCCAGTTCCGGAATCTCCTGGCGGTGGTGGAAGCGCATCGATTGCCACCGGCCGGTGGCAATCAGGTGCCGGATACTCACGTCCACGGAAAGATCCCGGGTGACCGCAACGGAGGGGCCGACGGAAATGTTGGTCACGTACTTGTTGATGGTATCCGTATCCGCGAGGGCCGCTTTTCGGAAATGGGCTTCCTCTACGTATCCCTTGAGCTTGACCCGGTGCCAGGGCCCCGTCTCTCCACCCAGGCGGCCGACGGTGATGGCGCCCGGCCTGGAGTTGGCCAGCGCCGGAAAATAAGAATCTCCGAAGATCGTGTCTCCCGTCTTGGTGTTGGTCTCCATCTGCCGAAGATGGTAGAGGATGCCCTTGATCACCCCCTGCCCGATGGGGAGAGTAACATCCGACTGGATCCCCCGGAAGTTGGTCGGGTAATGCTCGGATTTGTGAGTCCCGATCAGGTCGTAGTTCTCTCCCATCCATTGATACTGAAGCTTCCCCTCCATCTTGTGAGGCCCTTTCAGCACCACGCCGGCGACCACCCCGGTGCCGTTTAAGTTGGTCGAGGCGCGGGTATAGGAAGAGCGGGCCAGGGCTCCGTACAAATCCACCGGAGAAAGAATCGGATACGAGGCATCCAACGCCCACAGCTCCTGCCGCTCGGATCTCGGCTGATCCCCATCGGCCCGGACGAAGGAGACCCCTAAGTTCCCGTCGAGGAGATCGACGGCGAGGCGCCCGCCAGAGCTTAAGCGGTCGATGTTGGCGATCGGGGTGGGCTTGGCCTGGCCGCTGAATAGTTCCAGGTGAAAGTGCTTCTTGGAATCGTATTCGTAATCGGCGATCAGATCTCCCCCCCGCACCGGATGGCGGCCTTCCTCTAGTTTCCGATCCTCCTTCTCAAAAAAGCTGGAGTTGGTGATCGGCGGCCTCCAGACAAAAGACCCAAGCTTGAGGTGATTTATCGTCTTCCGGGTGAATTCCGGGAGGGTCTGCGCCGGCAAGGTTCCGCCGGTCAATTGAACCGACCAGGGTGCCCTCGCGTAGCGCAGCCAGCCCCGGTCCAAATCCAGATTGGAGCGAGACGGCATGAGACTGCCTCCCACCCGATCAAAATTGTCCCATGGAAGCTCTTCCCCGAAGACGCGGCCGACCGTCCGATTGCCGGCCAATCCGTACCACTCTCCCTGGACCCCCAACGCCAGCCCCGACGGAGCCGTGACCTCTACCCCGACATCGGTGTTGGTGCTGATCGCCTCTCCCTCCGCCAAGGGAAAGTTGCTGTTCGTCGTGATCCCCGATCCGTTAAAGGTGGACTGCCGGCCACCCCAGTTCCACTCGAAGAGGGACATGTCGTAGGTCATCGGCAGCCCGGGGACATTTCGCCCGGGGCCGGATAGATTCGTCACGGCCGCGATGGTGTGGGTCTTGACAATCGGATCGAGCTTCCAATCGCCGCTTCCTTTCCCGGAGGCGACTGCCGGCAGAGCTAAAACGAGAAGCAGACCGAAACCGGACCCGAGAAATTTCCGCATCAGTGTCCTCCGTGAAGGATGTGGAGAACCTTCTCTATCACCGGCGGCCACAGGAGTGTAGTGGCCAGCCCGATGCCGACTAAGAACAGGATTCCCGCCCTGGTCAAATCTACGTTCTTTCGCCGCAGCCACAGGTGCAGCAGAGCCCAAGATCCCAGCCAAGCGATGAGCGCCAATGTCTCTTTCCCCGAATAGGGCCCGATCCCCTGCGCTCCAGGCATCCAGGCCTTCCCCCAGCCGTGCACCCAGTTTTTGGCGGCCTCGGAATATTCGGCGGCTAAGTGGCTGGCGGCCAGCGCCAACAATCCCACCGCCACGGATAAGATTGCCGCCGCGGCGATGCCGGTCGGTTTTTCAGAGGAATTCATCAGAGGGCCCTCAATTTGGTGATGGCCGCCCCCAGCGTGAAGGTGACCAGGAAATAGAAGAAGGTCAACGCCAGCAAGACCGCCGCCAGATTGCGCAGTCCTCGGGACCTGATGAACTGGTCCCGATAGATGAGGAACAGGAACGCGGCCGCCACCGCCAGCGGAAGGGTAAACAGGGCGATGAACTCCTTGAACTCGAAGAAGATCTTGTGAATCTGCGGCATGTTCTCCAGAAAATAGGTCCGGGGGCCTCCCTGCGCCCGGTAGAAGATGTAGATTCGGTTGCCGAACAGGATGGTCAAGAACGCCAGAAACGCGTTGACGACACCTCCGAACTCCAGCTGGGCCGCATGTTGAACGGTCCCGGTCAGAAGCCGGTACGCCTGGAAGAGACCGATCGTGGCGGTCACCATGAACAAGACCGCTGTCACTCCATGCAGCGTCCCTTCCAGGGCGTACCGGCTGTTTCCCAGCAGATCAGCCACGGGGGCGGTGACCGCCGTGACCGTCAACCCCGTCAGGGCAAGCCCTCCCACCACGACGACCAACGGCCTTGCCGATTCACGATCCCCTGCCCCTTTAAGATCTCTCATACCTCCTCCTGGAATATTTGCCAGACGATCTGTTGGAACGCCCGGGCCAGATTCTTCAGTTCCTGCGGCTTGAGACTGGATTCCAGCACGTGAATGAGCAGTTGATCCTCCCTCCGTTCATGCTCCTCCAGCAGATTCACGAATCTTTGCCCCGCGCGCGCCACCTCTTTCCAATCGAACGATTCGGGCCCGCAACCGCACCAACACTCCAGCTCGGCCAGATATTTTAAGAGCACCAGCAGCTGCTGGTGCTGCTCCCTTAATACCACAATGGCATCCGACTTTTCGCCGGAAAGTTTCTCAAGCGCAGGGAAGAGAACCTGCTCCTCTTTCCTCAGGTGCAGCACCAGGGCCGGCCCGATGGCTCGGATGAATCTCTTGAAGGCCCCGCGCCGATCCTGCTCCGCGATGTCCTCCGTCAAGATCAATTTCAATACGCCCACTTGGGCCTCCAAGGCCTGGTGGTCCTGCGTCACCTGATCATCCCAACGCTCCATGGCCGACGACCTCCTTATGTTTTCACGGATGCACCAGGCACCCCTCGCACGGTTCCGGATCGTCCTTCGAGACGTAGAGGTCATGCCGGGGTTTACCCTCGGCTTGAAGGTACCCCACCGCCCCTTTCTCTACCCGGAAGATCGCATGGTCCACCAACGTGTAGCTCCCGGGCACTTCCAGTCCAAATTCCACGACCGTCGCTCCGCCGGCTGGAACCAACGTCGTCTGGACGCTGTGCGCCGGGGGGCTCACCAGGTCCGCCTCCCGATACACGTTGTCGAAGATCTCGCCGATCACATGGAAAGAGGAGATAAGATTAGGCCCGGCATTTCCAAAATAGATCCGGACCCTCTCCCCGGTCTTGGCCTTGAGCACTCCGTCACCCGTCAGCGATCCCACTCGGCCGTTGAAGACCACGAACCGGGGATGTTCTTTGAGCCCCTCTTCGTGTGAAAATTCAAGCACCTCTTGGCCTTCGGCCGATTCTTTGGCATAAACCTCGCTCTGGAGAACGTAGAACTCACGATCCGCCTTGGGCAAACCCTTCTTGGGTTCCACCAGAATCAGCCCATACATTCCATTGGCGATGTGGTCCATCACCGGTGGCGCTGCGCAGTGGTAGATGAAGAGGCCCGGATGGAGAAGTTTGAAGTACGCCACCTTTTCCTCTCCCTCCACACCGGTCAGCACCGTCGCTCCGCCTCCCGGCCCGGTGACTGCATGAAAGTCCACGTTGTGAGGCATCCCGCTTTTGTCGGAGTTGGTCACATGAACCTCCAGCGTATCTCCCACGCGCGCCCGGATAAACGGCCCCGGCACATGGTCATTGAATGTCCAGAATTGGTATTTCAGATGAGGCCCGATCTCTATCACCCGCATCCCGGAGTCGAGGTGGACTTCCACGATGGCAGATCCCTGGCGCGTGATCGGGGGTGGAACCTCCGGCACGTAGGTCAACACCGCCTTCTCCTTGAGGGGAGCAGCCCATACAAGGGAAGAACCCAAGAGAATAATTCCACACACGAATGCCACGAAGGAAACCATCCGTCCTTGTGGAGGATGAATGCCTGGCTGACGAATCGGTGCGGCCGGGTCCGGCCTGGGCCATCCTTCCTCTTCATGCGCCTTCTGGGCGACCCGTTCAAAAGCTTCTCCCAGTGCTTTGAGTTCGTTAACCTTGAGACGGACGTTAAGAACCTCCAGGAGAAGCCGGTTCACCTTCTTCTCGTGATCTTCCAGGAGCTCCATGAACGAGTAGCCGGCCAGTTTAATCCCCTCCCAGTCCAGATTCTCGACTCCCTGAAGCAGCTCCGCCAGGCACCGGTGAGAGGTCCGGAGTTCCCGGTTCTGCTCCTTCAAAAGCCGCAGGGCACCGGCTTCTTTCCCCAGCAGATGCCGAAGGGCCGGAAAGAGGGCTTCCTCTTCTTTGCGCAGATGCAGCTCCAAGGCCGGCCACACCATCCGGATGATCCCAGAAAGGGCAGCGCGGCGATCCCAAGGACTGACATCGATGGTCAGCGCCGCCTCCAAGGCACCCGCCTGCGACGCCAACGCGCAGTGATCTTCGTGAACCCCGTCCGCCCATCCTTTCATGGATGCACCCTCCTCAGACAGACCGCATCGCGGATTTTATCGCGCAACCAGTCGGGCATCTTCTACGGATCTAGCTCTTGCCGGCAACGAAGGCTCTCAAAATGTCCGACTCGGTGATGATGCCGACCATCTTCCCCTTCGAATCGGTCACCGGCAGTGCCCCGATCCGTTTCTGGGCCATTGCCTTGGCCGCCTCTTTGATCGAGGCGTTCTCGCCAATGGTCACCGCCGGGCTGGCCATGATGTCCTCCACCTGGATATCTTCGTTGATCCGATACAGCTCGTCCCATGACCGGAACACGTCCGAAATCTTCGGTCGCCGAAGGTCCCGGTCCGTCACGATTCCCTTTAAGATTCCATCCTTGACCACGGGCAGATGGCGGATCCCCAGCGATTTCATCAGGCCGAAGGCCCCCTTCACCGACGCCTTCGGAGAAACGGTCACCACCTCCTTTGTAATCCAGCTTTTTATCTTCATGGCTCAAGCTCCTTGGCGGCCTGCTCCTCTCGAGCGGCCAGCTTGCGATAGTAATCCGCCCAGTACCGGCAGTGGCCGACCATGTCTATCTTCGCGCCGCCGCGGCCTTGGGTGAACTTCTTTTCCATCTCCTCGTGGACGGCCACATTTTTCTGCGCCTGAACGGCGGCCTCCCGATGGGCGGTAATGAGCCTCTGCACATCCAATGATTCCGCTCCGGCCCCTAATACAAACATCAGCATCGTCATGATTCCTACCGTCAGCACCACAACCCCTGTTTCCTTCCAGAAACGCATGGCTCACCTCCCTAGGTTAAGTTCAACTCTTCCCATCCCCCGGGCCCACCACTTGATTCCCTCCCCGGTGCTTCGCCTCGTACAGCCGCTCGTCCGCCTTGCTCAAAAGCATCTCGATGAGGGTCCCATCTTCCGGTGAAACAGCGACCCCAATGCTTAGGGTAATCGGCGCGAAAGGGAGCTGGGCGACCGCGCCGCGCAAACGGTCCGCGACCGCCAAGGCGCCGGCCGTGTCGGTCTCCGGCAGCAGAAGAACGAACTCGTCCCCTCCATAGCGGGCGACCAGGTCCGGTGCCCGACGACCCATCCGCAGGAGACTGGCCAGCGACTTGAGCCGTTCATCCCCCGCCGGATGCCCGTATTGATCGTTGTACTTTTTAAACCCATCCAAGTCCGCGATGGCAATCGTCAAGGGCCGGGGGTGACGCAGTGCCCGCCTGAGCTCCTTCAGGCACGCTTCCAAGAAAGCGGTCCGGTTCGGCAGGCCGGTCAAAGGGTCCGCCATCGCCCGGCGCAGGAGCCGCCGCTCCCTTTTCTTCTGCAAGGTCGCATCCCGCATCACGACCAGCGCCCAGACCGGCCGGTCCGGCAATTGGATCGGCGTGTAGCTGGATTGGACAACAACCTCTTTGCCCTGGGCGGTTCGAAGGGTATATTCCACGCTCTCGATCGGTTTAAACTGCTCCATGGCCTTCAAGCCCGGGCATTCCCCTGGGCGGTCCGCCCCAGAGAGCAGCCGTGCCTGTCCCGGCAGGAAAAAAGAATCCCGCACTCGGCCTTCCCGACCGCCTCCTCTTTGGAGCGGCCGGTCATCCGCTCCAGCGCCGGGTTCATCGCCAGCACCCGCCGACGCTCGTCGATCACCATCATCCCGTCGCAGGAGTGCCAGAGGATCTCTGGAATCGGAAGACCGTTTTGGCCGAACATGGCACGCGCCACCTCCTTTCCACCTCAAAGCTTACCGGAGCGGGCGGACTTGACGGTATGATCTGGATCATACTGGGGAAAAATTTCGTATCTGTTTAGCCGTTTGAAGTTTCCTCTTGTCAATTCTCCACACCTGAGATAAGTTTAAAGCGCTCCCCAGCAGAAGGTGAGTGCTTTTGAGTCTGCGTCAGGAAGTCCGGAAGTTGCCGAAGTCGGAACTGGTCAAGCTGATCCTGCGGCTCGAACAGAAAGACCCCTCTCTCCGACAGGAGATTCAAGAACTCCTCCAACAGTTGCGCTCTGCCCGGA
>JACQCH010000054.1 GCA_016201735.1 Candidatus Omnitrophota bacterium
AAGCACCTCCAGCGATTCGTCGACGAGTTCGGTTATCGCTTCAATCGCCGATGGTTCCATGGCCAACTCTTTGACCGTCTCCTAACTGCATGCGCTACAACCGGCTCCGTCAGTTATGCGGATTTAGTAGGATAGGCGTGTTCGGGTTAGTTAGGTATAGTTAAATCTAGTTAAAATTTTTTGATACTATTGACATTGGGGTTTGGATCGAGTATCTTTAGAATTGGAGTATAACAAAAACTAAATAAGGTCTCCCCGATAAAGGCAAACCCACCGCGAGGTGGGGACGCAAAACTTCGGGTCTTGACCTCGAAAACCGAGGGTAGGTATAGACAGCCGAGTCGCCGAAAAGGTGACTTGGCTTTTTGTTTGTGAAATAAATAAACTGTTAAGAAAACACTCCGGAAAGAAAGGGGGTGGTAGTCAGATGAAGCTAAATTCGAAGACCAAACAGGGCCAGAAGGGGGCTGCCGCAATCGAGTATGCTCTCCTGGCTTCGCTGATCGCGCTGGCTATTATCGTGGCCGTTACCGCTATGAGCGGTCAGCTAAGCACCGTGTTCGACAAGGTCCGAACTGCCCTGGGCGGCTAAACGGACCTAGAATCTCCCAAGGACGATACCCCTTTCGCTGGGGTATCGTCCCGAAGGAGAGTAGAAAGCAGGACAAAGAAACCATGAACAAACGATCGATCATACATAAGATGGATAGCGGCACCATAGCGGTGGAGATGGCTCTCCTTCCTCCGGTTCTGGCGCTGTTACTCCTCGGCATGATCAACGGCAGCGCCGCCTGGAGGGCGCAGCAGGTGCTGACGAGCGCCACACGGGAGGGGGCGCGGGTTGCAAGCTTGACACCCAACCTTCACGCCGACGACCCCACGGTAATGGGCGTGATCGATGACATCCTTCAGAGCGCCGGCTTTCAGTCGGGGACGTACACCTCTTCCGTTCAGTTTTCCTCCCCTTTGAGAACCGGCGACCCGGTCACAGTCACCATCACCCACAACTTCACATCGGTCACTGGAGGGGTGGTGCCCGTAGTCCGGTATGGGATTCATCTGAGTGCCTCCGCCGTGATGAGATACTCACGGTTTGTGCAGGAGTGACCCCGATGACCCATACCCAAAAGCAGATCTTACTCGCCGCAAAACCGGGACAGCGTGGCAGCACCCTCCTGGAAGCTGCGCTGGTTTTGCCAGTCTGGATCACATTGATCATGGGAATCGGGGATGGGGGGCGCGCATGGTTCAGTTACAACATACTTACGTACGCGGTCCAACAGGGAGCACGCCTCGCCTCCGTCCGGCCGGCTCTCGAGCAGAATGACCAAGTCATTATCCAACGCATCAACCAGGTGCTGGAAAGCGGAGGGTTGCAGGCCTCACAAGCAGAGATCACCTTCACCGCGCCTCTGAGAGCAACCCGGACCATCCGAATCCGGGCCAAGTTAGACTTTCGGCCCCTGGTGGTGTCGCTCTGGTCGAGTAGGGTGGATTTCACGATCCCGATGAAGGCGGAATTTCAAACCCAATATGAACTCTAATCGCACGCCTCTTCTGTTGACCACCGTAGCGATCATCTCCAGCCTAGGAGTGGCTATCGGGATCTATGGGTTGACCGCTCCACGCTCCCATGCCCAGATCTACTCCTCTATCGTCGTGGCCGAGTCCAAACTGGACCCCGGGACGGTCCTGGCCTCGACGCACCTGCGCGCCGCCGGGTATCCCAAGGGAGAAGCGCCGGCCGGGGATTTTATGCGGGTCGAGTCGGTGATCGGCCGGATCGTTAAGGAACAGATCCCCGTCGGCTCCCCGATCCTTGAGTCCCACCTGCTGCCCCTCAACCAGCAAAACGCCTTCAAGTACAAGCTTCCGGCGGGCTACCGGGCCATTGCGGTCCCGGTCGGCAGAGAAATCGGCATCCAGAGTCTGCTCCAGCCTGGGGACAAAGTGGATGTGGTGGTGACGATGAAGAACGAGCAGCGACTTCCCTTTTCCAAGCTTCTCATCCAGAATGTGGAGGTTCTGTCAGCGCCCGATCGGAAGCTGGAGGAGGAATTGCGCCGGCACCCCTCCCAGGAGGGAGACTCCGTCACTTTGGCCGTCCTGCCCAGCGATGCCGAGAAGCTTTCCTTGGCCCTCAACGCAGGGACCGTACAACTGCTCCTGCGCAGCTACCAGGACACTGCAACCACCCAAACCCCTGGCGTCACGCAGGACACTCTCCTGCCCGGTGAGGGGAGGGCGTACCGGGCGGTCGAGGTAATTCAGGGAAACCAGCGCCATGTGGAAAGGTTCGGTGAGCATGTTGAGTGGAAGAACGACACGCCCCAGATGCCTCCGCCCGCACAAGGCGAGAAGCAAACTGAGGAATAAGCCATGAGAATCTACGCCAAACAAGGCACCGTCAGGCTACTGATCGCAATCATGGCGTGTGGATGTCTGCTGGCGCCGGGCACCGGCCAAGCCGACACCGGGCCACCCTCGATCAACGCCGACACCAACGCGCAGCCGGTGACCCTGTCGGTGGACCAGTCCTCTCTGCTGACCTTTCAAGACCCGATCGACCGGGTTTCGATCAACAACGAGAAGGTGGCCGAAGTCATCGTGGTCTCCCCGACCCAGATCTTGGTGCACGGGAAGCAGAGCGGCTCCACCAGCTTGATCGTCTGGCGTGCGGACGGCAGTCACCTCTTCACGGTCAACGTGGTCAACGCGCCTCAGTACAAGCGGGGTTCCTTTGAGAACCTCCTGCACAATATGTTCCCGGAGGAGCAGAACCTGAAGGCCTACGAATCCGATAAGACCATCATCCTGGCCGGAAGAGCCAAGCACCCCGCTAACGTCAACAAGGCGGTTGCCGCGGCTGCGGCCGTCGCCGAGCATGTGGTGAACATCACCGACCTGGAGGATTCCAAACAGGTCCTGATCGAGGTTCGGATCGCCGAGGTGGAACGACATCTGGCCCATTCGCTGGGCATCGATTATTTTGCCCAGAGCGGCCGTGTGACCCAGGCCGGGTTCGTTGGGGATGCCCTGGCGCCGCAGACGCCCGCTACCCCACAGTTCCACCGCCTCGTGGACGCCAAGGACATCCTCCTCTCTCCTGCCGCGAAACAGCTCCTGGAGCTGCGGGGAGGCAGCTTCGACCTCAGCGTGGCCATCAGCGCGCTGGAGCAGGAAGGTCTCGTCCGCATCCTGGCCGAGCCGAACCTCTTGGCCATGAGCGGCCAGGAAGCCAGCTTCCTGGCCGGCGGCGAGTTCCCTATCCCCGTAGCACAGGGTAACAATGCGATCTCGGTAGAGTTCAAGGAGTTCGGCATTCGTCTCAAATTCAAGCCGGAGGTCACCTCTGACGACATGATCCGGATGGCCGTCACTCCGGAGGTAAGCGTGTTGGACTCTACCGCCGCGGCGGTGACGATCGCCGGCTTCAAAGTACCTGGCCTGATCACCCGCCGGGCCAGCACCACCGTGGAGATGCGTTCCGGAGAAAGCTTGGTGATCGGCGGCCTGCTGTCGCAGACCAACACCCGATCCGAGGATCAGGTTCCATTTCTTGGCAACATCCCGATCCTCGGCAAGCTCTTCAGCAGCGAGAAGTTCAGGAACGAGGAGACCGAGCTGCTCGTGCTGGTGACGCCGCGCTTGACGCTCCCCAGCAAGGTGGAAGTGCCGCAACACCTCACCGACCCCGGGAAGATCGGCGAAGCGCTCAAGAAACCCTACAATCCCGACTCGCCGGATGAATGGCTAGACAGCCTGCACGAGGCCATTGCTCCTTCCACAGAAGAGAAGAAGCCGGCACATAAGGAAGCGCCATGATCCAATCGGCCGATGCCAAGAGGAACAGGGTTTCTCAGCGCGGCTCCATCGCCATACCGACCACCCTGCTTACGGTGGCATTGCTGGGCATCGGCGCTCTGGCCATCGACGCCGCCTACATCATGCAAAGCAGGGCCAAGCTCCAGCAGGCGAACGACTCTATCGCCCTGGCTGCCGTCTCCGGCCTGCTAGTGAGCCAGGCCGAGGCTCTAAACCGCGCTCAGCAGTACGCCGACCTCAACCCAGTCCTCGGTCAGGCCGTGGACATGACCCAGCAACAGATCGATTTCGGGCAGTGGAACATTGTTGAGAACCGCTTCGTTCTGGATGCTGTCCCCTTCAACAGCGTTCGGGTCAGGCTCAAACTGACCCCAACGACCCACCCGCCCGCCCCTGCTCTCTCCCTGGCCCGAATCCTGGGTTTCGCCAATGCGCAGATCAGTACCCTCTCCACGGCCACGCTGGGCAACCGGGATGTCATGATCGTGCTGGATCGGTCGGGTTCCATGAACGACGACGGTAGGAACCCAGAGCAACCCCTCACGAACACCAAGACCGCCGCCAAGCGGTTCCTTGACCTGCTCCAAAACTTCCCCATCACGGGGGACCAGGCGGGCTTGGTCTTCTTCAGCACCCGGGGAACCCTGGACAATCAACTGACCAAGAACTTCCAACAGGTCAAGCGGGCGATCGATATCCCCAACGCCAACGGATGGACGAACATCGCCGAGGCCCTGCTCTCGGCACGCACAGAGTTGCTCTCCGGACGCGTCAACCCGCGGGCAGCATTGGTGATCGTCCTGCTCTCCGACGGAGTCACGAACACCCGAATCAATGGGCGCGGCGGCCAGGACGACGGCGCCCCACCCGGCAACCCCTCCGAGCAGCAGGCCCTCGACCAGGCCAAGCTGGCCGGTCAGAGCGGCATGACCCTCTACACGATCAGCCTGGGCAGCCATACGAACCAATCGCTGATGAACTCCATGGCCGTCTCGACGGGCGGCAGACATTTTTTCTCACCCACCACAGATCAGTTGGACAATATCTTTGAGGAGATTTCCATACGGGTTCCAACCACACTGGTAGAGTAGGAGCGAGAGAAATAATGCCGAAGCCGCATGAACCGGTCCACGTAGGAGTGATCAGCAGAGAGCAGCCATTCTTCACACGCTTCGAGACCTTTTCCGGGGCTTCCGAGAGAGAGGGAGGAATCCTCTGCCGCATTCACCGCTTGGATTTTCCGGAAAAATCAGCCGAGCAGGCCGCCGATGTGGTCGTCATCGACCTCGACTCGATGGGTGACGATTTCCTCAAGCATCTTCCTGGGATCCGGCAACAGAACGCGCGGAGCTGGATCACCGTCACATATCAGCACCCATCGCCGGAGCGCCTGCTGAAGTCGGTGCGGGCGGGAGCCAACGACTACCTCCCTTATCCACCGACCATGGGAGAGTTCCATGAGATGCTCCTGCGAGCCCGCGACCTGACGGGAGGCAACGGCGTAAGGCCTCGCGGCCATCTGATCAGCATCTTCGGCAACACCGGTGGCGTGGGTACTACCACTCTGGCCATCCAGGTCGCGGCTTCCCTGCGATCCAAGCTGGGCCCCTCCAGCCAGGTGGTTTTGGTCGACCTGGTGCTCCAGCGGGGCGACCTGTCGGCTTTTCTCGACGTGCCGACAACCTACAGCCTCGTGAATCTGGTCACCGAGCTCGACCGGGTGGACCCGAGCTATCTTCACAGCGTGCTTCCGAAGCACCCCTCGGGAATATACGTCCTACCAGCCCCCTACGCGCCGGACGAGGCGGACCTGGTTACCTCCGTGCAAATCGGGCGAATGCTCCACATCTTGCACTCTGTCTTCGACGGGGTGGTAGTGGACGCCGGCCATGAATTCAGTGAGGTGGTCCTCTCGGCGCTGGAGGCGTCGGACCGTGTCCTGCTTCTCACCTTGCCTCTGCTTCCCTCTATCCGGAACACGCGGCGGACGCTGGATCTGTTCGACCGGCTCAGCTACGACCCGGCTAAGCTGATCCTGGTACTGAACCGGGGCGACGCTTCGGGGAGGGTGGATTTAAGCACTATTGAGGAGACCCTAGGACGCCCCATGCAGTGGAGCATCCCCAACGACTACGAGACCACCGTCAAAGCCATCAACCAAGCTACTACAGTCCAGGCGATCAAGCCGCTGGGGAAGCTGGCGGACAACATCGAACAGATGGTAGCAAAACATATCCTGGGCCAAACGAGCTCGACTCCGTTCTCGCCGCGACCATCCAAAAACGGCAACTTGATGAAGACACTCCTGAACATCATCGGGAGACCGCTCCATGGGCCTCCGTGACCGCCTGACCCGCTCCCCCGATGGCGCCCACGGAGAGAAACCGCGGACCCCGGCCAATGACAAGCAGGGTGAGCCGTTCCAGCGGCGCGCCAGCTACCAGCAGATCAAACTGACCATCCACCGCCTCCTGATCGAGTGCATCGACTCCACCCAACTCTCCATTGTGGACTCTCCGGCCTCGCGCATGCAGATCCGAGCCATCGCGGAGGGACTGCTCCAGCAGGAGAACCCTCCCTTAAACTCGAAAGAACGCCAACAGCTCCTCCAGGACTTGGAGGATGAGACACTCGGTTTGGGGCCCCTGGAGTCTCTGTTGAGGGATCCAACGATCAGTGACATCCTGGTGAACCGTCACGACGAGGTCTACGTGGAGCGGGCGGGCCGTTTGGAGAAGACGACCGTAACCTTCCGGGACGATACCCACCTTAGGCAGGTGATCGATCGGATCGTCGGCCGGGTCGGCCGGCGGATCGATGAATCTTCGCCGATGGTGGACGCACGCCTGCCCGACGGTTCCCGCATCAACGCGATCATCCCGCCGCTGGCGGTGGACGGCCCTTCCCTCTCGATCCGCCGCTTCCATCACAATCTCCTGCTCATGGACGACCTGTTGCGCCTGGGCTCACTAAGCGTCCAGGCGGACCAGCTTCTGAAAACCGCTGTGGAGGCGCGGCTGAACATCGTCATCTCCGGAGGGACAGGGGCCGGCAAGACCACCCTCCTAAACGCCATGATCCGATACGTGGGAGAGACGGAACGCCTGATCTCAGTCGAGGACACCGTCGAACTCCGTCCCCAGGGACTTCACTGCATCCGCCTGGAGACCCGCCCTCCCAACATCGAGGGTAATGGAGAGATCTCCCAGCGCAATCTCGTCAAAAACGTCCTCCGGATGCGGCCCGATCGGATTGTAATCGGGGAGGTGCGCGGGGCCGAGGCGTACGACATGATCCAGGCCATGAATACGGGGCACAAAGGGTGCTTCACCACCATCCACGCCAACAGCCCACGGGACGCACTGGCCCGGCTGGAGACGATGATCCTTATGGCTGGCGTGAACCTCACCAGCGAGGCGATGAGGCGGCAGATCGGATCGGCCATCGATCTCGTGGTGCAGATACAGAGGTTCCCGGACGGCATACGCCGCATCGTCAGCGTCTCGGAGGTCCGCGGGCTGGAGGAACAGATGATCAAGCTGCAGGAAATATTCAAGTTTCAGTACTCCAGAACGGCGGCCCCGAATAGTATCCGAGGGGAGTACGTCTTCACGGGGATCGTGCCCGCCTTTATAGAAGAGCTCCACAACGTCGGAATCCCGATCCCCAAGCAGATCTTCAACCAGACGCACCAAACCGAGCCCTGAAGGTGACGCCATGTGGCAGAACCTGATTCTCGCGGGGATCGGGGGAACCCTAACAGGGCTGGCGATCTGGCAGACCTTGATCGGGGCCGGCAGGCGATTCTCTAACGACCATGCCCATCGCCGCCTGCAAAAGTTCCGAGAACGCGTGAACCCAGCCCAGCGGGCTCATCTGGTCACCCGGGAGCTCCGGTACAGCTACCTCCCGGCTTTTCGGGAAGTCCTCCTCCGGTTCTCCATCGCGCCCCGGATCCTGCTCTTTCTCGAGCAGGCCGACTCCAACATGAACGTGAGCTCCTACGTACTGATGCACGCCTGCTACCTGACGGCCGGCAGTTTGATCGCCTGGTTTCTGCACCTGCCCAGCCCGACCGCCATCGCAGTCACTCTGGGATCCGGTGTGACGCCATGGATCATCTTGACTTCCAGACGCCGAAAACGCTTCAGCCAACTCTCCGAACAGCTCACCGAGGCGACTCACATGATCGCCTCGGCCATGCGCGCCGGGCTGAGCCTGGAGGCCGGAATGGACATGGTCGCCTTGGAGGCCCCTGACCCGATCCGGGGGGAGTTTCGAAAATTCGTCAACGAATGGCGCCTTTATTCCGACATGACCGTTGCGTTCCGAAACC
Organism: Candidatus Omnitrophota bacterium; assembly: GCA_016201735.1. Classification (GTDB taxonomy): domain Bacteria; phylum Omnitrophota; class Gorgyraeia; order 1-14-0-20-64-10; family 1-14-0-20-64-10; genus JACQCH01. The sequence goes on from JACQCH010000054.1 coordinate 8,162, forward strand.
TCGCTACCCGTGTGCCGCTGGCCGATTTCCAACTCCTGGCGGCGTGCGTCCGGCTCCACCGTGAGGTGGGCGGCAACTTCGCGCCTCTGCTCCACCAACTGGGCTCGACCATCCGTGAGCGCTTCCAGCTCCAGCGGGAGATGAAGACGCTGACCGCGGAGAGCCGTTTCTCCGGAGTGATCTTAGGGATTCTGCCGCTCATCGTCGGTACCGGCCTTCTCTTGATAAACCCGCTTTACTTCCGCTCCTTGCTGGAGCACCCGGCGGGCCGACATGTGCTGTGGCTGGCCATCATGCTCCAACTTATTGGCTTTGGGGTTATCCGGTGGCTCACCACACCGAGGATACGCTAAAATGAGCTGGAATCCGGAAATGAGCGCAATTCTCTTGAGTTTGTGCAGCTTCATCATCGTGGCTTATCTGATTCCAACGGTCTGGATGACAGTGGTGCAATGGCGCGACCCCGTCCGGCGCCGTCTGCTCGCCTTCTCCCCATCGGCCAACCAGCCGAAAGTTCTGGCGGCCCGGCGGTGGCTCGAGTCCGCCCTAGCCAAGACCCTGGCCCTATTGGGCGCTGGGCCGGAGATTCATTCCAGCATCCAAACATTCAGCAAGAAAATCATGTTGGCCGCCCTGTTGGCGGCCACAGCCGCGGGCATGCTCGAGGCGATCCTCCGCACCGCGCGGGTGACCCACTGGCCGGCGCCTCTGACCATTCTCCTCAGCTTGGGTTCGGTCTGGGTGGGGATGGGAATGACCGTGAAACTCTGGACGCGGTGGCAGGTCAGGTTCCGGCAGGAGAAGATCAAGGAAGGGCTGACTCTCGCGCTGGACCTGTGGAGTCTCTGTCTCGGGGCAGGTATGAGTTTCCAGGGAGCACTGGTCCGAGTAATCCAGGAGCCGGACCTCATCCATCCAACGCTCCACAAGGAACTGCTTCTGACCAACGACGAAATACTGGCCGGCTGTCCCCGGGAGGATGCCCTGAAAAATCTGGCCCGGCGCTGCGGCGACATCTCCGAGCTGCGGGTTCTTGTCTCTCACGTCATCCAGTCTGAGCGACTTGGGACGAGCTTGGCGCAGACCCTCCAGTCCTACGCGGACTCCCTCCGCTTCAAACAGCGCCAGGACATCAAGGAAGCCATCCAGAAACTGCCGGTGAAGTTGACCTTCCCTTTGATCTTTTTCATCCTGCCGGCCCTCTTTGTCGTCCTTCTCGGGCCGGCCGCCCTGCAGCTTTTCTCTCTGTTCTCGTGGTAAGATTTTTCTATTTATTTAGGCGAACTCGAGGAAGATTTCATCGAGGCGGGGGATGCCGGCGAGATTCGTCTATGTGGCCCGTCTTGAGGATCGCTCTGCGGTCAATTCCTCATAGATGGTTTCTCTGGGACCGACGGCGATCACCGCGACGGTGATCTCATGGCGTCGGATCTGATAGACGATCCGAAAGCGCTTGGCACGGAAGGAATGAAACCCCTCCAGCTCATCCCGCAAGGGTTTCCCAACCCAGGGGTTCCTGCAAATTTCCCCGAAAGCTTCCCGAATGTACCGCTTGGTTTCCGGTGGAAATGTTCGAAGCGCCGCCTGAACCTTCGGCGTGATAAAGAGCCGCCACTTCACGCGCGGCCCCAGTCAATCCTTTCCAGAGGAATTCCCTTGCCCCCACGACGAAGATATTTGAGAGAAGCCCGCACTTGAGCCATCAGCTTGGGGTCTCTCTTGATCGCCAGGGTTTCGGCGATCGATTCCCATTCGTCATAAGAGACCAGCACAGCGGCGGGCCTCCCCTTGGCGGTGATCACCACCTCATCCCCCAACCGGTTGACGCGGCGCACTGCCTCCAAGGCATGCGTCCGAAACTCCGTGACCGGCACCACATTCAATAATCTCATCGCTCACCTCACTAAATCAAGTGTAGCATTAAAATGAGCATATGTCAAGGGGGGCAAAGCTGGGATCGGAGTTACGCGGCGATGCTGAGGAAGAGAGTTTGATGTCGGTTGTCGAGGAAGGACCCTTTGACCTGCTCAACCACCCGCCCGGGCAGCAGATCCGCCCATGAAAAGAGGGCTTGAAGGTAAGACAGAACCGCATTGGTATCGAACTCCGATCCGGCAGGAAGGTTTGCCGGATACAGCCTTTCGCCGGAGACTCCAAGCAGAAACAGGGGAAGCCGCCACTGGCCATCCATATCCGACCAAACACCCTCCCTCTCCAACCGGTCGATGGTTTCCGGCGAAACCAGAAATACCGGCTTCGGCTCACCCGGGTTCCATTTCAATTCTCCCGACTTAAACCTGCGCTTCATTTCACTGAGCTCCTGCACAACGCTGTTGTAATCCCCCTTCCACTGAACAGTCCCAAGCCCGCTCTCTTCGATAAGCTTCCCGATTGAATCAGGCAGTATTCCTCTCTGAGCCAGAATGATCCGCCGCCGAACCGGCTTATCTGTCCCGAAGATTTGGTCTTGCGGAACCTGGACCAACCGTGCCACGGTGGAGATTAGACCGCCCATCTCCAGATCCACCTGATTCATCTCAGGCTTCATATTCTTATTCACTCTCCGCTTAAGCAAAACCGCCAACTTTTCATCCGTCAGCGTGCGAGCTCCCAATGTTTCCTGAATCCACACCCCCACCTCCTCCAACCCGCCGGCACGCCTCTCCATCGAGATCCATAACTTCTCCGAAAGCTCCGGCTCGTGGATTTCTCCCTTTCGGAAAGCCGAAAAAAGCTGGCTCAACTCATGCGCAAAACTTCCGCTATTAAAAATCGTATCTGTTTAGCCGTTTGAAGTTTCCTCTTGTCAATTCTCCACACCTGAGATAAGTTTAAAGCGCTCCCCAGCAGAAAGGGAGTGCTTTTGAGTCTGCGTCAGGAAGTCCGGAAGTTGCCGAAGTCGGAACTGGTCAAGC
>JACQCH010000047.1 GCA_016201735.1 Candidatus Omnitrophota bacterium
CTTCAAAAATTTTCTTAGAGTTCCCCGAGCTTTGCTCAGGAGCAAACTAACTGCCTGGTGGGAAATCTTCATAGACTCAGCGACTTCACACTCGGTGTACCCTTCGGCAGAAAGCTCAATTGCCTGCCGCTGGCGAGGAGGCAGCTTTCCCAGAGCCGCTTCCAGGTCCAGGCGAAGGTAAAGATTCGATGTTGGGTCCTGTCTGCATCTTCTGGCCACTTCTTGTTCTGATTGGCACAACGGTTCATCATTCCCTTCGATCTTCTGCAGATCAAAATACAGAATCTCCTTGCGCATCGGGGCGCAGGCCCTTCCGGGGCCGAGAATGAAAACGGCCCGCCCCAGTCGGCGTTATGGATTAGCCGACTGGCTGCGGGCCTTTGCCCCTTAAAACTGCTTGGGCCTACACCCCTTGGGTGAAGTGTCTCTTTATTTCTTCAAGCGACAGATCAAGAAATTGCCTGCATCGGGAACAGTAAACTCTGATTTTCTGATCCACTACCTCCCCTAAAAAGTGCCGGCAGCGGTCCAGGAGTCTGCGTTTCTTTTCCGAGGGCCTGGAGGCCGCTGCCGGGTTGTTCAACGGCGTTTAAGGCGCGGATTGTTAAACCGAAACCGCGCTGCCCTGCTTTGGGTCCGATAAGCGCCGGTAGCCGATCCAAAGCAAAACTAAGAAACCGGCCAAAAGCACCCCAAGTCGTCCGACGGCGTTTAGATCGAGCCAGTAAAACCCGCAACCTCCCAGGAAGCTGAAAATCCCGCCCAACATCAGCCCCCCGGCAACCGCTGGCGCGGCCACGAAGGAGCCGATGAGCGTCGTGGCGATCCCGGCCCCAACCCCCGCGAAGAAATGGCTCTTTGACCAGCGCTTTTGAGCAGTTCCCCATTCCGCATTGAGCCGTTGTTGTTCCGCCTGCAGATGTGGTTTCTCTTCGTCGGACGCGCGTTGCAGTGTCTGGTAATAATTGGGAATCTGATGCCTCTGATATTGCGGCATGGGGCGGATAACCTCGACCCCCTGATGAATCACCATCGGCAACAACATCGCCAATCCAAAACCCAGGATAATCTTTCGCGCTAACATTTCTCTTCCCTCCCCTCTGTTAATGAAACGGTTAATACCCGTAGACGGCTGATTCCACCGGCTCTTCCTCCAACTCCCACGGTCTCCAAAACACCCCCTGCCCCGCCAACCGCCGGATCGCTCCGGAGAGCTCTTCATTGATCCGCTCGATCACCTCATCGGGAACCCGATCCAATCTCACCTTCCGGATACAAATGGGCTCCCCGACCGCCATGCTCACCGGATGGCGCCGTAATGGCTGCCCAAGAGGCATCGCTTGGTGGGTCCCATTAAATCCCACCGGAACAATCGGAACCCCGGTGGCGGCGGCAAGAATCGCCACGCCTGGTTTAAGAGCGCCGACTTCCTTGTTGATCTGTCCCTCGGGGAAAATGCAGACCGCTTTCCCCTGCTTGAGAAGTCGGGCGGCCGTGTGAATGGCATTGGAATTGCCGTGCGTCTTGCTGACCGGAACACAGCCCATCCGGGTGCAGATCGGCCCCAGCCACCAGAGATTCCAGTTGGTCTCCGCCGCCAGGAAATACAGCCGTCTTGGGCTGTAGGCGACCATCAGGGCCGCATCCATCCGGCTGGGATGATTGGGAGCCACCAGCACTGGCCCGGTGAGCGGGATCCGCTCCAACCCAGTCCGCCGAACGCGGCAATACCACCAAGCCACCGGCCGCAAGATCCACCGAAGCGCCAGATACGGAAGATTCAAATCATTGGCCGCAAGCCAGACATCGGCGGCAATCCAACCGGCGGCCGCAGCGACCGCGAGGAACCAGCCCATAATCCCAAACACAGGGGCCGTCCAGCCGGCGACAGCGACACAAGCCGCGAACGCGATGCCGGCCAGAAGGCCCCGGGCGGCAAAGATGCGGCCGCGCAGACGATCCGGCACCGCCCGCTGGAACAAGGTGTCGGAAGCGGTCAAGCACATGGCGGTGCCGATTCCAAGAAGCGCCATGACCGCCGCAGCTAATCCAAATGAAGAGACGATGCTTAGAATCGCACTGGAAGCGCCGATCACGCCCAGGGAACCGGCAAGCCACCTCATCTGTAGACCGGCCGTCGTCTGGCGCTGACGGTGAGTCAACAACGCACCAACCACCAGACCAGCCCCTAGAGCCGTCAGCAAACCGCCAAATCCAAGAATATCCAGATGCAGCCGCTCGGTCGCCAGTTTGGCTACCCCCACGTAAAACCAGGCTTCAATCATGCTGATCGCTGCTGTCAGAACAACCAACCGGCGCACGGCTCGATGCCGACGGATGGCGCGAAACCCCTCCCACAAATCGAGCCGCTCGGAAGAACCAAGTTTCTCCCGCGGCTCGGCGACGCGCCAGGAGGGGTTAGTGGTGCGGCTTCCTTCAGCCGCAGCCAGGGTGGATAACAAAACGGCGGAGGTCAGATACATGAGGGCGGCAATCGCCAGTGTCCAGGTCGTCCCAAAGGTATGGATCATAAGCGACCCGATGCCGGTACCGGCCAGCGTCATGACCATGGCCGAGCATGCGAACCAGGCGTTGACCTTAAACAACGCCTCCTTCTTCACCAGATTCGGCACAAGAGCCAACCGGGCCGGTGTAAAGAAGCAGGCCGCCGCGGCAACCAAAGCGACTCCTGCGTAGAGGGCAGACGGCTTTGCGGTCAGCGAAAGCAGCCCCATCAACCCCAACGCAAAGAAAGCCCGGGCCGCGTCGGTGAACATCATCAGCCGGCCGCGGGACACCCGATCCACCGCCTTCCCCGCTACTGGCGCCAACAAGATCCCCGGGATCGTCGCCCAGAACAGAATCCAGGCGGAAAGGGCCGCCGCTTTGGAGCCGGCCGCCATCGCCGCCCCTAAAGCCACCATCTGAATCAGCCGATCCGCCAAGACCGAAGCGGTGTGGGCCGCGAGCAACCGTGTGATTCCGCCTTTAGTCGGTTTTGAATCCGAAGCTAAACCGGGTCTTTTCTCCATCATGCTTTCTATTCGCTGAATCCGTGTCATCGCAATCCCTCCTGTTTAATGTTGTGTATCACAACTATATGGGCAAATAAAAAGCTCATCCTTCCAACCCGTCCCGCCACCGGCTTAAGACCTCCACCAGCCGGCGC
>JACQCH010000048.1 GCA_016201735.1 Candidatus Omnitrophota bacterium
CTGTACAACTGGCTGAAACAAGTCTTGGTTTTCATGGCAACCAAGACCCTAGCCCCCTCACCCCAAACGTGTCAAGTTCTCAAAGAACTTTTACCGTCGACAAAAGGCTAAAATCTACCCACACCAAACGGAGAAGACCCAAAATATTTTTAAATTCTGTTTGACACATTGACCAAGCATGGCTAAAAATCGCTGGTATGGCCGGAAGGAGGATGCCTACATCAGGCGACGGACTCTGGAGCTGCTGTCGTTGCCGTATGGGCGGCGGACTGCCGCCTACAAGAAAATCGCTTGGGAGCTCTACCAAAAGTTCGGCACTCGTCGAACCTGGCAGGGAGTGCAGCAACGGACAAGAAACATCTCAGAAAAAGAGGAGTGAAATGCGCACACACATCGTAAGCGGATGGCTGTTGGGACTTGGAGTTTTGGGTTTCGCACTGCCGTCGTGGGCGGCGAGTCTCGAGGTTCCCTGGGCGGACAAAGAACATCGGTTTGGGGTAGAGGCGGAATATGCCCATCTCTTCGGCCGTGACTTAAAGGCGCCAACGGGTGAGACCGATGAGTTGACCCGTGGAGACGCTTCCCATGCGGTGTTCAGTTTTTCGTTCGAGGACTGGTTGGTCCCCTATGGAAAGATAGGAGCTGTCGATCTTAAGGAGCGAATGACGAACACGAACATTGTGGGTCTCGGCCGTCGAAACATTGACCTCAAGTACGACTGGGGAATCTCTTGGGGTGGAGGTGTCGCCGGCAGTGCCCGTCCCATCAGTGATCAGCCTTGGGTGGTTGGCTATGATATTCAGTATCTGCGCAGCGAGCATGACCTGAATCGGGTAGTCCATAGTGGAGTGGTGGCTACGGCCAGATCGGGCAAGCTGGGCTTTCAGGAGTGGCACGGTGGCGCATGGGTAGGTTGGACATTCGATCTGCCGACGATGGTCAATGTTCAACCCAAAGGTTTGGTCTATGTGGGAGGCCGTTACTCGGATGTCAAGGCGAAATTGAAAAGCCTGCAGTACACGGTTTCTGACCCCAGTGCTGGCTTGGGGATAGTGAGCGTGACCGGAAATTCCAATGCCAATGACAAGGTAGGTTTGATTATAGGGGCCCGACTGGGAGGGGGACCATACTCCGTCAGGCTGGAGGGCCGCTTGATCGATGAAACCGCCGCTACCGCCGAGGTTTCCTATCGGTTTTAACGGTTGGTAGAACAACCTGGTGAATTCAAAGAGGAGAATGAAATGAAACGTTTAGTGATCGCAGTCTTTGGAATGACGATCCTGGGCATGGCGGCGAGCGGTGTTTCCCGGGCCGAGGAGCATGAGGATTCTTGGAACCAATGGGAGATTGGTCCGGAGATATATTACTTTCGGTATAAAGAGCCGGACATCAATGTTAAGTTTGATGGCCCCATGTACGGCCTTGCAGCATCATTCACCCACCACCACTCCAACCATCTCATGCTCACCGCGGAGGGCCGCGGCGCGGGGGGCACTGTGAATTACACGGGATCCGGCACAATTGACGGTATCCCGGATTGGACGGCAGAGGGGCGGATCGCAGCCGGGTACGACATTTCTCTCAACGAGAGCCGGCGGCTCACGCCGTTCCTTGGCGTCGGCTACCGGTATTTGAACGACGATTCGTCCGGCAAGACCTCCTCGACCGGAGCCAGAGGATACGATCGGGAATCGAACTACCTTTACAGCCCCATCGGCCTGGAATTCAACACCCAGCTCAATGAGGGATGGAAACTCGGAGTGAGCGCGGAGTATGACTTTTTTTGGAGGGGCGAACAGAAGAGCCACTTAGAGGATGCCAGTCCCAGCTTCAATACCGTCTCCAACAACCAGAACAACGGCTATGGCATCCGGGGCGGTCTTAAGCTGGAAAAGAAAGGCGAACGATTTGATTTTCTGATTGGGCCGTATGTTCGATGGTGGCACATCGGCAACTCAAAGAGTGCCAATATCACATTCTCGGGCGTCATCGTCGGGACTGGCTATGAACCCAAGAATGAGGCACTCGAGGTCGGCGGTCAACTCGCCGTGCGCTTTTAATCTTCTAACAACCGATATTTTCAAGGAGGACGACATGATTCCCAATCTCTTTACCCGTGTAAATGGCCGCTGGTGGCTCCCTCTGGTGGCGGCGCTGTGGGCGACCGGACTGATCCCCTCTTCAGCGGGTGCGGATGGCGCGTGGGAATCCGGTTCTTCCTCCTGCGGGACCCAGGTTCTAAAGGAGCTGTTCGACCGACTGGGGCTGGAGAAAGAGCCGGAGAGATCCGCATCCGCAAGCCGGCTTCTTCTTCAGCTTCAGGCCCAGGCGAATCTTCAAAAAGGATTGAACTCCCTTTATGAGATTCAGCAAGCCGCGCAAGAGGTGGGCCTCCAGACCTTGGCGCTGCAGACCGATCTGGAAACGCTCCCGAAACTTCTCTCACACGGGCAGTTGATCGCCAATGTGACCGGCAACATGCACTTCTGCCTGATCACCGGGATGGATACGCGGGGGGTGACAATCTACGATCCGGGGCTGAATTTCAAGACCCCCGCCCTGCCGCTTCGTTTCTTCCAGCAAGCGTGGGATGGGACCGTACTGGTGGTTAGCCGTCAGCCGCTGAACCTGGAGGAGTTGGCCGCCGGCGGCTCGGGCCTTTTACTCAGCGATGCACGGATGAAGGCCATCTTAGGGGGCGAGTCCTGCGGCAACTGCACCGGCAGCGGAGGGACGTTCCAAGGGGCCGGCGGCTCCGGCCGATGGTCGCGGGGCAACGGAGCGGATCCGAACTCCAGCAACAGCTCCAATGGAAGAGAATCGACGAAAACCCAGGAGCCGGTCCAGATCCGTAACGGGAATTTATTTCTGGAGGTCACCGATGTCACGATACCCACTCGGGGGATGCCGTTAGAGTTTACCCGGTTCTTCAACGCCCAGACTGTCTCCGAGGTGCCGGGCTGGCTGCCGGAACCAAGCGCCGGAACCTGGACCGTCGAGAACGGGGAATATTCCGGCCAGGGGGATCGCTCCACCAGCGACCTCTCCGGGCAGGATGTGACCGTCACGGTGGATATGCAGACCCTTCAGCCGGGGGCAAATCCCTGGGACGTCGGATGGGTGCACCTGCGCTACGCGGAAAGCGCCTCGAATCCCCGCGACGTTTCCAACAGCTATTACTTCCTCATCCACACCAACGGAACCTTGGAACTCTCCGGCTGGAAGAACGGCACGCAGCGGTTCCTGACCACCAAATCCTCCAGCTACCAGCCCACCAACCGAAACACAGTCAAGTTCCAAGCAACCGGATCCAACCTGAAGGTCTACGTCAACGGGAAGTTGGAGTTGGACTATACCGATTCAAGCCCGCTCCTGGCGACAGGCCGCGTCGCCCTGGAAGCCCATTTCTCCCACGTCCACTTTGACAACATCACCATCGCCCCGGCAGGTCAAACCGCCACCACGTATGATTTTTCCAGCGATGACAACGAGTCGATCCTGGGCCTTGGCTGGCGCCAGTCCTACTCGATGCGGATCCAGTCCTACCCGAATCACCTCACCCTGGTCCGGGAAAACGGCGCCCGGGAGATCTACGCCCTCCAGGCGGACGGGACCTACCAGCCGGTCCCGCTCAATACCCAGACGACTCTCATCAAGGATTCTACTGGATTCAGCGTGCGCACCAAATACGGGCTCCATTACCGGTTCGACTTGACCGGAAAACTCCTCTACGTTGAGGACCGGAACCTGAACCGGACCACCCTGACCTACGGATTGGTCAACGGAAAGACGGTGCTGACCAATATCACCGAGCCGGCGGGGCGCTCCCTGACGCTGACTTACGACGCAAACGGAAGAATCGCTTCCTTAGCCGATCCGGCCGGGAAAAAACTGCTTTACACGTACGACGCTGCCGGACACCTGACCACCGTCACGGATCGGCTCGGGTTCAAGGAACAGTATGCCTACGACCCGATCACCCACAATCTGACGCAGCTCACCGACAAAGAGAGCAACCGCTTCTCTTACTCCTACACCTACAACGACCGGGTCCTTAGCCAGATTGACCCCTTAGGCAACAAAACGACGTTCGATTATCTTTGGAACACCGTCCACGTGATCAACCAGCGGGGAGAGATCACCAAGTACAATTTCGATCCCAACAGTTTCCTCCAGTCGGTGGCCGATCCGGCCAACGCCACGGAAAACTCCCAGAACGACGCCAACGGGAACATCCTCAATTACTACGACAAGAACTCGATCCTATCGCTGCAGATGACTTACGACTCCAAGGCCAATCGGACTCAGATCGTTCAACCCGGAAAGACCACCACGAAGATCGCCTATGATCCGACCTATAACCTCCCCACGAGCGTCACCGACCCCAAAGGCAACACCACCACATTTTCCTACGACGCCAAAAGGAATCTCCTGAAGCGAACCGACCCGCTGGGGAACATCACTGCCTACACGGTCAATTCATTCGGGCAGGTTTTAAGCGTCACCGACCCCAAAGGAAATCAAACGACCTTCACGTATGACGTTTACGGAAACCTGTCCACGGTCAAGGACCCGATGGGAAACACCACCACCTACACCACGGACATTCTGGGCCGCCGGACGAAGGTGGCCGACTCCGTGGGAACGATCTCCCAATTCACCTACGACGCCGAAGGCCGGTTGCTCTCGGCCGCCGATGCGCTGAATCAGATCACCAAGTACGCCTACACCGCCAACGGCCGCGTCAGCTCCGTCACCGATCCGATGGGCAACGCGACCAAGACAACGTACGACTGCTTCGGGAATCTCTTGACCGTCACCGACGCGAAGGGGCAGAAGACCTCCTTCACTTACGACACGGCCAACCAGATGCACCTGAACCGGCCGAATTTCCTCTCGGTCACCGACCCCAAGGGGCAGAAGACCTTTTACGAATACGATTCGCTCGGCCGGCAGACCAAAATCAGCGATGCCGCTGGGAATGTCACCCGCTTTAGCTACGACGCCCAAGGGAATCTGCTCTCCCGGACCGACGCGCTGGTGAAAACCACCGCCTACACCTACGACGGGCTCAATCGGATTATCCAGGTGACTCGACCGGACTCCACCCTGGTCAAGTTCATCTACGACCTAGCCGGCAACCTCGTCCGGATGGAGGATCCGACCGGCACCACCTACTTTGGGTTTGATGCCCTCAACCGACCGCTTTGGAAGGTGTTTCCGGACCAGACGGTCTTCAACATGACCTACGATGCGGCCAGCAACCGCAGCTCCTTTGCCATCCAGGGGGTCGGAACCACCAACTATGGCTACGACCCGCTCAATCGCCTCACTCAGCTCACCGCACCGGGCGGCAGGACAACCCGCTTTGCCTACGACACCCGGTCCCGCCGCAGCCAGTTGGCATTCCCCAACGGCGTCACCACCAATTACACCTATGATTTAGCGGACCGCCTGACCACCTTCAAAACCCAAGGCCTTCTGGGCGTGGTCGCTCAATCTTCCTACGCGTACGACGTGGCCGGCCGGCGCACCCAGGCCGTTTCAACGGCAGGTCCGACGATGGGAACCTTGAACTACTCCTACGACACCATCCATCAACTGTTGACGGAGACCGGCTCCATGGGCAGCCAACCGGTCAGCGCTTCCTACGCTTACGACCCCGCCGGCAACCGGACGCAACGGATCCAGGGCGGAGTCACCACCACCTATTCCCACAACGCTCTCAACCAATTGACTCAGGAGTTAACCGGCATGATGCCGCAGGTTACCTTCACCTACGACGCCAACGGCAACCGAGTCCGGTCGTTCGGGGTGAGCTCGTCGAACCCCGAACAACTCTACACCTATGATTTCGACAACCGGCTTAAGAGTTTTGCTGCCGGGCCGACCAGCGCCACTTACAGCAGCAACGGTTTCGGGGAGCGGGTGGCCAAGACGGTGAATGGGGTCACAACCACCTATTATCAGGATGGCCCCGAAGTCATCCTCGAGAAAACCGGCGCCAATAGCACCTTCTACCTCCACGGTCCCGGGTTGGATGAGTTGATTTCCAGCACAGTGAACGGAGTGACCAGGTATTATCATCAGGACGCGCTGGGTAGTGTGGTGGCGCTCACTGATTCCA
>JACQCH010000049.1 GCA_016201735.1 Candidatus Omnitrophota bacterium
AACAACAAGATCCGGGTGATTCAACGCAGGGCCTATGGGATCCGAGACCCCGAGTACTTGAAGCTCAAAGTGCTCACCTCTTTCATCCCAGACCCCTGAAAAACCGTGAAAATCACCCACACGAAACGGTGAAGAGCCAGAAAAGTTAGGAGATTATTTCCAAGGGAAGGGGACCTTGCGGGATTTCAGGACTTGGGAACTCATGGAGACGATACGCTTGGGTGGAAGCAGAGACTATAAATTTCTGGGACGACTCCTCGAGGGTTTTTCAGAAAACACCCCGCAGAAACGGAAACGATTCTTAAAACAGATGAGAAAGGCCCATGAGGAGATGGTCCTGCTGTCGAAGTGGGATTTTGTTCATCGTTTTCCAGGGGCCTCCGGGATCCGATTGATGCGTGGAGTGACACCTGAGAATAAAAGGAACTATTCGGTTTTTGGAAAGTTTCCTGTTCCAAAGGCGGTCTTCTTTTCTTACATCCCGGAGCATGCCCTTTCTTTTACCAATATGGTCCTTGGGAAGAAAGAAGCCGGGTCGGTGGTGGTGGCCGATGTTCCGGTGGAGTCCATCCAACGCACGGTGTGGATCTATCCTCCAGCAGGGGTGTACGAACCGGAGGTGAGCATCGCTGGGGAAACGACCCTTCGAGACATTTTTAACCTCGATCAAATGGAGGATTTCTATCGGTGGATGAAGTTTGAACAGGTGTACGTGACGGATCTTCAATCTCTACCGGGGATTCCTCATCGCGACTCAAGAGAAACAGAAAGGGAGATGAAGGACTTTTGGTTTCGTTTTCTCATGGAGCGGAAATTTCGGGAGATTGCCGGAGACGAGAAGAATGTGGGTGAAGATACTTTCCCTGTATTTCGAACAAAGGTAAAAAGCGCTTCGGAACACGCGCCGGACTATTCTACTGCAGTCCAATGGGTCGAAGCGATGATTGAGGCTGCGGCCGACCAAACGAGAAACAAGATTGAAAAATTCCTTCAGAATTACCAATTTCCCACCGCCGGCTTGGAGGAGAAGGAGGCGGTTGTGATGGAGAGGCCGGCGGTGCGGGTGTTTAAGGGATCGTTTGAAAATGGAAATCCCGCGCGATTGGCGGAGAATGAGATCTTGCGGCGGCTGCCCAGCGGCGAGCGGGTCACTCTCGAAGCGGATGTGGACCGGGTTTCAGCACAGCCGCAAGTGGGCAGAATTTTTGTGCAGAAAGGAGCTTCGATCCCCCCAGCGCTGAAGGAATGGAGCCGGGTTGATTTGCCGGATGACTTGGCCCGGGCCGAAGCGAAATTGATTGAGGTGATCGGTGAGCAGGCGGGGCCGGCGGATCTGGCCTTGGTCACTCCGGAATCGGTATCGGGCGCTGGGGCGCAAGCGGCCTGGAACCGGCTGTTCCAAGACTACCGACTGCCGGGAATCTTGATGAGCAACGAGGCCCTGGCCGCCTTGAAGATGCTGACGGAACGAGATCCGGCTTACCTCGCTGCCTTCCTCGTCGCTCTCGAGCAGAAGGATTCGGACGGGAAGCCAAAGGGGGGGCTTCTGGTGATTCTCAGCATCGAAATCGACGAACAAACTCCCGGACAGCGGCGCCTCTTCCTCTACGCGTAATTCTCTGATATTCTGTTGGATTATGGTGTGGAAGAATCTGCAGGAGTTTATCGCGGAACTGGAGCGTCGGGGGGAGCTTCGCCGAGTGAAAATCCCTGTCGACTCCCATCTGGAGATCGCCGAGATTGCCGACCGGGTGATGAAGTCGGGCGGGCCGGCCCTTCTTTTTGAGAAGGTGAACGGCTCCTCGATCCCGCTGGCGATCAACCTGTTCGGCACGAAGCGTCGGATGGAGCTGGCGCTCGGGGTGGGGGATCTGAATGAAATCCCTCGACGGATCGAACAACTGATTGCCATCCCGGATCAGTTCACTGGGTCGAAACCGCCCGGCCTCATCGAAAAGCTGTCCCTTCTTCCGAAACTGGCGGAGTTGGCCAAATTCCCGCCGAGGATCGTCTCCCGCGCTCCCTGCCAGGAGGTGGTGATCAAAGACCGGCCCTCTCTCTCGGCGCTTCCGACTATTCAATGCTGGCCGAAGGACGCCGGACGGTACATCACGCTCGGAGCCACCATCACCCGGAACAAGGGGACGGGCAAACGCAACGTTGGCCTGTATCGGCTCCAGATGTTCGATGATCAGACGCTCGGGATGCACTGGCAGATTCACAAGGATGGAGCCGAGCATTGGCGGGGATATCCCAAGGGAGAGAAGATGCCGGTGGCGATTGCCCTCGGCGGAGATCCGGCTTCGATGTACGCGGCCAGCGCCCCGTTGCCGGAAGGGATCGACGAGTACCTATTCGCCGGGTTTCTCCGGAAAGAGCCGGTGGAGCTGGTCAAGGCGGTGAGTGTCGACTTGGAAGTCCCGGCGGAGGCGGAGATCGTGATCGAAGGGACCGTCGAAGTCGGTCATCGGCGGGAAGAGGGGCCGTTCGGCGACCACACCGGCTACTATTCGCTGCCGGAGCCGTACCCGGTCTTCAAGGTCACGGCGATCACGCACCGGAAACAGCCGATTTACCCGACGACGATTGTCGGTGTTCCCCCGATGGAGGACGTCTGGCTTGGGAAGGCGACGGAGCGGATCTTTCTCCCCCTCATCCGGAAGATGGTTCCGGAAATCGTCGACATGAATTTTCCGGCGGAGGGAATCTTCAACAACGGGGTGATCGTCTCGATCAAAAAATCATACCCCGGCCAGGCCCACAAGGTGGCCCACGCCCTCTGGGGGCTGGGCCAGCTCATGTTCACGAAGGTGATCATCCTCGTGGACGAGTGGGTCAATGTGCACGACCTCAGCCAGGTCTCGTGGCTCTCCTTTATGAACATCGACCCCAAGCGGGACTGCTTCTTCGTCGAGGGGCCGGTCGACACCTTGAACCACGCCTCCCCGGAGTGGAATTTCGGGTCGAAGATGGGGATCGACGCCACCCGGAAACTTTCCGGGGAGGGGCACCCCCGCCCCTGGCCGGAGCCGATTGTCATGGCGCCGGAGGTCAAGGAGAAGGTGACCCGCCGTTGGTCCGAGTACGGGCTTGATGGTTCGCCTAGCTGACGTTGTCGACGCGCTGAAGCTGGAGCACACGGTCTTCGCGCTCCCCTTCGCTTACCTGGGGCTCTGGGTAGCGGCGCAGGGGAACCCGGCTTGGAGTACCGTTATCTGGGTGACCCTGGCGATGGTGGGGGCCCGGACGGCGGGGATGGCGTTGAACCGGCTGATCGATCTGCCTCTGGATCGGCTGAACCCCCGCACGAAAGAGTGGCCGGTTCCGGCGGGGCGGGTGAAGCCGCCGCTTCTGATCGGGATCGCCGCGGCGGCAATCATCCTATTTTCCATCGCGGCGGCCCGCTTAAATCCCCTCTGTTTCCGGCTGGCCCCGTTGGCGCTTCTTCTCTTGGTCTTCTACCCTTACACGAAGCGGTTCACCTGGACCTGCCATTTCTGGCTCGGGGCGGTCCTGGGGTTGGCCCCGGTCGCCGGGTGGCTGGCGGTGACCGGCCATTGGGACCCCACGGTTTTCCCCCTTTTTTGGGGGGTTCTGGTCTGGGTGGCCGGATTTGACATCCTTTACGCCCTGTTAGACCTTGACTTTGATCGGGCCAACGGCGTATATTCGATTCCTCAACGGTTTGGAATCAAGTGGGCCTTGGCGGCCTCTCGCCTGTGTCATTGCCTCGCGGTGTTAAGCTTTGGGTGGTTTGGATTTAAGGCAAGGATGGGGAGTTGGTTTTGGATCGGGCTGGGGCTGGTGGCGTGGCTTCTCTGGTACGAACACCGCCTGGTGAATCCGACCCGGCTGGATCGGATCAACAAGGCCTTCTTCACCGTAAATGGATGGGTTAGCGTGAGCTTCTTTTTATTTACCCTGCTGGATTTGAAGGTTCTGCTGTGAGCCATCCGATCGTCGCGATGACCGGCGCGTCAGGCGCCTGCTACGGGATCCGCCTGCTGGAGATTTTGATCGCCCAGAACTTGGAGCCGTACGTGATGGTCAGCGCCGCCGGCCGGCAGGTGATGGGTGTGGAGCTGGGTTCCGGCGACCTGAAGGATCACCTGGGAACCGCTGGATACCGGGAAGAGGATGTCCGGGACCTGACCTCTCCTCTGGCCAGCGGCTCTTTCCCGACCTCGGCGATGGTGGTGATCCCCTGCTCGACCGGGACCTTGGGCTCCATCGCGCACGGGATCTCTTCGAACCTGATTCACCGGGCGGCGGAGGTTTCCTTGAAGGAGCGCCGACCGCTCATTGTAATCCCCCGCGAAACCCCTCTGTCCCAGATCACCCTGCAGAACATGCTCACCCTCGCGCAGGCCGGGGCGCATATCGTGCCGGCCTCGCCCGGTTTCTACCATGGACCGGTCTCGATCCGGGATCTGGTCGATTTCGTCGTCGGCCGGGTGCTGGATCTGATGAAGGTTCCGCACACGCTGACCCGGCGCTGGACCGGCGTTCCGGTGTCCTTCGACGCGCCGTTCATCCTGAGCCAGTCGAAGGATGAACGGCTTGCTCAGGACGAGCGGGGTCGATGCTGACAACGATTAGCGCCGATTTCACCGAGATCGCCGAAAAGGTTCGATCGAACCAACGGCTGACCCGGGAAGAGGGGATCCGGCTTTTTGACGCCGACCTGTTTACCTTAGGGGATCTGGCAACCCAAGTCCGTGAGCGGCTGCATGGGGACCGGACCTATTACACCCACACCCTTCATCTGAATTATTCCAACGCCTGCGTTCTCTCCTGCGGGCTCTGCGCATTCTACCGGCCGCTGGATCATGCCCAAGCGTACACCTTTTCCATGGAGGAGATTGCCCAGAAGGCCGCCTCCGCCGGCAAGATGGGCGCTAAGGAATTCCATATCACGGGGGGATTGAATCCCCGCCTGACCCTCGACTATTACGAAGAAATGTTCCGGACCTTGAAACGGATCGTCCCGGCCGCCACGGTCAAGGCCTTCACGTCGGTCGAGATCGATTTCTTTTCGAAGCTGTACCGGATTCCGGTGGACGATCTGTTCCAGCGCTTAAAAGCGGCCGGGATGGACTGCATGCCCGGCGGGGGCGCCGAGATTCTGGCCAAACGGGTGCGGGAGATCATCTGCCCGGAAAAGATTTCCGGAGAACGGTGGATCGCGGTGCAAAAGCAGGCCCACTTGAACAGGATCCCCACCAACGCGACGATGCTCTACGGCCACGTGGAGACGATCGAGGAACGGATCGACCACATGATCGCGATCCGGTCCCTGCAGGATGAGACGGGCGGCGTCCAGGCCTTCGTCCCGTTGAGCTATCACGCGGAGGGGACCGCTTTTCCGGAGATCCCGCCGACCACCGGGTTCGAGGATCTGAGGGTGTACGCGATCTCCCGGCTGATGCTGGACAACGTGCCTCACATCAAGCTTCTCTGGACCTACGTCGGCACCAAGATGATCCAGGTGGCGCTGGATTTCGGCGTGGATGACGTCGGCTCCACCAATATGGAGGAGCGGATCGTGAAGGCGGCGGGGGCCAATCATTTTGACGCCCCATCGGTGGATGAGCTGACCTGGCTCATCGAGCGGGCCGGCCGGGTCCCGAAGCTGATCGACAGTTTGTACAACAACGGGAGTCCAACCGGTCATGGTTCGACAGGCTCACCATGACCGGCCCAGTGCTTCGGCTCGGTGATATTCAGTTCCTCAATTCCTGGCCGGTGACCTACGCCCTCCAGAAAGGAATCGTCGAGACCAACCTGCGCCTCCAATGGATCTCCGGCCCGCCCGCCGAACTCAACCGCCGGCTGCTGACCGGAGAGTTGGATGCCAGCGCCGTCTCTTCTCTGCTTTACCTGCGGCATCTTGATGAGCTGGTCCCGGTTCCGTCCTTATGCATCCGGTCCGATTCCGGCGTCCATTCTGTTTTGGTGGTCAGCTACCAGCCGCTGACTACCCTGAAAGGCAGGACGATCGGCGTCAGCAACCAAGGGGCGACGACCCCGGTTTTGCTGAAGCTTCTTTCCAACCAGCGGCAGCTTAAGATCAATCTGGAGGTGACCCCCTTACGGTATCCGGAGATATTGAAGGAGTACCCGGCGGCCCTCTTGATCGGGGATGAGGCGCTGCAGGCGAGCCAATCCGCCGACGGCCTGCAGTGGTGGGATTTGGGAGAGGCATGGACCCGTTGGACCCACCAGCCGTTTGTTTACGCCCTCTGGGTGGTCCGCCGTCCGCTGGTGGAAAAGGATCCGGAACTTCTGGAACGGCTCCGGCAGACCCTGGAAACTTCTCAAGGGTGGGGCAGGGCCCACGAGAGGGAATTGATCGGGGCGATGCGCAAGGAGTTCCCGTTTGAGGCGACCTTCCTCCGTCGGTATCTGAATGATCTGTCCTATCAATTGGACGCGAAGGCCTGGGAAGGGCTGACCCGATTTGCCAAAGAGGCGGAGGCGATCGGGGAACTGCCCAAGGGGACCACTCGGCGGATTCGTTTCCCAAACGTCATCTCGAGCCCCGGAGGGGCGAGAGATCTCGTTTTTAAAAGCGAGATTTCTCGGCTTTCAGCCTCGAAATGACATCGATTGATCGGATTCTCGAGAAGGCCGTTGGCGGAGAGCGGCTCAGTGCCGAAGAAGGGATTCGCCTTCATGATGAGGCGGACATGGTGGCGCTGGGTGCGGCGGCCGATTCGGTGCGGCGGCGCCTCCATCCGGAGAATTGGGGGACGTTCCTGATCGACCGGAACATCAACTACACGAACGCCTGCGTCGCGGACTGTTCCTTCTGCGCTTTCTATCGGCCGCCGGGCCATCCGGAGGCGTACCTCCTGCCGATGGAGGAGGTTCTCCGTCGGGTGGGGGAGCTGGTTTCGGTGGGTGGAACTCAGGTTCTTTTCCAGGGAGGACTCGATCCAAGTCTGCCCCTTTCTTTTTACGAGGAGCTCTGCCGCGCCGTCAAGCAGCATTACCCGAAAGTGCATCTTCATTCTTTCTCCGCGCCGGAGATCGACACGATGGCCCAAGTCACCGGCAAGAGCTACCGGGAAATTTTCGAGGCGCTGAAAGCGGCCGGCCTGGACTCGATGCCGGGCGGCGGAGCCGAGATCCTGGTCGAGCGGGTCCGCCAGGCGGTGAGCCCCAAGAAACTGTCGGCCGCCGGCTGGTTCGCGGTCCATCGGGCCGCGCACGAGGCGGGTCTCAAGACCACCTGCACGATGACCTACGGGATGGTGGAGACGGCGGCGGAACGGGTGGAGCATCTGGTCCGTTTACGGGAACTGCAGGATGACACCGACGGGTTCCGGGCTTTCATTCCCTGGAGTTTTCAGCGGGGGCACACGGTTTTGAATTCTCCCCCGGCCGGCGGCATGGAGTACCTGCGGATCATCGCCCTCTCGCGGCTGATGCTGGACAACGTCCAGAACATCCAGGCCGGCTGGGTGACAGAGGGGCCGAAGCTGGCGCAGTTGGCCTTAAGTTTCGGCGCCAACGATTTCGGCGGGATATTGATCGACGAAGTGGTGGTTGGGGCGACGGGGGTGGTCTACCGGGTCGACACGGGAACCGCGGTCCGGTTGATCCGGGGAGCGGGGCGGATTCCCGCCCAGCGGAACACCAAATACGAAATCTTGCGGATCTACCATGGGACAACTGACAGAAATCTATCGGCCCATCCAGTCGCAGCTTCAAGCCACTGAGACTCTGCTCGTCAAGGAGCTTGCCTCGAAGAACGGCCTGATGGGGGAGCTGACCCGGCACATCGCCCGGATGTCGGGCAAAAGGATCCGGCCGGCCCTGGCCCTTCTGGGTGCCGGTTTGATGGATAGGAAGTCATCCTCGCGGAAGCGAGGATCCGATTCCCGCTTTCGCGGGAATGACAGCCGGCCCGTCTGCCTGGCCGCGTCGGTCGAGATGATCCACACGGCGACCCTTCTGCATGACGATGTGATCGACGGGGCCTCCCTCCGGCGGGGACTTTCCACCCTGAACGCCAAGTGGGGAGATACCCTGTCGGTCCTCTCCGGCGATTACCTGTACTCCAAGGCCTTCTGCCTCTTGTCGGAGCTGAACCACCAGAAGGTCCTGCACCTGATGTCGGACACGGCCCACACGGTCTGCGAAGGGGAAGTGGCCCAGATTCAGCGCCAGTACGATTTGAGTTTGAGCCGGACCGAATACTTGAAGATCATCCGCTGGAAAACCGCCTCACTCATGGGGGCTTCCGCCCAAGCGGGAGCTCTCTTGGGCGGCGCATCGGAGCCGCAGGCCAAGCGGCTGGGAGATTTCGGCCTGAACTTTGGACTGGCGTTCCAGATTTTAGACGATACCCAGGACCTGCTCGGGCAGGAGGCCGATCTGGGGAAGTCGCTGGGGACCGATCTGGCCTTGGGACAATTGACCCTTCCGCTGCTTTACCTGAGAGACAGCGCCGAGCAGGAAACCCGGGACCTGCTCTCTCAATGTTTCAACGGCAACGGGTCCGGCGGCTCCGAGGACGCGAGAGAGCGGATGACGCTGCTGAAGGCGGCGGCTTTTCGGCACCGGGTGCCGGCCTACTGCCGCCGGGTGGCCACCGGCTACCTCAACAAAGCCAAGGCCACCCTTGAGCCCTTCCCCTCATCAGTCTACAAGTCCAGCCTGCTGGCTCTGGCAGATTATTTGCCTAAATAAACTAAATTCGGGATAATAGGTATTTCTCAGTGAGTTACTACCCGATCTTTCTCAAGCTCGAAGGGCGTCCGTGTCTCGTGATTGGAGGCGGGCAGGTGGCTGCCCAGAAGGCCAAGGCCCTCGCGGCTTGCGGGGCGAAGGTCACGGTGGTCAGCCCCCGATCCGGGGCTGGAATTACCCGGTTGATCCGGAGAAAGAAGGTGATCTGGCGCTCTCATCGTTTCAAACCCGGCGATCTGAAAGGGGCCGAACTGGTGGTGGCCGCGACCGACGAGCAGGCAGTCAATGAACTGGCTTACCGGCTGGCGGTCCGGCGGGGGATCTGGATCAATGTGGTGGATCAACCGGTCCTCTGTTCTTTCATCGTGCCGTCGGTGGTCCGCCGGGGGAAACTGGAGATTGCCGTCTCGACGAGCGGGGTCAGCCCCGCCCTCTCGAAGTGGATCCGGAAGGATCTGGAGAAACGGTACGGGCCGGAGTTTGAGCGGCTGGTGGACGCGATGGGCAAGGTCCGGCGAAGGGTAATGGCGAAGGTGCCAGGTGTTGCTCGGCGCAAAGCGGTTTTTGAAAAAGCATTGCGGGCCTATTTCAGGGTGATCAATGAAGGTGCTTAGACGCGCCGTTCATCCTGACCTGGAGATTAGAAATGGTGCGGCCTCCTCTGGCCGCAGCCATGAGCTGAGTCGAAGGATGAACGGCTTGCTCAGCACGAACGGACTACTATGATTGCGCTGCATGCGGCGGTCCTGTTTGCCAGTTACGCCGCCTTCTTCGTGGCGGTGGTGACCGGGGTTCTTTTCCTGGTTCAAGAGCGGCGGCTTAAGAGGAAAGATCCCCGGGTGCTTCAGGCAGTTCTGCCCCTGGAACTGCTGGACCGGGTGAATCTCTGGTCGGTTTTGGTCGGGTTCGCTCTTTTTAGTTTTGGGATGATTCAAGGGTTTCTCTTGGCCCGGACCCGGTGGGGGGCGTTCTGGACCGGGGATCCCAAAGAGGTCTGGAGTTTAGCCACGCTCGCCGCCTACGCGGCGGTTCTGGGGTTTCGGGCCAGCGTCGGGTTAAGAGGGAGGCGGATCGTGTTCCTGTCCGTGGTGTCGTTTCTGCTGGTGCTGTTTACGTTCGTGGGGGTCAATTATTTTATCGGCGGCCGGCACGTTTTCTTCTAAATCATGCACATTGGAGTCCTAGGCTTAAATCACCGCACCACCCCGGTGGAACTCCGGGAGCAGATGGCCTTCCGAGAGGAGGAGCTTCCGGAAGCCCTTACCGCGGTCCGCCGGGAACTGAAGATTCCGGAGTGCGTGATCCTCTCGACCTGCAACCGGGTGGAGCTGTACACCCTGCTTCCGGAACTGAACGGGCATGCCGCCCGGCTCCGGGAATTTCTGGCCCGCTTTCACCAACTGGATCCGGCCCATCTGTCCGACCGGTTCTACTGGCATCTCCAACCGGATTCGGTCCGGCACCTGTTCCGGGTCGCCGCCGGTTTGGAGTCGATGGTGCTCGGGGAATCGGAGATTTTGGGGCAGGTCCGGGAAGCGTACGCGCAAGCGGCCGCCTGCGGATCGGTGGGCCCGGTTTTTCATCGGCTGTTTCAGACTGCCATCCGGACCGGCAAAGAGGTTCGGACCAAAACCCGGATCGGGCAGGGAGCGACCTCCGTCAGTTCCGTCGCGGTGGAGCTGGCCCGGAGGATTTTCCGGGATTTCCGGAGCAAGACAATCCTCACCCTGGGAGCCGGCCAGATGGGAGAGGCGGCCCTGCGCTCTCTGCAGGATCAGGGAGTCGGCTCGGTTCTGGTCGCCAACCGGACGTTGGCGGCGGCCGAGCCGCTGGCCCTCGCTTTTAAGGGCAAGGCGGTTCCTCTGACGGAATTGGAACCGGCCTTGATCCAGGCCGATATCGTGATTTCTTCGACGGCGGCCGACCATTATCTTTTAACCCGGGCCCAAGTTCACCGGATCATGACCGCCCGGCGGGGCCGCCCCATTTTCCTGATCGACATCTCCGTCCCCCGGAACCTGGACCCTAAAATCGCCGAGCTCGAGAACGTTTACCTGTACGACATTGACGACCTGGAGGAAATTGCCTCGGCCAATCGGCGAAGGCGGTTGGATGAGGTGACCTCCTGTGCGGCGATCGTCGAGGATCAACTTGAAAATTTCCTGACCCGGATTTCGGCCGCCCGATGAGCGACGAGCAGCCGCCTGCCTCCCCCGCAGCGCCTCAACCGCTGGCCCCGAAACCGGCGGCCAAGGGTCCGATGAAGTCGATGCAGCAGGTAGAAGTGGATGAGTCGAAGGTCTGGAACCTCTGGTTCACCCGCCGGGAATTTCTGACGCTGGCCGCCTGGGGAGCTTTCTTAGCCGGGTTGGCCGGATCGGCGCTGGCCTTCTTGCGGTTCTTCATTCCCCGGGTCACCTACGATCCTCCCTCCCTGTTCAAGGTCGGAAAACCGGACGAGTACATGCCCGGTATCGTCGATGAGCGGTGGAAGAAGAAATACCGGATCTGGGTCGCGCGGGATACCCCGGCCGAGGGAGGGGGAATGTACGCGATCTTCGCCCGCTGCACCCACCTGGGCTGTACCCCGAACTGGTTGGAGGGGCAGAACAAATTCAAGTGTCCCTGCCACGGGTCCGGCTTCCGGAAGACAGGGATCAACTTTGAAGGGCCGGCTCCCCGCCCGCTGGAGCGCTGCCGGGTGGCGCTGGCCGATGACGGGCAGTTGATCGTGGATCTGAACACCCGGTTCCGGAATCCGAAGGATTGGAAAAAACCGGAGGCGTACCTGAAAGTCTAACATGGTGAAGCTGACCGAAATTGCCCGAGCGATCCGGACCTCCAAGATCTGGAAATCGATCTTCCGGCACACCTATCAGGACACGCCCCGCAACCGGGCGCTGATGATCCTCTCCAACGTGTTCCTCCACCTGCATCCGGTCAAGGTTCGCCCCGCCTCTTTGCGGTTCCGCTACACTTGGGGATTGGGAGGATTGAGCTTCTACCTGTTCCTGCTGCTCACGGTCAGCGGGGTTCTGCTCATGTTCTATTATCGGCCCACCGTCGAGCACGCCTACTGGGACATGAAGGACCTGCGGTTCGCCGTCTCCTTCGGGCCGTTCATGCGGAACATCCACCGGTGGGCGGCCCACCTGATGGTTTTCCTCGTCATGTTCCACATGGCCTCGGTCTTTTACCGGTCGGCCTACAAGCCGCCCCGGGAATACAACTGGGTGGTGGGGGTAATTCTGCTTTTGATCACCTTCCTCTTGTCGTTCACCGGGTACCTCCTGCCGTGGGATCAGCTGGCGATCTGGGCCGTCACCGTCGGAACCAACATGGCGGCCAACGCGCCGATCCTGGGTTCCGAGGGGCCCTTCTCCATCGTGACTCCGGACAACGACGCCCGGTTCATCCTGCTCGGGTCCAAACTGGTCGGCCAGTCCGGCTTACTGCGGTTCTACGTCCTGCACTGCGTGCTTCTTCCGCTGGCCTTCATTATTTTCGTCTCCGTCCATTTCTGGCGGGTCCGGAAAGATGAGTTCTCCGCCGTCCCCCTGCCGCCCGCCGAGGAGCGCCGCAAAGGGGTCCGGCCGGAGGAGTGGCTCAAGAAAAATCCGCAGGCCCTGCAGGAAAAAGTGTTCACCTGGCCGAATCTGGTTTCCAGGGAGTTCGTGGCGGCGCTGGCGATTACCGCGATTCTGACCCTCTGGTCAGTCCTTGCCCACGCTCCTTTGGAAGGGTTGGCCGATCCGAACAAGACCCCGAATCCCTCCAAGGCCCCCTGGTATTTCGTGGGCCTGCAGGAACTGCTGGTTTACTTCGATCCGTGGCTGGCCGGGGTGGTGCTGCCGACCATGATCCTGGTCGGGCTGATGGCGATTCCTTATCTGGATTCCAATCCGCTCGGGGTCGGGTATTACAATTTCCGGGACCGGAAATTCTCTGTCGGGATGTTCACCTACGGGTTCACCCTCTGGTTTGTCCTGATCTTCATCGGCTATTACATGCGGGGGCCCGGCTGGGAGATCTTCATGCCCTGGGAGCCGTGGGACCATTTCCGTCCCACCTCGCAGATCGGCCTGCACAACATGCCGAATGGGTTGGGGCTTTTATTCCTCGCGGGGTATGGGGGACTCGGTCTGATCCTGCCCAAATTCCTTTTCAAGGATTTTTACAAGACGATGGGCCCGATCAAGTACCTGATCGTGATGGTCTTCGTGCTTGGAATGTTCTTTGTGCCGGCGAAGATCATCCTGCGGAATTTCTTTAAGATCAAATACATTGTCTCCTTCCCCGATTTCAGCTTTAACCTTTAGCCCGCCATGAAACGGAGCGTCTGGAACTGGCTGTTCCTCCTCTCCAGCTTTGGGCTGGGCGGGCTGTTTCTGTTCTCCGTCTGGCAGGAGACTTTTCCGGAATGGAAGGGCTACCAGGCGGAATATTACCAGCGGCTGGCCCGGGTGACGGGCGACCCCTCCAAGGCGGAAGCTCCTCTTAAAATCCAGCAGATTTATCTGCCGGAATTTCACCGGACCGACCGGTGCATCACCTGCCACGCCGGCGTGGACAACCCCAAGATGAAGGACCAGCCCCAGCCGTTCCGGACTCATCCCGACTTGGGGAATCCGGAATTCTTGGCCAAGCACCCGTTCAATGAGATGGGCTGCACGGTCTGCCATCAGGGGCAGGGGCCGGCCACGACGAAACGGCACGCTCACGGGCCCGTTGCTCACTGGGAAGAACCCCTTCTTGCGAAAGAGCTGACCGTCGGCACCTGCACCACCTGTCACCAGAATATCCCGAACTTAAAAGGAGCCGAACGGCTGGTCCAGGCGCAGGCCCTGTTTCAGCAGAAGGGGTGCATCGGCTGCCACACCCTGCATGGGAAAGGGATGTTGGTCGGGCCGGAGCTGGCCGAGACCTGGCGAAAAGGGGTGGACCAGTTTGACTTCCGGTACGTCCGTGGGGAGGAAACAACCGACCGCTGGGTGAAGGAACATTTTAAGGATCCGCAGGCGGTCGTCCCCGGCTACCCGGCTTTAGGAATCCCGGAATCGGCGATGCCGAGGTATGAGCTCAACGATGAGGAAGTACAATTGCTGACCGCGCTGGTGTTGAGTTTCGCCTCCGAGGAAAAGGAGGATGGCCGCCCGATCCCCGCCCGCTTCAAGGTGGCCGCCGCAGCGCCGGCGCCGGGACCAGTCTATGCCTCCAAATTGGAGCATGGGAAGGCGGTCTTCCAAAAGTTCGGCTGCGCCGCCTGCCACGGCGTCGAAGGCCGCGGGGGGATCCGGAACAAGAATATGGAAATGGCCGAAGAAGTCCCTCCCTTGATCTACATCGCCAAAGGATTCACCCGGGAGGAGCTGAAGGAAACGATCCGCAAAGGGCGCTACCCGGCCCGCTCCGACCCGAACGGCCCGGCGCCGCCTCTGTGGATGCCGGCCTGGGGCGGGAAGATTTCCGAAGAGGAGTTGGATGCTTTGGCAGAATACCTGTTGAGCTTAGATCCGGACCAACCCACTCCGGCCGCTTCCCTTACGCAGACCCGAAAGGAATAAGATCGTGCAGAGAATTCTCCGGAAAGCCGGGAGTTTCATCGGTTCCTTAGGAATGGCTGTGGCGCTTCTGATCCTGATCGCCATGGTTCTGGCCTGGGGGACTTTTTACGAGGCCCGGTTCGGCACCGAATCGGTTCAGCGGTTCGTGTATCGGTCTTGGTGGTTCCAAACCCTTCTGGCGTTCCTGGCTGTGAATCTGGCGATGGCGGCGCTCGAGCGGTTCCCTTGGCAGCGCAAGCATGTCCCGTTTGTGCTGGCTCACATCGGGATCATCCTGATCTTAATCGGCGGGATCGTCGGCGGCCTCTGGGGAATTGAAGGGCAAATGATCATCCCGGAAGGAAAAACCGAGCAATTCCTCCATCTCCACCAGAACGTGTTGGTCGTCCATCCGCTCAACCCCGGCGGAGTTTTTATCCTGCCGACCCGTTTTGAGACCCAGGCCTGGATTCACCGACCCGGGACGGTCTTTGAAGTTCCCTTTAAAGACCGGTCGATCCAACTGCTCGTGGACCGCTACTATCCGAACGCCCAAGTCAGCGAGGGAGTAACCGGCGAAGGAAGTGAAGAAAATCCGGCGGTCCATCTGGTGATGTCTCACCAGGATCAACAGGAGGAGGTGTGGCTCTTCGCCAAGGATCCGGAGAAGTTTGGAGTCCAATGGGAAAAAGTCCATGCCCTGTTTCTGGGGACACGGAGCAAACAGCAGTATGCCCAACTTTTACAATCACCGAAAAAGGGCAGCCGGCCCGGCGGCATTCTACCTCCCAATTCAATTTGTCTCGTGCTCAAGCCCTCGGAGGAATTGATTTGGGTTTTGACCGGTCCAAAGGGGGAACGGAAACTGGAGAACTTCAAATTAGGCCAACACCTTCGCCATCCCTGGGCGGATCTTGAATTCCGGGCGGATGCCTTTTATCCGAAGGCGAAGGTCGTTCGGAACGTCGCCGACGAGGGTGACGAGATCCGGCAGGAGACGATCCATCTGATCGGGCGGGATGGGAGTGAAGCGTCCGGCACGTGGCTCCAAAAGGGAGTCCCCGCTTCCCTTGTACTGGGAAAGGAAGAGATCCTGCTGGAATACCGGAAGGCGGTCCTGAAAACTCCGATGGCGATCAAGCTGATCGATTTCCGAAAGACCGACTACCCGGGCACGCAGATGGCCGCCGGATTCGAGAGCGATGTGGAGATGACCGACCCGGAACGGGGCCTGGTGTTAAAGAGGAAGATCACCATGAACAACCCGTTGAAATACCGGGGCTTCAGCTTCTTCCAATCCGGGTTCCTCGAGGGGCCGGTGGAGACGACGGTGCTGTCGGTCCGGAAGGATCCGGGGACCCCGCTCGTCTACGCCGGATTCCTCATTGTCATCGCCGGGGTGGTCAGCATGTTCATCTTCCGCAGAGGAACACAGCAAACATGAACGAGGCCACCTCTCGGGGTCCTGGCGGGGACGGGCTGGCTCCCGGCATCGGCTTTCACTGGATGGGTTTTCACATTGACCCTGGCAGCACAACGAGGGATGCCCTAACCCGACAGGACGTGCACTAGGAATGTTATACAACACGACTCATGCAAATTGACCGATTTCCCCCTATGATCTATACTGGGCCTACTCCCCGATGGTTCAACGATTCCATTGGGGAGGAGACCGCATGGTGCCAATCGTGGACTATCCGCCGGTGGTTCAACGCTACTTGCCCC
>JACQCH010000050.1 GCA_016201735.1 Candidatus Omnitrophota bacterium
AAGCACCTCCAGCGATTCGTCGACGAGTTCGGTTATCGCTTCAATCGCCGATGGTTCCATGGCCAACTCTTTGACCGTCTCCTAACTGCATGCGCTACAACCGGCTCCGTCAGTTATGCGGATTTAGTAGGATAGGCGTGTCTCCTGTTGTTAATAGGGTGTTATTCCAGAATATATATTGTTAATAGAGTGTTATTCCAGAATATATTTTTTCTTACTCTTGACAATTCGGATTCTCATGGTGTATTTTAGTTATAGGATTAAGATAATAAGTTTATAAAATTGTAACAAAAAGAAGTCTTATAAATAACAGGGGGTGTGAGATGAGTCGGAAAACGATCGCATGGCTGGTCATGGCGAGCATGTTCTTATTCGGACTTCCTATTCATCAGGTCCTGGCGGACGACCCGATGCAGATGTCGGACAAAAACCCAGGGATAATGCCTGGCGGCACGCCGGGAGTCGACCCGACTTCGCCACACCCCCACTCCAGCACCATGCAGGTCATGGCCAACGCCATGAACAACCCCATCCTGCCCGTGATGGATCCTCACGCGATGGCGGAGGTGCAGAAGGTCCTGGACCTGGTCCCCTACAATCAAGTTACCCATACCTTCAACAACGCCACCGGCAACGGTCTCTGGTCCGACGCGAACAACTGGGTGGATGCCAATGGGAACCATGTCCTCCCAGGGAATGACGCCAATGTATTGATCGCAGCGGGCCAAACGATCTTCATCGATGACAAGATCAGCGCGAGGCTGAATACCGTTCGGGTGGATGGCACGCTCAAGTACATGACCGACCGGGATACTTCCCTTACGGTATTCACCATGGTCGTCCCCGGGAATTTCTTCATGGGAGAGAAGAATCATCCGATTGAAGCAGCTTACGAGGCAAAGCTTACCTTCCGGGGAGATAAGGACATTGACCCGACGACCGATCCCAAGCAGTTTGGTCTCGGATTTCTTTCGGTTCCGGGCAGCCATGTAGAGGTCGTGGGATCCCAAAAGACCAGCTACGGATCGCTGGACGGCAGCGTCACCAAGGGGACTACCCTGCTCACCTTGGACTCTGCCCCACCCACCGGCTGGCAGATAGGGGATGTGGTGGTTCTGGCCGGGACCAAGAAGGGAACCGGCACCGCGGCCGATCCGGAGTTCCAGTCGGAAGAGTTCCTGATCAAAGCGATCAGCGGCAATGGGGTGACTCTGGACCACGCGACTCGTTACGATCATACCCTGCCCACTGATTCAATGACCGGCATGCCGTACAAGATCCAGCTGGCCAACTTGACCCGGAACGCCACACTTCAGTCGGAGACCTTGACGCTGGCGGATGCCAACGGGAACTATAATCCGAACCGGATGGGCCACGTGATGTTTGTGCACACAAACGATGTGTACGCGGCTTATTTCGCCTCCTACAACGGCCGGACCGACAAGATCCGGCCGCTTTTCTCGTTTGATCCGAACGATCCTTCCCTGGGCTCCAACCAGGTGGGACGATACGGCTGGCACTATCACATGGCCGGCACAGACCCGAACAGCCAAGCGGCCATCGCGATTGGCGGCGTCGTCGCGTTCAGCAATGGGTTGGGATTCAACAACCACAGCAGTTACGTCGTCGCGACGGATATGGTGGGTTATAAAAACGTGGGGGCCTCTTTCTTCACGGAAGAGGGGGACGAGATCGGGTCGTACACCAACTTCCTCGCCATCGGCGGAACCCGGGGAGCCCGAGTTGGAACCGACGGATTCTCCAGGGGAGTCAACGCTTTCAACCAGAGTTTCGGCACCGATGGCAACGGGATGTGGCTCCAGGCAGGAGGGGGGGCCAAGGGGAAAAGCGGGGTCGTGGTGCGCAACCTCACCGTGGCCGACACGGACGGGGTGGGATTCGTGGAGTTTGGCGAAGCCCTTCAAGACGGATCTCCCGTCCGGATTGACGGTGAGATTCTGGATGTTGACGGCGTCACCGTTTACGGCATGCGAGCCGGCCAATCCGGCTTTGAGACTAAATTCCATGGGTTGAGCTTCACCGATGGAGGCACCGTAAAGAATCTGGTGCTGATCGGCGGAGGCATCCGCAACGAGTACACCAAGCACACCACGTTCGAGGATGTGACGATCTACACCTCCGGAACCGGCGTCGTCCGCAACGGTGTTACCGGGGACAATACCTACCGGCGATTCGAAATCAGTGGCTGGGGGAACCGCCCGGCGGCAGTGGGAATCGAGGTGCCGGTCAATGGCGCCAACGTCATCGAAGACAGCCGCATCGAGGCCCTGGTGGGTCTGCAGATCACGAACCCCAACAGTATGAACCGGAGCGTCACCATTAAGGACGTCAACTTTTCACAGATCCCTGCTCAAATCCTCGGCAAGAGAAAGCAGATCGCGATCGACCTCATCAGCCGCGTCAATTTCAAGGACGCGAACGTGAACCTGCTGTTCCGGGATGATCCCAACCAGCTGACCAATTCGATCCTCCTTTCTAATCTCAGCACCCAGGGCCGGACGGTTCAGCTTTACTGGTGGTGGCAGGATCCTACCAGCACACCATTCGACGCGGCCAAGGGGACCGACCTGGGCATCCCGGAGTTGGACGGCAAAACCGCCCAGACCCTCTGGGATGATTACGGGCTCGGCCTGGCCGGAACATTGGCTCCCAGCGATTACACCACAATTGCTGAAATCCGAGGAGGCGGGATTGGGTCCGTGACCACCTATCGGTCTAAGGTGACGGCCCAGAGCAAGACCTTCATCAATAATGTGCAGGATTACATCCTGAAGGCAGTAGATGCCAATGGGAACAAGATCACCCTGCAGCCGATCAAGCCGCCGGTGGAGAATGCGTGGAACCTCATTACCTACACGATCGGCGGACAGAAGCATACCCACCTGGTCTACTACGACACCGTCCCTCCGAAGATTGAGGCAACGCCGTTCGCCATCAACCCGCTTGAGTTCGAAATCGTGCCGCCCCCCGTGTTTGAGTTCAAATACACCGTAACCGACAAGATTGGGAAGTTCACGGTCACGCACGATCGTCGAATCAAGATCGATTTGAGCAAGGTGACGAGACTGAATGACTCCAAGGGCGAGTACTTTGAGATCATGCTCCGAGAGCAGGACGCAGCCGGCAACGTGACGAGTGAGAAGGTGAGGTTTTACATCGACCCCAACGCCAAACGCCTGATTCAACAGAGTCCGAATTACGCTCCAAAAACAGCGCCCAAGAGCTGGACCCGATACCTGGCTGCCTTGCTCCTGTTCCGGTGGCAGCGACTGCTTCAGCTTATGATTCCTTAATAAAATAATGGGAGGTACATAAGTCGGTGCGCGTGTTTCTTCTGATCGGAATTGGGGTCATCGGCCTCGGGTTGGCGCCTGCAGCGATGGCGCAGCCGGCTAAGGTGACAGAAGAGATCGTCCGGGCCCTCCAGAGCGAGAAGGGCTGCTGCACCAATTCGAAGGAGAAGGAGATCCTGAACACCGCCTTAGAAGAGGTCGTTCCAGCGATCCAGGCCGAACCGAATGGCCTGGAGGCGCACATCGTCGGGGCGACGGTGGATGCGATTCATCAAGGCCAGCCGGAAGAGGCGATCGTCCAGTGTGCCAGCCAGGAAGGGGGCTGCTGCTCGAAACATCATGACCTCACGCAGGTAGCAGGATACGAACGCCCCGAAATCGAGCGGCCGGAGCGGGAAGTCCACGATCATTCCGATCATGACCACGGACATTCGGAAGAACACGAACACGCGGAGCACGAGCATGAAACGGAGAAGTCTTAAGGGTTAGTTAGAGGAGGAGGCGTTCTCGCCAGCGCGGTCTATCAATGACTTGACTATGGGTCATTTTCATTGTAAACTACCTACATGATAGACAGGATGATCCACACCCGGATCGCAGCTGGTTCCAAACATCTCCTGTTGCTGGGCCCGCGACAGGTGGGGAAATCCACCCTCGTCCGTTCCCTGGATCCCAGCCGCGTGATCAACCTGATGGACGAAACCCTGCACTTGGCCTATTCCAAGGATCCGGGAAGACTCCGTCGGGAAATGTTGGCGTCCAAGCCGGGTTTGGTCGTACTCGATGAAATTCAGCGGGTGCCGGCGCTCCTCAACGTAGTCCAAGCCCTGCTGGACGAAGGGGCGCGCCACCGTTTTATCCTTACTGGCTCCAGCGCCCGAAAATTAAGGCGGGGACACGCGAATCTCCTTCCCGGAAGAATCGTCCTGGAGTACCTGGACCCCCTTTCTTTTTGGGAGCTCGGTTCCCAATTCGATTTGGAAAAGGTCCTGCGAATCGGATCCCTGCCGGGGATCTATCTGGATCCCACCCAAGGGCTAGATGTTCTCTCTACCTATGGGCAGGTCTATCTGCGGGAAGAGATTCAGGCGGAGGCCTTGACCCAGAACCTCGGCGCCTATGCCCGATTCTTGGACCTGGCAGCCGAGGCGAGTGGCCAGTGGATCAACTACTCCAAATTAGCCAGCGACAGCGAAATCCCCAAGGAAACGATCCGGCGCTTTTTCTCGATCCTGGAGGACACGCTGGTCGTGTTTCGAATCCCGCCTTTTAGGCCTAAGGCCTCGAAACGGCGGGTCTCCCAGCGGGACCGGTTCCTGTTCTTTGATCTGGGAGTCCGCAATGCCCTTCTGGGAATCCACAGGGGCGTCTTAAGCCCGACGGAAAAGGGGGGACTGTTCGAGCAGTGGATCATTCTCCAGGTGATGACGTTCATGCGCGCCCACAAAAAAGAATGGAGACTCAGCTCTTACCGGACGGACGCCGGAGCCGAGGTGGACCTGATCTTGGACATCGGATCCTCCCTTTGGGCGATAGAATGCAAATGGGGAAAGAACGTCACAGAGAGCGAAACCGGGGGCTTGCGCTCCTTTGAAGAAGTGGCGCACAAGCCTGTCAAAAAGTTCATCCTCTTCACGGGCGAATCCCCTCAGCGATTCTCGCAGGGAGAAACCGCCGTTCCCTACCAACGGTTCTTTCAGACCATCCTCCCTAGCGCCTAGCCGAGAATTTCCAGGATGAGGAGGGCGAAGCTCAATTGACTTATTTGTCAACTATTTGAAATATAAAAGGCGGAGGCGTTCTTTCCAGAGAAACTGCAGCCAGTAAAGGTGGACGCCGGCCGCCAGCAGGCAGAGAAAGAAAAGCTTCCCGTTAAGAATCAGCGCCGCCGCAACGACCAGTGAGAAGTTTTCGTTCGTCCAGTTCGCCCGGATCCATCCTTTAATTCTCGAGTCGGAAGAGACACCCCTGCCCCGGGCGGAGTCCCCCAAGACGCCGGGCCCAAACCCAAGAACCTTCGCCCAACCAGTCACCAGGAAATCGAGGAACAAACCCAACGTGGCGAGCCACCCTACGTTCATGACCCAATCGGGCGCGCCGTCTTTGCGCAGGCCAACCGCCAGGCCTAATCCCAGGGAGATCTGCACCACCGCGTCCACCCCGACGTCAAACCATCCGCCCCAGGTGGAGCTTAAACCCTTGGCCCGGGCGACCTCCCCGTCCCAGTTATCGACCAGGTAAAAGAGTTGAAACAGGACGGCGCCCATCAACCCGTTTCCGTAACCCCCTCTGGCGATCGAAGCGACCGACGCCAGGCCTAACCCCAAGCTTAAAGTGGTCCACTGGTTCGGAGTAACCAGAAGCTTCATGATCAAAGGAAGAAACCATCGGCTGATACGCCGGTTCAGGCAGAGAAGATTTGAGGATGACATCCGAATAGCCCGGTCCAGATCGGCTGGAGTATCAATTTCAATCCAGGGCAGTCCGTCGGCGGTCTCAAAACCAACCTCAACCTTCTCAAACAGGTCCGGATAGACCTGCTCATGCTCGATGTTGACGACCCCCGCACTCACTCTGGATTCCAACAGCCGACCCAGTTCAGCGGCCGCATTCTTATCCAATTTCAGAAAACCGACCGACTCGCCGAAGAAAGTCATCTGCTTGCGGAGTTGATCCGACGGGTTCTTGGTGATAAAGAGGACCCGGCTCCCCTTTCCTAAGACCATCTGCTCTTCACCGGTATTCACCGAGGAAGGGTCGACCAGGATGCAGTTGGCGTGGGGGGAAGAAATAAGCCGCTCAAAGAAGGCCTGCGGACAGAGGACGTCGGCGTCCATGATCAACAGATCGTCGTCAAAATTGGAGCGGGCGGTCCAAAGAGAGAGGATCGCCCCTTCTTGGTAGCGGGGATTCTCCAAAACCGTCAAGCGCATCTCCCTCGCGTGGGCCTGAGCATGGGCAGCCACTTCCCCTTTGCGGAATCCAACCACCAGGACCAGATCCCGAACCCCGACGGAGCGGAGGGAATTCATCGTGATCTCCAAAAGAGAGCGGCCGCCAATTTTGAGCAGGCATTTGGGCCCGGCATTGGGCCCCATCCGCTTGCCGACCCCGGCGGCCAGAAGAATGGCCTTCACCCCGCCCCTCCGGAGTTCAAGTGCCGGCTCCGCCCCGGGGTCCTGGCGTGGAGCGGTCCGTTCCCGGCATCGCAGAATCTCCGGTTCGGGGCGGGGTTCTCAGACCCGCTCGACGTCCCCAGCGTGGCCGTCTCGCTAAACGTCGGCCCTCGCTCTCCCTCGGGCTTCGCCCTCGGGATCCGTGCCCGCTCGGGCCTCCGATTGTCTTCGAACCCCATCCCCGAACCGGAGCCATCGCATGAGACCTTCGGGGTGGCGGGGAGCGGTCCGATTCCCGCCAGCAGGGCCGACCCTTGAGGCCGAGCCCTGTCGAATGGAAATCCAAGCTGAAATGTACGACTTTCCATGGAACGTCCTGTTGGATTCGGCCATCTCCCTATGCTCTGACATGGTTACTGTGAAGAACCCATCCGAACCAGGCCCGATGCCGGAACTGGCCTGCTCCCCCGGAAGGGGCGGGGTCACGGTTTAACGCAGAGGTTGCCGTTCTCGCGGGAAACGGAATAGGCCGGGACAGAGGATTGAGGCCGGTTAATGCACTGGCCGCTCTCCAAATCGAAGAGCCAGCCGTGGATAGGACAGCGAATTGCCGTCCCCTCAAGGTGACCCCGGGAAAGCGGGCCGCCCCGATGCGGGCACCGGTTTCCGACGGCATACAGGCGGCCCTCCACATTAAAGACGGCCACCTCCTGGCCCTCCAGGGTGACCACGCGGGACTCTCCCGGCGGGATCTCTTCCAGTTTCGCAACCGATCTCCCCTGTTGGTTCATCACTCCCAATTTGCCCTTCGACTCGGCCGTTCTCCTTCGACAGGCTCAGGATGAACGGCCGAGTCGAAGGAGAACGGCCGGCTCAGGGCGAACGGGCTCACCAGGGACGTAGCCCCAGCGGCGGACTACCTCGAGAGGATCCGCCTGCCGCCAGGCCTGGTATTTCAGCAGAACATCCAACCCGTCGCAGGTCCGTTCCAGATTCAGTTCCTCACCGGGAAAATCGGGCCAGCCGTTGGGATGGGTCTTGTTGGCCATGATCCATTCCATCGCTTTTTCCAGGGCGGGCCGGCACCGCTGCTCCGCCCGGATCATCCGGGAGATGAGGAGGGCGGAGCGGGTGCAGTCCATCGTATGGTCCACGTTCTTCCCGTCCCAGGAGCCGTCCGAGTCCTGGTGTTTCAAGATCCAGTTCAACGCCTTCTCGGCCGAGGGGCGGACCGGCAGTCCCTCCGGCAGCGCCAGCGAAGCCACGACCGCGTCCTGCCCCAGGTGGGCCGTCGTCTCCACCCCCGAAGGATGGAATTTCAGGTCGTACCACCCTCCATCCTCCGACTGTCCCTCCAGGATGAACCGGAGCCCTTTGCGCCAGGCGGAGCGGACCGCCTCCTTCATCTTCTGCGTCCCAATGGCCAGAACCACGTTGAAGAAGCTGACCGGGTGAGAGGTCGTGTCCAGATCCCCCCACTCGCTGTCCACCCACCGGCCGTCGCTCTTCTGCCCCTGAAGAAAATAGTTGATGCATTTAAAGACCGATTTCTCAATCTCCGGATGCTGCAGAACGGCGCTGCCGCGGATCAACATCAAGGCGCAGAAAGCGGAGACCCAAGCCGCCGATTCCGTTTCCTGCGATTCCCGGCCCCAGCCGCCGTCGGCATGCTGATTCTTGATCAAGGCCTGGACCTCGGGAAGCGATTCGCCTGCCTTGCCCATGTGGAGGATTACCCGGAGGGCATGGGCCGCCAGTTCCATATCCTGCGGTCCTTTCGTCAAACTCCAGCGGTCGCGGACGGAACCCAAGAATTGATACTCCGATTCAATAAGAGATGCCGCCTTGTCCAAGTCCATCTCGCTCTCCTCTTTTAATTGAAAAACATATTCTATGGGCCGTTCCCCTTCGACAAGCTCAGGGTGAACGGCGGAGTCGAAGGACGAACGGCTGCGACAACAAAACCTTTAAGCCTTTAGAGAGGGATTCCCTGGCCGACCGGACCGCTCCCATGAACTGCCGCAGATTCCTCCAACGGAACGGATCGGCGACGCAGCGGAGCCCTTGTCGAAGCGAACCGACGGACAAGCGGACTTCCATCGGATCCAGGATCGCCCGCAAGGCGATCCATGGGACTCCAGCAGCGCCCGCCGCCGCGGCCACCGCAGCCGTCTCCATATCCACCGCCACCACTCCGTGCCGCTGTCCCAAACGTTCTTTTTCAGTAGGATCGGAAACCGGCCGGCTGACCGTCGCGATCGGCCCCAAAATAACATTGGTATTTCCGTTCGCCCTGAGCTCGTCGAAGGGCGAACGAACCGTCTTCTCTCGTTCATGCTTCGACAGGCTCAGCATGAACGGTTCCTCGTAAGCGGGAACCCACCGCCGGCCCAACGAAATATCCACGACCTCCGAGGCCAACACCAGATCTCCAACCTTTAGGCCCGGCCGGGTCCCCCCGGAAAAGCCGGCGCTGACAATCAGCCGGTACCGTCCGCCGGCTAAAGATCTTCGCAACGCTTTCGCCGCGTTCGAGGGCCCGATCCCGGTGAAGAGAATCGTAGTGTCATTCCCGCCCTCGGTCGAAGCCGAGGGTAAACTCCAGCGGGAATCTGATCCTCGCTTTCGCGAGGATGACAAATCAATCTCAAACCTGGATGCCGCCACCACCAGTATAGGAAGCTGTGAAGTCAGCGCGGGGGCGGAGGTTTGAGGATGTGCGAGACCTCCGGGGTCCTGTCGGGGGTGGGTTGGCTCCCGGCATCGGGCCTGTTCGGATGGGTTGTTCACATTCACCGTGTCAGAGCAACGATAGTGTACTGTCCCATAAATAACTTTACAAGTAAAAGGATACCCGCTATGATCGATAGCCATGAGCAGAATCGCGGAACCCATTCTCCTGTCTGGCGAGGAACGTTTGACCTTGGATACCTGGGCGCGTGGGAGAAGTCT
>JACQCH010000051.1 GCA_016201735.1 Candidatus Omnitrophota bacterium
GCGAAGCCTGTCGGGCCGTGATGCAGGAGACCTTGCAGCGCACGATCACCTGGGCGATCGAACGGGCCACGTTGGATGGTTGGACAACTCCGCGAGTCTGTCATGTGCTCAACATAGCCTGAATTTGCAAAAGTCCAGTTAGAAAGAAACAATGGCTCCTCTACCTTTGTAGAGAGGGGAGCCATTGGGTTATTCTACTCGGCGGACTTGATGGCCGTCAAGAGGTAAAAACGATCCGTCCAATTAATTAATGCGGCAGTACGGCTTTCAAAACCGTCAGCAACAAAGATCCTGTCGCCAAAAGTATGAGGAAAGTCAGAACAGGACAAGCAATATCGAGCCAGAAATGACGGGACTGTTTGTAGGTACTTATTGTTTTTCTTATGCTTACAGCCTCTTCAAGCCGAGAGGTGCTGTAATTGTTAAAAAGAGGAATGGCCTGAGAGTGTTCTTCCGTTAGCGGGAAAGCTCTCTCAAGCTGTGGGATAATCTCGGCGTCCAGCACTCGCTCAAGTCGGGCCTCTAACAATTTGGCATCCAGCGCATGCGCATATTTGGTCCCAAGGAGATGGAGAATTTGCCTTTCGCCTTCAGCGGTCATCCTTCAAGATCCTCCGAAAACTATTCTGAAAAAGGCCCGGTAACTAACAGGCGTTTTTAAAGAAAGAAACCACGATACCAATTTACGCTCGCTAAAGACATCTGTCAATGGCCAGCTCTTCATATTGGTTTCTTAGCAACACATTAGCAGAACGCCACTCTGATAGTAAGCGTTCCATCATAACTCCAAATTTACGATGAGGATACAAATGAAGGCCACTGCTCTCCCGTTGAGCTATCGGCCCGAAGCGCCTATTCTATCGGATTTTGTGATTCGCTGTTAGCCTTTGTTACCGAGGGGATTTGCGGCAGATTCCCGTTGTTTCCATTTTCATCATTAGTTCCGTCTTCTTGTCTTACCTCGCGCGGCTATTGAGGGTCCGCCGGTTGAATTTTAAGGGGCTTAGGTAACGACGGCTGCCGAAGAGGATCCACGAGACTAGATTGGAAGTTGCTGTGCTCCCCCCCGCAGCACTCGTCACACTTCCACCTGCGGTAGGGCTCACCACCCTCAACTGCTGCAACGGATATCCCAAGAGAGCTGTCCCCGTGGCGGTGACCGTAAACGTCGCCGGTTGCCCCGCCCCTACCCCCTGATTACTCGGCTGAACCGGGATCACCGACGGAATCGCATTCCGAACCGTCACCGAGACAGCCCCCCGGTTCCCAGCCGCACCCGATGCCACCTTCACCATCCCAGATACCACCGGAGCCGTCACCTGCGGCGGCGCCAACGTCGTGAACGTCAGATCGCCGAAAACCGCTCCATTCCCCACTGCGTCTTTGGAAACCCCCACCCCGGAAATCACCGGTGGAGTTGTATCGGTTTTTGGAATGAGTGGAACGGTTATGGGCGGTTGACCCGGGTTACCGCCAGGATAGTTGATGATGAACTGTTGCTGGCTGGAATTGTAAGTGACAAATCCAGGAGGTAACGGGAAATTCGGTGGAATCTGCCAACTGCCCGGAAGCGACACGGTCCGAATACCTGCTTTTCCATCTACCGTAATGCTGGCCGAGGTACTCGTCGTGATCACCTCGGTCGTTCCCCCGGAGATGGCGATCCCGAGCATCCGCTGCGAATTGGTGTTATACGTGGTCAAAATAGAACGCGTTCCATCCTGGTAAGCGTAGAAGTTCCCATCCATATCAACCGTCGTCACCGCTCCCGTCGCTTGATCGGTGAAAACGACGTTTTGCCCTACCCAGCTGACTTGGTAGGGGGAAACCTTCCCGGTCGGGTAAGGAACCAAGAAAAAGCGAAACCCGCCAACTCCCTTAACGTGCAGAATATCCTGTGTCTCCTCAAAGGATCGGCCGGTGGCTTTCTTGAACTCACTCGATTCAGAGGAGGGATGCGAGTGATGCCGCCAAGCGCTGATCCGAGCGTCTTGGGAGGTAGGGGACACACTGTACAAGTCGAAATCCACTCCCCATTGCCCGGTGAATCGCAGCTTCTGAACGCCTGACGGAATCGTAAACGCCAGCCCTAAGATGGGTTGGGCTCCGCCATTGGCGTAATCCACCAACGGTGGAGTAATAGAGCCACTGGGTGTATCCACCGGCCCGGCCGCCATGAGGTTCATATTAAATACCATCGGAGTCAGGTCGCTTAAGCCATCTCGAAAGAATAAGATCGGCGCCTGGGAGACCGCGTGGCAGTTGTAAACCGATCGAGTCCATGTTCTCGACCCTGAAGGAAAGTCCGCCTGGGAAAAACCGCTGGTTAGGAATGAGGTGAAATCCTTCGGGGTTGGATAAGCGCCCCATCCGCTTCTGTTCGCCAGCAATGGGATCACCGTATTGGGGTCGGTCTGCTGGTCAGCCCAGGGAATCATGGAAGCGGGAACCACCATGTTCGATAACGCGTGGTTATTGAGCGACGGAGAATAAAAACTGCCCCACAGGATGGAAATGGGCGCAGTTAAAGCATATACGATCTCCGAACCATGTTCGCGATAAGAATGGTCTTCATAAAAATTCCCCGTGTGAATCCAGCAAGCGGATTCATCGGGAGTCCCCCATCCGTGGCGAAGCACCGAGTAGTATCCGGGAAAATTCGCATCTCTTAAATCCGGATCCACCCTCGGCTCCGCTTCATTAATCATCAGAAGGGTCGTCCCGAAGAAACCGGAATGGCGCTTCCCCTGAGAGTACCAAGCACCCATTAAACGGGCACTTAAAGCCGGCTTCGTATCCCGGAATCCAGTAGCCAACAACCCCTCTATCTCGCTCGATTCAGTCGAGCCATCTCCGTTGGCAGGCTTCTTTCTGACCCCACCAAAACGTTTCTGCGGCGGAGTCAAAAGGTTCATATAAAATTCTGAAAAGAGCGCTAAGCGATCATCCACAGCGGCATTGAAAAGGTCCAATATCCTGAGCTGTTTAAGCGCCAGGGCAAGCACCAAGACCGGTTCCATGGAGGCTGAGATATAATGCGTGGAGCCCATCTCTGCCCCGTACGCATTCGTGATTTTATGCACCTTCGTCAAGGTCCTTTGAGCAACACCTTGGGCCCGCTGAGTGAAATCCGGGTGGGTGGAGAGAAGTAGAGAATACAGGTCACGATAGGCACCGTACTGAACCGGCATGTTGGCGGTCCCTAAATTAACCCCAGCCCCGGGTTGGAACGCCACAAAATCGTCGTCCCAGAGGACTCCGCCGTACAAGGCGAACGTCGCCTTAATCCGGTCCTGATGGGTCGGCGTGGTATTCGGATCCGCCAGCAGGGCCATCCCGAAAAAACCATCTCTCAACATCGGTAGACCCGCCATCCAATAGTCATACTGGAAATCGTTGATCCCGTCTCCGTCTATCCAGGCATTTTTCATTTTCGTGGCTTGGTTCACAATGTTATCCACCTCTTGGCTGTTTTTAGCACCGCCATCCTTCCAAGCGTCAATCAAGGGACGAGCGGACGGTTCAGCATTCCTTAAATAGTTGTAATAGTTCCGATCGGTTCTTACTCGTTGAATCATCCCCCGCACCACCTGAGCATCCATGAACAGGCCTCCACTGGTGATCGCGGCAGAATTCGGATAATTCGATGTTTCATAGACGCTCAGCCGGCCATCCGCCAGCCCACTCTTCCGGTTCATCACCTTGTTGATCGGTTGCGGAACGCGCGGATCCCCCAGGTCGGCCTTCGTGCCGATATAGATCCCCCAGCCAATGCGGACCTCAGGAAAATATCGGGCGTCGGCGGAGGTACGCGTCAGAACAATCTGAAGTCCAGCGCTATTGAGCTGAACCTGAGGGTAGTCCTGGGCAAGCACCGGCGCCGCGTCTCCCACCTTATAGGTAAAATGGGCCAATCTGCCAGAGGCTCGCCCGCTGATCTCAAAGAATTGGCTGTTTGGGTTATAAGAAATGGATGCAGGACTAATCCCCGCCTGATTCAGCTCGGTACAATACCGCCAGGCACCGGTAGCCGCCTCAAACAGATAGGAGAGACCTTTGTTGTGGGTCGCAAGAGTGTTTCCCGCTTGATCGGTGGCCACGGTTCTGTGATTGGGGCCCTGGCCAGAATGATCCAGTGGGATATTTAGAGTGGTCGTCACCTTGCTGGTCGCCAGTTGCAATCCGGAGGGAAGAAGCAGATTCATGGCTCCTGTCGAATTCGCCACAACGATCCGGCCGGTCTGAGGATCAATCCCCGTTCCAAAATTAAGCAAGCGGTATTTATTAAAAAGTTCCTTTAGGTGTGTTCTATCGAATTTTCCATTGCTGACAAAGGTGTACTCGGCATATCCGCCTGGCTCAGTAAAGACCATCACCACCCGACCGTCGGCTAACGTGGTCAAGATGGGCCGCCTAACCTGACCAACCTCACCGGTATAGGCATCGATTCGATCCTGCAAGGTATAGACATGGGTGCCCCCATTGCGCGTAAACAGATACAACCCTTTCTGCCCAGTCCCATCGTCTCCATAGATCACCAGCAGATCCATTTGACTCGCTGGGGAATACGCCGTATAAGCATACGGGTCCAGGATCTTGAAATTAGGACCGACGTCGATCGCAGCCTTCTGGAACTGCCCGCTTCCGGCGGAATCAGACAACCATACAAAGTTCCCCACCCTATTGGAGCCGTACGGATCAAATGCCGTGATCGACACCTTATCCACGCCGTCCACATGCATGTTCGGATTGATCAGTCCGGGACCCAAGGCAATCACCGGGCTGGATTGGCCCGCGGCATCCGTCCTCATGTAAAGAAGCCCGTTGCTGCTTTGCCAGACCTCGTGCCGGTTGCCGGAGGCATCCACCTTCGAGATCACGCTGGAGACAGCTCCGGGCCCGGTATAGACGCAGGTCCCACTCCCCCCTGTTCCCAGGAGCTTGGACGCGGGTCCTGAATAGAGGCCAAACAGGTTGGCGGTGGAATCGGCGGCTAGGTTGTACATGACCCACGTCCAGCCCATGTCGAAAATCCAGTGATCCCAACCGGCCAAGGGGCGAGAAACCCATCGGGCAGTGAACTGCAAATCCCGAAAAGCATCCTGACGCTGACCGGGCGGGGCAAAGAGATTCCCCTTCCAATCCCGTCCTTCTGTAATGGAAGTAGCGTGATGTCCTCGCCAGCGGGCCTGTGTCGGATCCAATCCTTGATCCACCTGAACTGAATAAATGATGTCCCCGTTGGTGTCTTCCAGCACATTGATGTCAGGCTCCCGGTCTTCAAGGGTGATCGTGCACTCGTAAAAACCGGGGCCGCCTGGATCCAGGACGGTCCGTTTACTGTCGTTCGACAACAGTGGAAAGCGATTCAAGTCGTAGGAAACCTTAACCTGCACCACCGAGGTGGTGTTCTGCAGGAAATCAACCCGCATCCCCGTTATATTGCCGCGAGGATGAATCGTGTTGCTCGGAGGAACTTTCATTGAGATAGACTGTGGATTGTTGATATCCGCGGACCATTGCCCATCCAGATATCGAACCCCTAAAATCGGAGCGGGGGTAAGGTCCGGATTTAAGGGATCAAACTGGGCCATTGGAACGCGTACACCGGTCGGCCCATTGGTGATCTCATAATACGAAACTTCTTGCCCTTTCCCGATGACGGTCTTTACCTGAACATCAGCCCAAATCAGCTGCGTCCAAAACAAAAGCGAGACCGGTACTGCCAGGAGAGAGAACAAAGACCGAGGAAAGAGATTCTTCATCATTTCTCAGCGCCCCATTCGTTTATTCGTCCGGCATTCCTTCAGAACAACCTACCCTACTATTAAGCTTACCCCAATTTCTCTGCGCTGTCCAATAAAATATTAAACTTTCTATTACAATTAACATTTACAGGCACGCCTATCCTATTAACTCCGCTGAAATGACAAGAGAATAAGGGCGTTTCTCGATGGAG
Source organism: Candidatus Omnitrophota bacterium (assembly GCA_016201735.1). Classification (GTDB taxonomy): domain Bacteria; phylum Omnitrophota; class Gorgyraeia; order 1-14-0-20-64-10; family 1-14-0-20-64-10; genus JACQCH01. The sequence goes on from JACQCH010000051.1 coordinate 5,960, forward strand.
AAACCTGTTTTCCCAACTGTATATTTCAGGCGCATCCTTACCGTGCATATATCCCATTTACCCATAATAGGTTATCGTCTATTCTTTAGCTCCTCAAACCGTTAATAGGGGATAAAGTCTACTTGATGAGCGCCAGTTGCGCGGGCTTACACGAACAAGGCGAGGTAGTCGCGGGTGATCTCGATCGCGCCCTGAACGACGAGATCGTCGGGGTTCAACCCGAGGCGCTGGAAAACGTCCCCTCGGCTGGCAATCCGCACCGGATTCTCCGATTCCATCAGGAGCAGTCGGGTTGCATCCTTTCCTATGGCATAGCCCCCTTTGGGAAATGGCAGTTGATTCAGCAACGGACGAATCGCATCGGCCTTCGGCCCGTCATAATCCACCGCCACGGTTTTACCCTTCCGGACCGCCTGACCAGCCTCAAGCCAATCCAGAGATCCGTCTGTCTGCCGCCTTATCTGGGTCATCACTTCCACTTGCTGTTTTGGCGTCCCACTCTCTAATATTAGGATCGCCTCTTGTATCGGCGTATTCTCCTCCATCCCGGCCTTGATTTCTTCGAGGCCGGAGGATTCGGAGGCGGCTTCACTGCGCAGGGCGAGGGGGGATTGGGGAGCGCGAAACTCAGAGTTAGGAAAAGTGCCGAGATTCGGATTAAAGAAATGGGCAGTTCCATTTCATTGATTTCCTAGACGACCTTGAGCTCGGATTCCTTGGCGGCGAGGAGCTCGTCGACTTTCTTGTGATACCGGTCGGTCAGCTTCTGCAGGTCATCGATCCCCTTGAACTTGTCATCCTCAGGGATCAGCTTATCCTTGAACAGCCGCTCGATGGAATCTTTCGCGACGTGGCGGATGTTCCGGATGGCGATCCGCCCCTCCTCCGCCTGGGTCCGGACCATCCTGGCCATCTCCTCCCGCCTCTCCGTAGACAGGGGGGGGATGGAGATCCGGATCACCTTTCCGTCGTTGAAGGGGGACAATCCCAGGTCCGCCTTCAAGAGGGCCTTCTCGATCTCCGGAAGGGAGTTGACATCCCACGGCTGGATCACGATCATCCGGGGGTCCGGCGTGTTGATGGCGGCGATCTGTTTTAAAGGGGTGGGAGTTCCGTAGTAGTCGACCCGGACCCCTTCGACGAGCGTGGGGTTTGCCCGGCCGGTCCGGACCGTGTTGAAGTTACGGGTCACCGCTTCCAGCCCCTTCTGCATCTTCCCCTCCGCGTCCCGGAGAAGCGCCGGAAGATTCATCACTGCAGGTTTCGGTTCTGTCGGACTCATGGCAGCCCTCTATTATCGAATGACGGTACCGATGGCTTCACCCAACACAACCCGCTTAATGTTTCCCCGCCTGGCCAGATTAAAGATGACAATCGGCAGTTTGTGATCCATGCAGAGACTCACCGCGGTGGCATCCATCACCTTGAGTCCCTTGTTGAGCACGTCGATGTGTCTTAACGTGGAGAATTTCCTCGCCTTTCGGTCCCGATGGGGATCGGCGGAGTAAACCCCGTCGACCTGGGTCGCCTTGAGGATCGCCTCAGCCCCGATCTCAATGGCCCGCAGGGCCGCCGCGGTATCGGTGGAAAAATAGGGATTCCCCGTCCCCCCGGCGAAGATCACAACCCTCCCTTTTTCCAGATGGCGGATCGCCTTGCGCCGGATGTACGGCTCGGCAAGCTCCTCCATGTGGATGGCGGTCTGCACCCGGGTGAAGCACCCCTGCTTCTCCAGCGCGTCCTGCAGGGCCAAGGAATTGATCACCGTGGCCAGCATCCCCATGTAATCGGCGGTCGTCCGGTCGATCCCCTGGGTCTTCGCCGTAGCGCCGGTGCCCCGGAAGATGTTTCCCCCGCCGATGACGACTCCGATTTGGACCTTCAGCTCATGGATTTCTTTGACTTGGGCGGCGATAGAGGCGGTGACTTCAGGATCAATGCCGAAACGGGTGGATTTGGATTGGAGGGCTTCACCGGAGAGTTTAAGGATAATCCGGTGATAGACGGACCGCGCGGCCGCTCTAGAGCCCACCCCGGAACCTCCCGTGGCCGCGCTGGGCGAAGTTGCGAGTCCCGCAAGGCGCGAGGAGGAGGCGTAGCCGGAGGAGTGCTACGCCGACGACGAGCAACGCCGCGGGACGAAGCAAATTCGCACAGCCCTTCGGGTTGCGTGCGCAGGCGGCCATCTCCGGCGTCACTCCTCCTTGACGTACTCCAGGGAGTACGCCTGCGTCGTCGTTCCTTGGATCTGGCCGCCTGCGCACGCAACGCGGCTCACGCGAGGTTCCGGGGTGGGCTCTATGCATCCTCTCCTAAGACGAACCGGACGAAACGGCGGATCACGATATTTTCCCGGAGGGTGGAAACGGTGTCGGTCAGAAGATCCTGCACCGTCTTGCCGGTGTCCCGCACGTACGGCTGATCCAGCAAAACCCTCTCCCGGTAAAACTGCTCCATGTGGGATTGCTGGATCGGCTGGGCCGCCTCGGCCTCCACCCCTTCGATCTCCTCGTGCAGACTCTCTAGGGTCCGGCCGATCTCCTCGGGGGGAACCTCTTCCCGGTTCACGTAGCGGGGGTTCATCGAAGCGATCTGAAGACAAATCTCCTGCACGAACGATTTGAACGGGTCCGTCTTGGCCACGAAGTCGGTCTCGCAGTTGATCTCGACCAAAACCCCGATCCGGCCCCCATGCACGTAGGAACCGATCAACCCCTGATGAGCGGCCCGCCCGGCCTTTTGCGCGGCGATCGACTTTCCCTTCTCCCGCAGGATCTGGACTGCCTGTTCCTGGTCACCGCCGGCCTCGATCAGGGCCTTCTTGCACTCAATGACCCCCGCCCCGGTTCTTTCCCGGAGCGCCTTGATCTGTTCCGTGGTGACGGAGCCGGAAGATTTAGTCACGAGGAGATTCTTTATCGGGAGCCTTCTCGCCGGCCTTGACCCGGGTAACCCGTTTCTTCTTGGGAACGGGAGCGTCGACCTTCACCTTCAGAGCCGCTTCGGGGACGATCGTCTCGACTATTTCATCCAGTGGCGGAATGACTGCCGGAAGAACTTCCTCGGGAGCAGAAGCCAGTTCTTCTTCTGGTGGAGCAGGTGGGGAAACCGGCGCAGCTGCTTCCGGCTGCGCGGCAGCGGCCTGCCCCGCCAGGTACGCCTGATGTCCCTCCAGGATGGCGTCGGCCAGCCGGGCGGTCACCAGTTTGATCGAGCGGATGGCATCGTCATTGCCCGGGATCACATAGGTGATCGGATCCGGGTCGGTGTTGGTGTCGACCAGAGCCACGACCGGAATCCCCAGTCGGTTCGCTTCCAGGACCGCCGTTTCCTCCCGCTTGGCGTCGACGACATAGACCGCCTTGGGCAGACGATTCATCTCCAGGATGCCGCTCAACACCTTCTCAAATTTCACCAGCTCTTTTTCCTTCTGGGCCGCCTCTTTCTTCGTGAGGCGGTCCAAGGTGCCGTCCATTCTCCAAGATTTGAGAGTTTTCATCCGGTCCACCGACTTGAGGATCGTCTGGAAATTGGTGAGAAGCCCGCCGAGCCAGCGCAGGTTCACGTAAAACTGCCCGCAGCGGACCGCCTCTTCGGCAATGATCGGCTGGGCCTGGCGCTTGGTCCCGACAAAAAGGATCAGCCCTCCCTGGGCGGCAACGGAGCGCAGGAACTCCCGCGCCTGCTCCAAACCCTGGGCCGTCTTCTCCAGATCCAGGATGTAAATCCCGCTCTTCTTGCCGAAGATGAACCGCTTCATCTTCGGATTCCAACGGTGGGTCTGGTGCCCGAAATGGACGCCTGCCTCGAGAAGTTCTTTGACCAAAGGTTCAACCATAGTAACCATAGATTTTACCAAAAATATCCTAGGTGGCAACCTGGAATTCGTAGAGGCGCCGGTAGACCGGGGACTCCTGCAGCAGATCCTCGTGGCGGCCGACCTCCGCGACCCTGCCCTGGTCCAACACAATGATCCGGTCCACGTTCCGGATCGTGGAAAGCCGATGCGAAATGAGAAACACCGTCCGCCCATTCATGAGCCGCTCCAGCGCCTCCTGAACCAGGGCTTCGGATTCCGAATCCAACTGGGAAGTGGCCTCGTCCAGGATCAGGATCGGCGGATCCTTGAGCAGGGCCCGGGCGATCGCGATCCGCTGTCTCTCCCCGCCGGACAACCGGGCCCCCAATTCTCCGACGGGGGTGTCGTAGCCGGCCGGCAGCCGCCGGATGAAGGGGTCCGCGTTGGCTGCCTGGGCCGCCCGGATCACCGAGTCGAGAGAAGCCGATGGGTCGCCGAAAGCGATGTTGGCCCGGACCGTGTCGTGGAAAAGGAACGGATCCTGAGTCACGAGACCGACCTGCCTCCGGAGGGAATCGAGCGTCACCGCCCGGAGATCTGCTCCGTCGATGGTGACCCGTCCCTTGACCGGATCGTAGAAACGGGGAATCAGATTCACCAGGGTGGTCTTGCCGCAGCCGCTGGAGCCGACGATCGCCACCACCTCACCGGAGCGAATGGTCAAATCGACCCCTTGGAGGATGACCCGGTCCTGGTCCCGGTACTGGAACCAGACCCCGTCGAACCGGATCTCCCGCTTGAAGCGGGACAACGGGGAGGCGCCGGAAGCGTCCGTGACCAGAGGAGGATGCTCCAAGATTTCCACCACCCGCCCGGCGGCGGTCATCGCCTGCTGATTGATCGAATAAATCCGGCTGAGTTTCTTGACCGGCTGGGTCAGCGACAAGAGGGCTCCCAGAAACAGGATAAAGGTTCCGGGAGAAAGAGAGCCGTGGAGGACGGCCCGGGCACCGACCTCCAGGACAAAAAGCCCGCCCACGATCCCGATCAGTTCCGTGATCCCCCCCAGCGCTTCCTGGCGCTTCACGGTGCTGAAGTTGGCCTTGGTGTAGGCCTGGTTGATCTTGGCAAAACGCTCCGCCTCCGCCGTCTCCGCGGTGAAGGCCTTGATGATCCGGATCCCCTGGATCGTTTCGATGAGCCGGCTGTTTAAGTCGGCCATCCGTTCCTGAACGATCCGTCCCAGCTTGCGCAGAACCTTGCCGATCTGCACGACCGGGTATCCCATGGCCGGCAGGAGGACCAGGACCACCAGAGCCAGCCGCCAGTTGATGGCCACCAGCGTCACGACAAAAAACAGGACCTGAGAAGATTGATAGACCAGATCGCTCAGCCCCTCGGTGAGTGAATTTTGGAGAACCGAGACGTCGTAGGTGATCCGGGAAACCAGCTCGCCGGTCCGCTCGCCGCTGAAAAAATCGAGCGAAAGCCGCTGGTACTGCCGGTACAATCCGTCCCGGATATCCCGGAGGAACTTCAGCGCCACCTCGTTCATCAGGACCGTCTGGGCGAAGATGGCCAGATTCTTCAACAAAAAGAGGGCCAGCGCCAGCCCGACCACCAGGTGGAGCTTCGTCATCGAAGGCCACCGGCTGAAGGTCTGGATCCCGGAAGCGGCCCAGGCCGGAAACCATGGAGGAAGCTGGATCGGCCGGTTTAAGAGCACCACGTCAACCAGCGGAACCAGCATGAACAGAGAAACCCCGTTGAACAGACTCGCGGCCAGCATGCACAGGCACGCCCAGCCGAACAGGCCTGCATGGGGCTTAAGAAACGGGATCAGCTTCCTGTAAATTCGAACTGAAATCTTCATCGAAATTTAGTGTTGCCAACCAAAATTCCCAATGGGTTGGTTGAGGCGATTTTGGAGCGAGACAAGGAGTGAGGAGCGAACATACTGGAACGAAGTATGTGAGCGACGAACGACGCAGTCGCAGCCCAAAAACGCCCAACCCCTTCGGGGAAGCCCAGGCTTGGTCCATTTCTTCGTTGCTCCTCCTCGACGTGTTCCAGAGAACACGCCTTCGTCGTCGCGCCTTGAACTGGCCTCAAGCCTGGGCTTCCAACCTCATTGCGAATTTTGGTTGGCAACACTCTAATTTTACCATGATATACTACCCTCAAACAAGATGAAACCGATCAAAGTCGCGGTCATCGGGGTCGGCCACCTCGGATCCATCCACGCCAGGATTTACTCGCAACTCAAACTAGCACAATTAGTTGCGGTGTGCGATATCCAGCCGGATCGGGCTGAGAAGGCCGCCCATCAATATCGCTGCCAAGCGGTGACCGATTTTACAGACCTTTTAGGGCATCTGGACGCCGCTTCAATCTGCGTCCCTACCCAGGAACATTTCCTGATCGCCAAGGAGTTCCTTGCCCGGGGGACCCACCTGCTGGTCGAAAAACCGATCACCCGCACTGTCGCGGAAGCGGATCAGCTTCTCGAATTAGCCGAGAAAACTCAAGCGGTCCTCCAAGTCGGCCACGTGGAACGGTTCAACTCCGCCCTGCGCCGGGTCTCCGATTCCCTGAAGGATCCCCGCTTCATCGAGGTCCACCGGCTGGCCCCCTTTCAGCCCCGAGGAACCGAGGTGGGGGTCGTCCTGGACCTGATGATCCATGACATTGACATCCTTTTGGGACTGGTCAAGAGCCCGATCCACCGGATCGACGCGGTCGGGGTCAAGGTACTCACCCCCTTCGAGGACATCGCCAACGCCCGGATCACCTTTGCGAACCATGCGGTCGCCAACCTCACCGCCTCCCGGATCTCCAAGGAGGCGATGCGGAAGTTCCGTATTTTTCAGACCGACACCTACGTCTCGATGGATTTCCTGGCTCAAGCGGTGGATATCTTCCGGCATCATTCGGGCCGGATCACTCATGAAGCCCTTTCCATTCCAAAGGAAGAACCCCTCAAGACGGAACTCAACGCCTTCTTGGAAGCGATCCTGCACCAGCGGCCCCCTCCGGTCTCCGGCCAGGAAGCACGCGAAGCGCTTGCCGTCGCGCTCCAGGTAACAGAGCAAATCCACCAGAACCACCCTTAAGATGCCCAACAAAATCATGATCATCGCCGGAGAATCCTCCGGCGACCTGCATGGAGGCCACCTGGCCCAGGCCCTGAAAGCGGCCCGCCCGGACTTGAAGCTGTTCGGCCTCGGCGGATCTTCCATGCGGGAGGCCGGAGTTGAAATTCTGGCAGACCCGACCGGCATCGCGGTGATCGGCCTTATCGAGGTATTCCGCCATCTGCCGACCTTTCGGCGGCTGTTCCACCAGGCGGTGGCGGCCCTCGACGAGCGAAAGCCGGACCTGGTGATCCTCATCGACTATCCCGGCTTCAACCTCCGGTTCGCCGAAGAAGTCAAACGCCGGGGGATCCGCCTAGTCTACTACATCAGTCCCCAGATTTGGGCCTGGGACCCGGGCCGGATCCGGAAAATCAAGCGGCTGGTGGACCGGATGCTGGTGGTCTTCCCTTTCGAGAAAACTCTCTACGAGCAAAACGGCGTTCCCGTCACCTTCATCGGGCATCCGCTCCTGGACAACGTCAAGCCCACCCTGTCCCATCTGGAAGCCCTGGAGCGATTCGGGTTGGAGGACGGCCTGCCGATCATCGGGCTCCTGCCCGGTTCCCGGGATCTGGAGGTCCGCCGGATCCTCCCTGCCCTGCTGGCCGCCGGGGAGAAGATGCTCCAGAATCTCCCCTCCTCGGCTCGGTTCCTGCTCATCAAAGCGCCGCACCTTCCCTGGGAGCTGTACCGGCAGGCGCTGAACCGCTCGTCCCTGAAACCAAAGGTGGTGGAGCGTTGGGATTACGATGGGATTTACACCTGCGACCTGGTGATGGTGGCATCCGGAACGGCGACGCTGGAGTGCGCCCTTCTCAACCGGCCGATGCTGATCGTCTACAAAACTTCCTGGCCGACCTACTTTCTTTCAAGGTTCTTCATCCGGATCCCGGTCATCGGCCTGGTCAATGTCGTGGCCGGAGAAAAGGTGGCTCCGGAATTCATCCAGCACCGGGCCAACCCCGCCGCCATCTCCAAAGCCGCGCTGGAGCTCTGGAACTCCGCGGAGCAGCGAAACACCATGAAGTCCGATTTTGAAAAAATCCGCCAGTCGCTCGGCACCCCCGGCGCTTCAGGCAGAGCGGCCCAGGCCGTCCTCGCCGAGCTGGACCGAAACCCGGTAACGATTTAGTTCTGGATCCCCAGGTTGCCGTCCCTCAACTCAAACTGCTTCATCTCCGTCATGGTCAGGCGGGTGAATCCCTTCTTATTGGACACCGCATGCTTCTCAAAAATTCGAGAGGGGAGCACCCAGTAATTCGGTGTACCGATAAAGTGGCAGATGATAAAGTAGTTCTTCCGCTCCTTGAATCCATGCACCGCAAAGACCTGGGCGCCGTGCTCAGTCGATCCGCTCGGTATCCACCGTAGGCTGGTACACGTCGCAGTCCATCTCCAGGAGCTTCCCGATCACGGCATATTCGCCCTGTTTGCCCAAACGATGGCTTTCTCGTCCCACACTTTTCCCTCCTGTTTTTGAATAGGTCTTTAGAGGCTTTTGGCAATTTCTATTAACTTGTTTATCGGGAGAGGTTTTACGAGGTAACCGTCAGCCCCGAGTTCCTTGGCCTTAGCCTCTGTTTCTTCATCGGGATACCCGGTCACGATGTAGATCTTCATCTTCGACCGGATCGACAGTTTGCTGACCTCTTGAAGGATGCCGAAGCCGTCTAAACGGCTCCCGTCCAGCCGCTTATCCAGAAGCACCAGGTTGGGCACCTGCTCCGCCATAACCTTCAGGGCCTCATCGCTGTTTCTGGCAGCCCAGCAAGGGAATCCTTGCATATCGAAGGACATCTTAATCATGTCCGCCGTCTCTTGCTCATCATCCACGATCAGAACGCTCGCCATGTCTCAACTTCTCCTCCAGGTATTGTAGCAGCTTCGGCACGGTGGTGAGTTGCTCGGCCTCCTCATCCGTGATTTCAATGCCAAATTCCTCCTCCAAGGCCATCACCACCTCCACGGAGTCCAGGGAATCCATACCTAAGTCCTCTACCAGATGCACTTGAGGGGTGATCTCGCTTGGGCGAGCGTCGGTCCACTCCTCTAGGACAGCCCGTACTCTCGGCCAAAGCTCCGGGCGGGGAACCGGAGGCGGTGGCGGAGATAGTCTCCGCCAGGGGAGCCTTCGGGTAATCCAGCGGTTCAGCAGGTTAAGGCGCGTCCCCAAGGATTTCCTCCTCGACTACTTCCGACTTGGGCGGGGTGTATTTTAGGGGCAATTGAACCAGGATCGTGGTGCCTTTTCCTGGGGGGGCTCCATCCAACACCACCATCCTGCCGTGGTGGTCCGAAACGGTTTTCTTGGCGACGAAGTAGTAGAAGGCTCCGTGGCGGCTTCTTGTGGGGAAGATCTCGTCGCCGACTCGATTGGGATTGTCCACGTACTTGTGAAGGGGCTCGGCGGTATCGTCGGTCACGGCAAGCTCCACATGATTCCGCTGGCTATCCACCAAGGCCTTGACGGTGATGGTTCCTCCTTCAGGATAAGCGGAGACACCCCAGAATGGGATGGCCAGCAAGTTCAAGGGCAGCAGGGAGAGCGTGGCCAAGCCCTCCACGGTGGGCAGGCCCTCAGGCAGGTCCAGGATCACCTTGATGTTGGGGCAGTCTTCAAAGCGCTTCTGGAGCTTCTTGACAGCGCCCTCGATGAACTGGGCCAGCGGGAAGGCGTGGATTCCCGGCTGGTCAGAGGTTTTTCGATACTCCTTCAGGTCGTCGATCACGTCGTGTCCCCGGAGGAGGGTTTTTTCGACACGTCTCAGGTTTTCTACCAGCTTCTCCT